>JAPORH010000097.1 GCA_026710325.1 Litoreibacter sp. | reverse complement strand
ATCCACTAACAAATTCAGGGCGTTTGGCCGATCACAAATCATTCATACCCCCTCTTTGGTTGGGTCCGTGCGCGTTATGGCGATATGGTTCAAAGAGCGACTGAAGAGTGTACTGAATTAGCGGGGCTCAAAAGCATCGGGGACGGTAGCGCAACCGTCCCCGCTTTGTTCAAAAGACAATTGTCAGAGCTTAGTCTTCAGCCTCATCGACGGCAATGGTCACCGTCCGATTCGGCATCTCTGCACGAGAGAACCTAGGGATTGGACCATGCTCAAGCCGCTGAGAACCGGAAAACATGGCACACAGTCGCACCTCATCTGTATCCAGAGGGTGCGCACTCCGTATGATGTATTGCAGCAGAAAGCCATTCATTTTGATGCTCCTTTTCTGCATTCACTTAGCCGGATGATAAGAAGCATTCGAAGCGCAATCAGAATATTTTTCTATGCAAAATCAGTATATTAAGGGGGTTCAGCCACAGAAAAACGTCCGCGAAAGTCTGCATTTTTGCGTTATGACGTTTTTTGCGGGAATTCTGCCGAACCTAGGAAAAACCGAGTTGCTTCCTGCGCAAAAGTTTAGCCATCAGTGTTTTCCTCGCATTTTTGCGCGCAAAAATGTGGCAAAAAACACTTTTTTCCATATCCTTGATCTGTCTTGGGGGATTTGGAGATGGCTGCTGCTGCCAAAACCATGGACTTACAACCACTCGCCACTGCCTTTGGCTGGGGCGAAGATGAACTGTACTCAAAGATCAGAGCATTTGGTCGAAACCCAAAATTCGCTCAAACCTACGGGTTTCCGCCAACATCCGAGCGTTCTCTGGTCAACAGATCCGGTTTTGCCTACCCCTCTGGACAAGATAAGACGCGGACTTTTCTTCACCGCTTCCTGCAATGTCTAGTAGATGAGGGAATTACGGCTGAGCAGCGCAGCGTGGTCGATCATCTTAGCTCCGAATTAGAAGGCCTTGGCCTCTTAAGAGCCTCAAGCATTAAGGTCGCAACAGGCCCTAAGACATTCGATCACGCGCTTGAGTTCTGTCGGTCTCAAAAAGTCAATCATGCACTTAGCCCACAAGCCGAGAGCGATAGACTACTCTACAGCGGGCCATACGTTCTAGTTACCAAAGAGCTAGACATGCGAGTCGACCTATTCAACGAGCAGCTGATCTACATCCCATCATCCGCTGATCAGGTAGTACGAGCTTATATTACTGACCGCGGCCTAATGTTCGGTTCTGCAGAATTCTTTGGAAGTAGAATTATCCTCAATTTACTTTCAGTTGACACCCAACAGCCCGAAAGGCGGATCACTGCCAGTTTCTTGTTAGATCAGATGAGGCAGGACGACTTCATCAAAGGCGAAATCTCAATGATTTGTGGCATGCCTCAAAGGTACATTACTTCGAAATGCATTATCTGGCGCATTAGTGAAGATGACCGATGGTATGATCGCCTTGTCGAGGCCTCTGACGAAAATGGTTCGAAAAGCAACGCAGTCTTCGCCAGCCAAGTACATGGATCTGACCCACTCTCCGAAACATACAAGTTGGCCGATGTTGGTGAACACCTAAACGAAACTGATATTAGGCAGCCAACTCAGGAATGGCTGAAACACCGTTCTAGTAGTGCCTTGCTAACATCAATGACCCAGCAGCACGAAAGAAACCGCAACCCCAATAATTAAGAAGTAATTCCAAAAACTTAAAGCCAAATCATCACTCCCAAAGCACCATAAGCGCGGCAAGGAGCGTTGCTAGGCTGCTGTGCTAGAACTGTGCTAGGTGCACGGCGCGGCGCTCACAACCAGCTGTGCTAACTGACGTTTTTCCAACTGTGCTAACACTGTGATAGAGTATTTTGGGGTTTTCGGCAATTTACGCTGCGACGCAGAAATTCAGTAAGTTACTGTTTTCGTGTTATTTAAATGGTGCCCGGGGGCGGAATCGAACCACCGACACGAGGATTTTCAATCCACTGCTCTACCCCTGAGCTACCCGGGCGCCGGGACTGTCGCGAGAGGTATGTTGTAGCGACAGTTTTGGCTGTTTATGTCAGCCCTTCCGGCCTGTCCAGCCTATTGTTGTGAAAAAAATAAGGCGGGCTCAGTGGAGCTTTGACGCATCATCATCCGTTGGGTTTGAAAGTGCCTCCTCCAGCGCATCCATGACCTCTTCCGCATCTTCCTCGCGCGTGCTGGCCACCGCATATTGGCCACTCATCCATTTACCAAGATCGATATCGGCGCAGCGTTTGGAACAAAACGGGCGGTACTTCTGAACCGCGTCTTTCTGGCAGATCGGGCAACTCATGCAGCTAGTCCTTTGGGTAGGGGAAGGCGTTCGCGTTTGCGTTGCAGCTCAAAATGGCCCAAGGGCGTCCAACCGACAAGTGCGGTCTCGATCGGGTCAGCCTTGAACGCTGCGCGCAGGGCCTGCTCAAAAGCGCGTCGGTCCTTCTTGGGCATGGGGGCAAGGTCCAGCGTGATCTGCCCGCCAAGGCCGCGCAGGCGCAATTGGCGCGGCAGCGCTCGCGCGCAGGCGAGGTTAGCTTTCAAGCCCGCCGCGGCGGAGAAATCGCCGCCAGTATTCACGTCAACGGCGACAAGCGCCCGCGTCGGCTCTATAAAGAGCGACCCGTCGCCCATCCGCAGCTCGTCGCTGTCGAGGCCTGCCAAAGCGTCCAGCACGCCATGCACCTCGAACCCCTCCACCACCGGCGCGTCCGGCCAGTCGCGCCAGGCCAAAGCTTGCGCGTCGGAGGCATCCACAAGCAGCTCAGGTGCGCCATCCGCATCCGCCATAACGGCGCTAGCGAGGGCCAGAAGGTCTTCAAGCTCGCCTGCAATCTCTGCGTCATCTGCACCAACCGCGCCGGAGCGCAAGATCAGCCCAAACCCGCTTCCCTCCGCGCCTACGCCATGCACGATGTCGAGCAAACGCACACGTTCTTCCTCATCCCGGATCTGGCGGGAGATGTTGATGCCCTTCGCGCCCGGCGTCACGATTGCATGACGGCCTTTGAAAATAACCCGGTCGGTCACCGTCACAGCCTTGCCTGGCTCGGCATAGCTTGTCACTTGCACCAGTATCTTGACCCCGTGTTTCAGCCCCTTTGCGCCGCGAAACAAGGCCGTCTCCCCGCCCGGCAGCGTCATGATCATGCCACCCTGACCCTTCAGTGGCCGGTCCGCCGTTGCGCGAAAGATAGCGCCCGGCGCGGGCGGCGCATCCTCCGGGGGCGAGAGCAGAAAATCGTCCAACTGCCCGTCGCGCATCAAGGCAGCCGCCGGGCGGCCCGCCAGATGATCCATGACGATCTGCAGCCCCTTCAAACGACCACCCCCGCTGCGCGCAAAAGCCCTGCTGTTTCCGACACGGGCAGGCCCACAACTCCAGTATAGGAGCCCTGAATCCAGGGAATAAACGCGCCAGCAGGCCCCTGGATCGCATAGCCCCCCGCTTTGCCCCTCCAGTCATCTGTGGCCAGGTAGCAGTTCAGTTCAGCATTGCTGAGCATCTTCATCTTGACCGTGGTCACCACGTCTTTGGCCCAGAACTGATCATCGCGGCGTACCACCACCGAGGTGATGACCCGGTGCCTGCGCCCCGACAGGGCCAGCAAAAACTTGGCCGCTTCTTTCTCATCCTCGGGCTTTCCCATAATGCGCCGTCCCATTGCGACGGTGGTATCAGCGCAAAGCGCGACCTCATCTTCTGCCAATGCCAAAGCCTCCGCCTTGGCCCGCGCGATCCGCGCGCAATAGGCGCGCGGTAGCTCACCTCTCAAAGGGGTCTCGTCGATATCGGGCGGCCGCACAGCAAAAGGATCGAGCCCGAGCTGCGCCAAAAGTTCCAACCGGCGCGGGGAGCCAGAGCCGAGGATGAGTTTGAGAGAGGGGTCAGGGGCGTGGGCCGTCATAACCACGCCCAGATGTTCATACGGGTGACGGGCCGCAATTTGCCTTCGGCAAAGCGCTTCCCCCGCACTGGTTCAAACATGCGTTTGAACCTACTTAAACCTATAATTGATCCGACCTTTAGTCAGGTCGTAAGGGGTCATTTCCACCTGTACCTTGTCGCCTGCGAGGACCCGGATGCGGTTCTTGCGCATCTTGCCTGCCGTATGCGCGATGATCTCATGGCCGTTTTCCAGCTCGACCCGAAACGTCGCGTTAGGCAGGAGTTCCTTCACGACACCGGGGAATTCGAGCAGTTCTTCCTTGGCCATGTTCACTCCATTGTGGTTTCGCCGCCCCGTTTGGCGGTCGTGGCACTAAATGCGCCGCCCTTAAGGGTTTTTCAAGAAGAAAAGCGTTGCACGGGTTGCGCCTGTGCCGACCGCTCCCCTCATGCAACGTTTAGATTTGCCCGCTACACCCGCCGCTGACGTCAAAAACAGGTTTCGGGGTCGCGGCGCACGTCGCGCAGGGCCCATTTGTCGAAATCGCAGCGATTTGGGGCCTTTTACGGGCCTTCAGACATATGCGGGGGTGCAGTAACATCCTCCGTCCGGCAAAACCGACCCGGCGGCGCCGCCTTTCTTAAATCCGAGCCTCGATCAGCTGGCATCCTCTTGGGTCGCCGGCCCAAACCGCTTCAAAATACGGTCTTTTATCTGGTCGCGCGCTTGGCGGTAGGAGTTCAGCTTCTCCTCCCGCCCCTCGCCCAGACCTGTTGGGTCCAGGATAGGCCAATACTCCACCTCCAGGTGGAAATACCGTGTCAGCTCAAGCGCTTGGCGTTGGGAGGCCGGGCTCAGTGCGATGATCAAATCAAACCCGGAAAGGTCGTCGCCCCATTCCTGCATCTCCTCAAAAGAGCGCGTCCGGTGCCGTGTCAGCTCCACCCCAATCTCGCCACAGACCGCGACAGAGAACCCGTCAATATCGAGGTCGTTTTTCACACCCGCAGATTGCACGTAAATGTCGGTGCCGTAGAACCGTTTCATCATACCCTCTGCCATGGGCGAGCGCACCGCGTTGTGGTCGCAGCAAAACAGAACCGATTGTGGCAGATCGTCCGGCACCTCAGCCCCCGAAATGCAGGACGCAAATCAGCGTGAACAAGCGGCGTGCCGTGTCGATATCGACCTCTGCCTTGCCCTCCAGCCGTTCCTGCAGCACCCGCGCGCCTTCGTTGTGGATGCCACGCCGCGCCATGTCGATCGCCTCAATTTGGCTCGGCGGCAGCTTTTTGACGGCATCGAAATAGCTTTCGCAAATCTGGAAATAGTCTTTCACGACCTGTTTGAAGGGGCCAAGCGACAGGTGAAATTCCGCGGCTTTTTCTTCCGCCTCTGTGGCCACGTCAAAGACCAGCCGACGTTCCCTTATGGCCAGATGCAGGCGGTATGGCCCCTCAGGCACATCCTCACGCGGCACCGCGAAACTGTTGTCTTCGAGAAGATCAAAGATTGCGACCTTCCGCTCCTGCTCGATCTCAGGTGTGGGCGTGGGCAGCCCGGAATCGTCGATATCGATATGAACCAGCTTACTCATTGGTTTACCTTATCCAGTCTTGCGCGCACCGATAACCCATGCGCCTCGAGCCCTTCGCTTTTGGCCAGAACCTCCGCCGCAGGCCCGATCGCTTTCAGTGCTTCAGGCGTCATCCGCGACAAGGTGGTTCGTTTGACGAAATCCATCACTGATAACCCACTTGAGAACCGCGCCGAGCGCGCTGTCGGCAAAACGTGGTTCGGCCCACCAATATAGTCCCCAATCGCCTCGGGCGTCCAAGAGCCGATGAAGATGGCGCCCGCATGCTTGATTTTGGCGGCCACGCCATCGGCATCGGCACATGCAATCTCTAGATGCTCGGGCGCGATCCGGTCCGACAAGGCCACCGCCTCGTCCATGTCGCGCACGACGACGATTGCCCCAAAGTCTTCCCAGGATTTGCTGGCAATCGCACGCCGCTCCAAAGTCTCCAAACGCTTGGAGACCGCATCGGCCACCGCCTGCACGAAGCCCGCATCATCGGTGATCAGGATCGACTGCGCGCTCTCGTCATGCTCGGCCTGGCTCAGCAAATCCACGGCGATCCAGTCCGGGTCATTGTTTTGATCCGCAATCACCAAAATCTCTGAAGGTCCTGCAATCATGTCGATGCCGACCTTGCCAAAGACCCGCCGCTTGGCCGCCGCCACAAAAGCGTTGCCCGGCCCGGTGATCTTGTCGACTGGGCTGATCGTCTCGGTCCCATAGGCCAGCGCCGCGATCGCCTGCGCGCCCCCGATGCGGTAGATCTCGTCCACGCCGGACAACTGCGCGGCGAGTAACACTAACGGATTGCACACCCCATCTGGTGTCGGCACGCAAATCACCAGCCGCTCCACCCCCGCTACTTTCGCTGGGATCGCATTCATCAAAACAGAGGACGGATAGCTCGCAAGGCCACCTGGCACGTAGAGCCCCGCCGCCGAAACCGGCGTCCAGCGCCAGCCCAGCATCTCGCCATGCGGCCCGTCCCAGGACGCATCCTCAGGCATCTGCTGCGCGTGATAGGTCCGAATGCGCTCCGCCGCCAATTCAAGTGCCGCACGTTCTTCGGCGCTGACTTTGGCGACCTCCGCCGCAATCTCCTCTGAGGAGAACGCCATCGTCTCAGCCGACAGCTGCAACCGGTCAAACCGAGCGGTCAGCTCCAACACAGCCGCGTCACCCCGCGCGCGCACATCTGCTATGATGCCCGCCACGACGTCATCCACATCCGGGCTGTCCTCGCGCTTCATCGTCAAAAGGCGTGCGAAATCCGCGTCGAACCCGGGCTCAGAGCTGTTCAAAAACAAAGTCATGCTTCCCCATATCGCCAGAGCCAGCGATGCTCAACGGCCCAATCCGCTTCATTGTTTCAAAAATATCCTGGGGATGAGGACCAAACGGTCCGAAGGGGCAAAGCCCCTTGGCATCCTGAGCGCAAGCGAAGGGCATCACGGGCGCGCAAAGCGCGCTCACTCAGGATGCGACGGTTTCTGACCTGACGGTGCTACGTAGGGCCGGGTCACATCCTGCAGCCGCGCGTTTACGCATTCCACATCCAGTGCAATCGCGCCGTCCCCGGCGAGCGTCAGCTCGACCCGCCCGGCCCCGTCCTCGCCCGGCGCAAAGCTCAGCGACAAAAGTGACAAGACGACCTCTTTGTCAGACAGGTCTAACCCCTGCTGGGACACGCCCGTCACATCGTCAAACATCAACACGGCCTGCGCTCGCTCAAAATCGCGCGCGGACCTGCCGCTCTTTTTAGCATCTTCCCAACGAAACCGGTTGAGCAGTATGGCAAAGCGGCGCTCCTTCGCGCGCCAAGCCACCTCGGACAACGGAAAAACCGCGTCCTGCACCAAAGACGAAAGGACCTGCAAATCCTCCGCATCTTCCGCTTTCAGCCGCAGCGGCCGGTCCGCCCCGTCCTCAAATCGCGCGTCTTCGCTCATTCGCTCACCCGTTCGATCATCGCGCCCACAGCGCCCAGCTTTTCTTCAATCCGTTCATAGCCGCGGTCCAGGTGGTAAACGCGCGCAACGGTCGTCTCCCCTTCCGCTCTGAGCCCTGCAAGGATCAGCGACACCGAGGCCCGCAAATCGGTGGCCATCACCTGCGCGCCTTTCATGCTTTCAACGCCGGTCACCGTCGCCTGCCCGCCCTGTACATCGATATTGGCCCCCATGCGAATGAGCTCCGGCGCATGCATGAAGCGGTTCTCGAAAATCGTCTCGTTCAGGACCGAAACGCCATCTGCGTAGCACAAACCCGCCATCATCTGAGCCTGCAAATCCGTAGGAAAACCGGGGAAAGGCTGCGTCTCGACATCAACCGGGCGCAGCCGTGATCCGTCATGGCGCACCATCAGGCCGTTCGGCGTCTCCTCGATCACCACCCCTGTTTGCTCCAACCGATCGCAAAACGCCTCCACGAGATCGCGTCGCCCACCCAAAAGCTCCACCTCGCCACCAGCAATAGCGGGCGCGATCATGAAAGTGCCAAGCTCAATGCGGTCGGGGATCACCTCATGTGTGGCCCCATGCAGCCGCTCCACACCCTCAATTGTCAGCGTCGACGTCCCCGCGCCCTCAATCTTCGCCCCCATGGCGCTCAGGCATTTGCACAGATCAACCGTATCCGGCTCGCGCGCCGCATTCTTGATCACTGTGGTGCCGCGCGCCAAAACAGCTGCCGTAATCGCATTCTCAGTGCCGCCAACAGTCACAAAGGGAAATTCAATCTCCGCGCCGATCAACCCGCCCTCGGGCGCTTTGGCATGGACATAGCCTTCCTCCAGCGTCAACTCCGCGCCAAGCCGCTCCAACGCCATCAGATGCAAATCCACTTTCCGCGCGCCAATCGCGCAGCCGCCAGGCAGGGAGACCGTCGCCTCCCCTTCCCGCGTCAAAAGCGGTCCTAAGACATTGAAGGAGGCACGCAGCTTGCGCACCATGTCATATTCCGCCTTCCGGCTCGTGATCCGCCCGGCCGACAGCGCCATGACATTCCCACCATTCAGAAGCGCCACTTCACAGCCAAGCGATTCCAATAGCGCGCCCAATGTCTTGATATCTGACAAGCGCGGCACGTTGGTCAGCGTCAAAGGCTCATCGCTCAGAAGTGCTGCCGTCATCAGCTTCAAACAGGTGTTCTTTGCCCCTGAAATTGGGATTTGGCCCTTTAACGGGCCGTTGCCCCGCACCACGATCTTGTCCATAACTGCCTGCCCTTATTGTTCTTTTTCTTCGCCATCCGAGGCTTTGCGCGCCCGGGCCTGTGCTTTGCGCCGCCCCATATTCGACTTCAAGGCCGCCTTAAGCCGCTCCGCCCGCAACTCTGCGTCCGACTTGGGCTTACCCGACCCTGAGGAGGTATCTTTCGCGCTCATGCCCCCTCTTACAACCCAAGGCAAAAAGGGTCCAGATAAGGGTTGCATGGCCGCGCTTTTGATCGTATTTCCCCGCCCACGCGACGTAAAACCCGCCGGAAATGCTGTGGTAGCTCAGTGGCAGAGCACACCCTTGGTAAGGGTGAGGTCGAGAGTTCAATCCTCTCTCACAGCACCATTCCTTGCCCCAAAATCAGTGTTTTGATTTACGTTACAACAGACTTTCTTTGTCAGATCAAAACTCATGAGCAACAAACGCAAATCAAACCTTCTCATTGTGATGGCCATCACTCTTTGGATCGTGGGCATAGCTTTTGGTTACAGGTTCTATGCGCGAGGTGTCGCGTTTGATGAATGGTTGGTACGATACGCTGAAGAACTAATGCCGGGCTTTCGACTTAGCGAAGATGTGATGGGGGAGCCATTCAAAGTCGCGGACACTGTTGGGCTATATCCGGCTAACCTCATTCCCTATGGCGAGAACCGAGATAAGCTATCTGCGAAAGACATTCTTCTGCATGCATCCAGCTATAATCAGACCGACGGCCTGCGAGCGAGTAGACTATACCTGAGAACCGGTTCGGTCATCGATGAAACCTATACGAAAATCGATTTTCCAGGCTGCATGACTTCCGACTGCGCTTCCGTCATTGAACAGCTCGTATTTGCGCCAGCTGACAGGGAAACATGGTATAAATGGACCCAAGGAAAAGGGGCGAGCGTAAAACTGGGGGAAGGCTCTTACCTAGGTTGTGTCTCGAAAGTGGTGGAAATTATTCCATGGCGTCTCCGAGCGGCTTATTGTTTGGCTTTGTTATGCTGCGAGGTCAAGGATTTCGTTGAGCGGCTGATCGAGGGTTTCCCAGCCATTGACCTTGCGCATCTGGATTTGGCCCGATGCCATCAATGCCCAGAACAGCATTGGC
>JAPORH010000103.1 GCA_026710325.1 Litoreibacter sp. | reverse complement strand
GCATAACAAAGCCAAACAATAAGCCGCTCGGAGACGCCATGGAATAATTTCCACCACTTTCGAGACACAACCGCATAGACGCGCCCTACCTCAAGACGGATACACATTGGACCTCCGGCGGCGCGGCTCTGGGATATAGGGCGATCATGGCTCAATTGGAGGGGCAGGGAGGGGAACCGCTTCAGCAATTAAGTATGACTTTGTCCCCCAATTCGCGTGCCCGGTGATGATCTAAGCCGCATGATGAAGACACAAACGCTTTTGGGCGAAGCCCACGATACCGATTACACTATCGACTTCGATAAAGGGCAGACCTGCTTTGTCAGAGGGGTCGATGACCGGCGTTCCGAACAAAGCTGCGAGGGGGATTTTACGGGCCCGACCTGGCCTGAGGTCGATATTGCTACAAGCCTACGGCGCGATGCGCCAAATGATGAGACGCTACTGATGATCTGTGATTCATTTTGTGGCGCTCATCAGCCCTTGTTTCAGGCGAGCTTTGCAACGGTGCATGTGGTGCATTGGAAAGAGCTCCGCGGACAGAACTTGGCGAATTTCCTTGCGGAAGTCGGCGCCGATTTTGTTGACTTCCAGCTAGTAGAGCGCGCACTGCTTGAGGTGCGTTTTAATATCTGACGTCATCCGTTTCGAAGGATCGACATGTGATGATCCAGGTCGCTGAAGTACTGCTCCGCACTATATTCAAAATATGTATCCAGCGAAGTGTGGCGTAGATAGCGCATGCCGAAACGCTCATAAATCGCACGGGCTTTGACGTTGTTGTTTCGCACATCCACAAGTGCTTTTGGCAAACCGAGCTGTTCGAAACCCACACCGAAGCTGAGCGTTGCACTTTCCAGAGCCGCTTTTGCGGGCTTGCGATGGTCAAGTATCCAACTGCCCCAGGTGAAGCTTTCCTGCGTAATTTCATACAACCGGACGACGCCACATGGCTGGGTTTTGTCCCTCCGCTCGATCACGTAATAAAACTCAGCTCCAGCGCTTTCCCGTTGCTTATAGGCCTCTAACCAGGCGCGTTGCGTGTCGACCGTCCCTTGGTAGGCGGAAAGGTAGCTGTTGTATTTAGGATCGCGGCGCAGCGCATGGATGTAAGCTGCATCGTCCAACGTCACCAAACGTAATCTGAGACGGATGCCGTCAATGACCGAAATTTCAGGTCTTGCCATGATTTGTTTCACCTTTGATTTCGTACAGTCCAGACGAACATTACAACGGCTTTCACGTCCAATCTTGCTCAAATAGCTGGGCTGGGACGGAACCTTCTTTCTTGATAGGTAAATCCCTATTAGGACAACAGTGGTATGGACTGACTTTCGGTGATCATGTGACCCAAATCCCTTTTCTTGACCTTCGCGCAGGATATCTTGAACTCCGCTCGGAAATCGATGCAGCAGTGGCGCGCGTTTTGGAGAGCGGTTGGTATATCCTTGGCCCGGAAGTCGAGAATTTCGAGCAAGCCTTTGCCACCTATTGCGAGGCAGAGCACTGCATTGGCGTCGCCAACGGGCTGGACGCGCTGATCCTGAGCCTGCGTGCGCTTGAAATTGAAGCGGGCGATGAGGTTATCGTTCCTTCCAACACGTTCATTGCAACCTGGCTTGCCGTCTCTGCTGTGGGGGCCAAACCGGTGCCAGTGGAGCCCGACCGACGGAGCTACAATATCGACCCCTCTTTGGTTGCAGATGCCGTAACAGAGAAAACGCGCGCGATTATCGCAGTACATCTCTATGGGCAGCCAGCTGATCTTGACCCGCTTTTGGCGGTGGCCCGACAGCATGGCTTGAGGCTCATTGAGGACGCTGCTCAATGTCACGGCGCGACCTATAAAGGAAAGCGGATTGGAGCGCACGGAGATGCGGTGTGCTGGAGCTTTTACCCTGGCAAAAACCTAGGCGCTCTGGGCGATGCGGGCGGCGTTACAACAAAAGACGCCGAGATTGCCGCGCGCATATCGATGCTGCGCAACTACGGTTCGCGGCAGAAATATGTAAACGAAGAGCCTGGCGTAAACAGCCGGCTTGACCCGTTGCAGGCGGCCGTGTTGTCAGTCAAGCTTGCACATCTTGATGCATGGACCGCGCAACGACGCAAGCTTGCAGATCGCTATGTAGATCAATTGCGGGATGTGAGCGTCCCGTTTGTGCCGAATTGGGCGGACCCGGTCTGGCACCTTTTTGTCATTCAACACCCTAAGAGAGACCGAATGATGGCGAGATTGCAGGACAAAGGGATTGCAACCATGATCCACTATCCAATCCCGCCGCATTTACAGCAGACTTATTCGCAAAATGCCTTCAAAACGGGAGAATTTCCGCTGGCGGAAAACATGGCTGAACAGATGCTGAGCCTGCCAATTGGGCCACACTTGTCATTTGAAGATCAGGACGTGATCATTGAGGCGGTAAATCGTATCGCCGCTGAGATCTGACAGATACAGGCAATCGAATTCCGCCTCCAGAAATGAAAGCTATTTTTGATGTCCAAGCCATCCATATCTTACATTTTACTCAGTTATAACCAAGCCAACACGATTGCCGAAGCTGTTGAAAGCGCTCTTGCCCAGGAAGGTGACCCTATTGAAATCGTCATAACTGACGACTGCTCACCGGATGAGACCTATGAAGTAATCGAACAAACCGTCTCGGGATATGCCGGGCCACATAAGCTGGTACTGAACCGCAACCCTTCAAATTTGGGTCTGGCAGGGAATGTACATAAGGCCCACGAAATCAGCTCAGGTGATGTGATTATTGCTGCTGCGGGGGACGACGTGTCCTTACCCGATCGGGCGGCGAAAATCCGTACAGCGTTCTACAAGCACCACCCGCTTCTTGTGTGCTCTTACGCCGATGTCATCGATCCTTCAGGCAAACCGGTTGACGGTAATTTCAGGACAGCGAGCTTCTACAACAGCTTTGATCTGGAGAAAGCAGCGCGCTCAAAATCGCTCTATATTGGTGCGACAGGTGCCTGGCATCGCAGTCTTTATGACTCTTTCGGCCCAATCGACCCAGAGGCTTACGAGGATTTGGTGATGGGCTTTCGGGCAGCGCTTGAAGGCAAGGTGCATGTGATCGAGGAGGCGCTGGTCAAGTACAGGTTGGGGCAGGGGATCACAAGCTCAGATCTGTTTTTCAAAGACATATCCCAGTTTGAAAACCGGCGACAGAAGAGCTTCATCGCCAACCGCGCCATTATGCGCCAACGCATGGCTGACACCAAAGCATCCGGAATTGAGGCGGCATCAGAAATCTTAGGAGTTCTGGCAAAGGAAATAACAAAATCGGAACTTGGCATTGCGTTCTACGAGCCGGATCGAACCAATTTTCGAAACCTGTCCCTAAGGCACCCGCTGCTTGCGCTCTATACTTGGCATTCAGAACGGCGACGCATCCGAAAAATGCAAGATCGGATTAGCAAAGCCGTCAGCAATGGTTGAGATAACTGTCCTAATGCCCGTGTATAATGGGCTGATTTACCTGGAGGAGACCCTCGCCTCCTTAAAACAACAGAGTTTTGAAGACTTCGAAGTGCTTTGCATTGATGATGGATCAAGTGATGGCAGCTCTGAGATCCTGTCCTCATATTCCGCAAAAGACGCTCGATTTCTCCATATTTCGACGCCAAACAACCTTGGTTCCGCTGCGAAGGCCATCAACTATGCCCGCGATCAGGCCAAAGGCAGGTTTTTTGTCTATACGTCCCAAGACGATCTGTTTTCCCCCGATTGGCTTTGCAGCATGCATGAACGTGCCGTGTCCAGCGGCGCTGATGCTGTGGTCCCGGATGTAGAATTTTACACGTCCAGCGACATCAGCGGACGTAGGCTCTCAGGCTACTTTGGCGACAGGTCAGCAGTTATTTCAGGTCGCGACGCCGTTGCTGCATCTTTGAATTGGTCGATCCCCGGAAATGCGCTTTGGCCAATCTCCTTTCTCAAAGAATTTGGCTTCGCGGACTTTGGGTCTTTCGCAGATGAATTCACCGTCCGCAACTTTTACTTGAACTGTGATAAGGTCGCCTTCTGCTCTGGTGTTTTCTACTACCGACAAGACAATACGCAGGCGATCACGAAAGCGGCCTCTGCCGGGCGACTGGACGAGGCCGACACCAATTTGAGGGTGTGGCGTCTGATTAAGGATTATGACTTTCCGGATGACGTGCATGGCCCATTTGCTTTCCGCTGCTTGCGTTCGTTAATCCGAATGCGCGGAATTCTGTATAATAGTCCGAGCCTTGCGTCCGAAGTACCGCGAATCGAGGCGCTGTGGGGCACGCTTCAGAACCACAATTTTCAAAGCTCACTCTCACTTGGCCTGATATCGGTCAGGCCCCCCCTCCGCCGCGTTGTCTATAGCAAAGCAGGTCGATCGATTTTCTGGTTCAAACTGCTGGCGCGCGCGTCTGCAGCGGCTGCTCGCCTGCGCGGGAAGGCCTAACTTCTAGCGTGTTTGAATTCGGGCAGACTATCGCCAGTAGCAAATTGCAAGCCCCTCATATCAGAGATAAGTAGGGTCAGGTAATGATCACTGGCGATCCATTTACCAAAAGCCACAATAGCTGAGGGCAGCAATCATGAGCCATTCTGAGAGCGAGTCGAAGGGCCATGTGCGCCTCATTGATCTACCGGTGATTTCAGATCCGCGGGGTGATCTGACTTTCCTCGAGGGAAGCCGTCACGTCCCTTTCGACATTCGTCGTGTCTACTACCTTTACAATGTCCCTGTTGATTCAGAGCGTGGGGGACATGCGCATCGCGAGTTGGAACAAGTTGTTTTTGCCTTGTCGGGTAGCTTTCGCCTCAAGATCGACGATGGCAAAACGAAGTCCGAGTACTGGCTGCGCGACCCCAAGAAAGGCCTCTATATCAACAAGTTGATCTGGAGAGAGATGGATAGCTTTAGCCAAGGGGCGGTCTGCATGGTGCTGGCCTCACATCCCTATGACGAAGCAGACTATTACCGCGACTACGATGAGTTTCTCAAAGCGAGCAAACTGTAGGTCGCACGCAAACACGTTAAGCGATGCGGCGCGCTAGCTTTCGCGAGACTGAGGCTAATTTTGATAGACAGCCAAGTCTTCGGCTGAGTCTATTTCGCCCCACGTCCCATCATAAGGGACCGTTTGAATAGGAACTTTTCCGTTCTCTAACACTGCTTGTAGCGCGCTAGTCATATCAAGCTGATCGCGCTGAGCGTCTGGTAGCCCCTGCCGTATCGACTGCATTTCTGCCCATCCTGCCGGCGAAAAGCGCAAAAGTCCCATATATTGGCCTTCAACTTCTAACGTTTTTTTAGGCTTTTGACCGATCTCAAGAAGCACGCCACTTTCCGCTTTTCGAAAGGTCTCAGCATCAAGCAGGGGGTCACCAAATCGATCTGTCCAAAGGCGTTCCCAATTGGGATCAAAGGTGATGGCGAGATCCGCGTCGCATTTCATCAATGATTTCACTGCCAACGGTTCATAGAAAATATCTGAGTAACTGACGATACAGGCCTCTTCGTCCAACCATTCGGCAGCAACTGCAAGGGAAGAGACCATGTTTGTCTCGGCCCAACGTGGGTTGTGGAATTCATGTGTAGCGCGACCTCGGAGCATATCCGCCCGGTACCCGGTCACAATCGCGATCTCTGAGATACCTGCGCCGCGCAGGCTGGACAGCTGGTGTTCGAGCAACGGTTTGCCATGAAGTTCGACGAGGCATTTGGGGTTGGCCGCGGTCATAGATTTCATGCGAGAGCCACGTCCCGCTGCAAGAATGATTGCTTTCACTTGAATAGTCTCCGTATCTCGCGAATATCGTCGGTCGAGAAAGGCGCATCACGCTCGGGATGCCACATCCATCCCTCCCATGGAAGTTGCTTGTGGCGCATTGCTTCGACGGTGTGATCGGGGGCCCTGGCGAGTTCACGATAGCTTTTGGGGACATCCAGCAAGCCAGAACTGTGATAGCTGTTCACTTCCCAGTCATACTCTCCATCCAGTCCATGCCTGCTTGCGACATGATTGCCGATAGGTTCCAGCGTCCCGCCGTCTGCCACAGCCATCAGTTGTAGGCCACGGCATATACCAAGAACAGGAAGCGACTTCTGGGCAGCCCACTCCAGTATTGAGCGCTCCGATTGGTCACGAAGCGGCGAGCTTTCCGGGTCTTCGCCGCCGGTCAGGATCACGCCGTTCAGTCCCCAAGCGTCGCAGTAATCAGTAATCGCGTCTGGTAGGAGGCTGGGCAAATACATCCAATCCGCATCAGGCAGTGCAGCGGTCATGAATGCAGGCCAGAGTTGTGCAAGTGCATCTCGCGGTTCTTCATATCCGCTGGCCTCGACGGTTCGCATCGTAAGCCCGATGCGGCGCTTTGCGTCAGACATGGGTTGGCCGCAAATATCGTTCTGTACAATTCAACTCCGCTGAGGGCGCAGCCTTGATCCGCTCGAACAGTTGATCGCCGCAGCCGATCGCAGCCGGTATTCCCAATTCTGCACACCGTACAGCCATATGTGAATTGGCACCGCCGAACCTTGTGACCAGAGCTTGAATACCTTTAGAGAACAACCAGTCAAATCCCGGGTCGGCATTCTCGATACAAACGATCCGGTTTTCGAGACCTATGTTAGTTGATGACTTGGGCGACAAGACTTGGATGCGACCTGTCGTTTGCCCGGCACCTATGAAATTCGGAACACTTCTGTTCATGGTGGCGACGTAGATATCGCGAGGCCGTGAGATTATATGGGCAAATTTCAAAGAGCGGACGGTCGTATTCGAGTAACGACGTTCCTGAGCCAAACCGAGAAAATACCGATCAAGGTCATCGAGCAACGGAACGCTGATCCGCTCTTCAATGTCTGGCCAAGTGAGGAATGAAATGTCTTCTCGTGAAAGTCCTTGCGGGTAACCCCATTTCAGGACAGAAGACAAAGCATCGGAGAGCAGACGGGAGAAGGCAAACTTGATGTCCTCCCGGGCCGCGATGGCGGTACGGCAGTAGTCTATCAACTCTTCAGGTGACACCACATCAAGCTGCGCTTCCTTCAAAAGCTGGCCAAGGGCAGTACTTTCGTCCTGCGACAGCTCAAAGCTCGGATCGACATGGCCTGGAAATGCCATAGTGTCACTGAAGAGATCATCTCCGCGCTCATCATAGCGCAAGGAGGTTATCTCGTAGGTGCCCGGCCTCAGATGCCCGTATGTGTCGAGAAATTCATCACTGCCCAACTCCCCGGAAGCCACATGTGCGAAGTCCCGCAACATGGTCCCGGACGTCGTCCTGATTGACCGTTTGAATATTTCAAAGCGATCAGACGTCAGCGCTCCACGTCGCACGGCTGACCTCAATAGCGCCTCTGCAATGAACCCGTGGCGCGCGGCAATAGCAAACTGAAGCGTGCCGGTGTCGCGACAGGTCTGCAACAGCCACTGTGCGTGATTGAGATGGCCAAAGGGCGAGTCCGGGGCGGGCCTGTTTTTGACGGCACCATACATCGTTTCGGTGCGTTCAAGCGCAACTGTAAGAGTGTTTTCGGCCCCGGGCTTGAGCGCGGAGCGAGTCAGCTCGGTCAGTCTTTGAGCGTAGTCTTTATATGCGCTAGCGCTCAGTAGCCCTGCATAACGTGACTGAAAATCTTGCTCGAATAGAAAATCAACACAGGTCGGTACGATCTCGAATTCGATCTTGTCATGGAGCTCGGGGGAGGCGTCCAGACGATCCATCCAGGCATTCACGAGTGTAGCGCCTGTCTCTTCATCAGTGCCTTCCGGCAAAAACGAGTTGAAACTGCACCGCACGTCAATATAGGGCTGCTGGCCCATCAGCACCATTAAATCTATATCGCCCAGATCACGATAGCCCATTGCAGAACGTGCGCGGCTCCACACCGTATCTGTCACCAAATACCGGTATAAAGATGCCGCTAGCGGGCGCGGCGACGTTCCAATGATTTCCGCTGGATTCCAGTCCGGCATCACAGCAAGAATGGTCCTGTCACCGAGCAGGTTTCCGCGCGGCGCGGATCGATCTTCCAGATATTTCTCCAGATGTCTGAGCTGGCGTTCTACGCGCCGTTCTGTAACCGGGTGCCAGTTCTTGGCCAGAACAATACGGCGCACCTGATATAGGTACAGCTGATCTTGATCATCTAAACCAAACTCAATGTCGATTGCCGCACAATTTGTCAACGCCTCCAATTCCTGAGCCAAGGCCAGAAAGGCGCGGATCCTCGGCGACTTGATGTAATCAGGGTCAGCTTTGCGGAAAACGTAAAGGCTTTTGTGCTCGCCTGTACCGCTTGTTACGCTGTCGGTGCGGCCGCTTTCATCATCAAATTCAATCGAATAATAAGGAGCTCCCCGAGACACATCAAAGGTCATGATGACACCGCTGGCCACGATGTTCCGGGTCATCTCCTGAACCAGAACCATGTCCCTGTCATCACCGGGAAGGCTCTCCGCGACGGTATCGATCGCAGTTTTCAGCGCCTCTTTGTCATCAGTGGGAATTGACAGCAAAGATTCGAATTGCCCAGCCAAAGAGGTTTCTTCTGCATCTTCGGATACTGCACTTGAGCGGACCACAACGAACCTGCCGCCAAAAAATGCCATCAAATCATCGAGGATCTTTTCACGGGTCGCGGCCCATTCAGAAAGCGTAAAGAATTTCAGATCTGTAACCTTGGCCGTTTTAACTTTGCCCTGAAGATCTTGAAGTGTTTCCGCTTTGGTTTTGAACACAAAGCTGTCTTGGCGGTTCACATTGGGTCTCCCGTTAGTGACAAAAGGGCAATGTGTTTCAATATCGGATGAATTTCATAATAGGTCCTTCCAATCGCCGGCTCTTGTTCAAGTTCTGGCTCAACGCCGTCAACGCTCAACAAGCATGGTAGCGTTCGACATAGCATATCTGCGCGAATGGCAGTGTCATAGAGCAAGTCTACATTCATGCCGCCATAGGGCATAGGATATGCCTGGCGCATCAAAACAGGGCCAGTATCTATCCCGGGATCGAGCAAGATTGAGGAGACGGACGGCAAGTGCCCATTCAGTATTGCGTAGTAAAAGGCGGTACTGCCACGATAGTCGGGAAGCCAGCCGGAATGCATATGCAAGACAGGCGGAGCAACGTCGAGCAAATTTGCAGAGACAATCTGACCACCAATGCCGGAGTAGATCACAAGCTTCGCGTCCAGGTTTGCAACAGCTTCCAAGGTCGATGGCGCGTTTACATCGCGATCTGGAAGATGCGTTACGGGGATGCAATGCAAGCCGCACAGCTCTTCAAGGGAGCACTGCAATTCCGGTATGAAAAGACCGTTCCATATACGGTTGCCTGTTCTTGGGCCACGCGCGGCGTCCGTCTCGGCACCCAAAATGAACACCTCTTTCGGTCGCATACCGTAGTGGCACAGCGCTTCAAGATAGGCGCGTGATCGCGCCGATGAGCAGGCCAAGAGAACAGTTTCCGACATGTCTGCCCCACCTGGATCGATGGGGCTTAGAGGGTCGGCACGTGGTCGCTGGTGGTGTCGCGAATTTGGTGGAAATTTGAAGTTGGCGTAATCTCCGGGTGAACAAAAACACCCAAACCTGGCGGTAGAAGCCGCCATAGGAGATCACACCATGACAAAGACTACAGCAACATCTGCCGTTTCGCTCCTCTCGCATGAGGAGGGCTACGATCCGATTGAGGATCGTCTTCGCGCGAACATCCGCGCCACGATCGAAGTATCCGTCTTGGTCAAGTTGGTTTTGGCGACCATTTTCGCTTCGCTTTGATAAGTGCGTTTGCAAGCTCGAGGAG
>JAPORH010000141.1 GCA_026710325.1 Litoreibacter sp. | reverse complement strand
AGCGAAGCGAAAATGGTCGCCAAAACCAACTTGACCAAGACGGATACTTCGATGCTTTCAATAATGGCGTCGTGCTGCGCGCTGGCTTTTGACAGATTTTCTGTCATTTCAGCGCTTTGCGGGCGGTAGAAAGTCACCCCGATGCGTGCGTGATCGATTAGCAGGCGCTGGAAGCTGGGTTGCAGATAGGCGTTATCGGCCATCTCACCGGTGACCATATGAAAGGCGTTGTTGGCAAGGCTACGTTCGGCGGCGGAGCCCGACTTCAATGCGGCACGGAACTGCATCTGAGCTTCTTTCAGTCGCGCGATTTGCAAGGAAGTAGCGTTTTGCGCGGCGAGCTGCAGCACCGCGCCGTAGACCATAGGCGCCGCGAGGAAAAAGTTGCGCAGCGAGGTATGCGACATCTCCGCGACCCGGCAGCCGCGGTTTTTATGCTGCTCGGCATAGCCTTCGCCCACCAGCTGCAACAAAACCTCTCTGAGCGGCGTGCGGGACAGGCCGAATTGCTCAGACAGGCTGGCCTCATCCAGGTCATGACCGGGGGGAAGCTGTAGCGATAGGATATCGCGCTTGAGCTGCTCATAGAGCTTGGTTTTGCGGAGTCTTGGGCTGTCTGACATAGCGAATCTTTCAAGGTGCTGCGTGGATTTTGCAGAATCTCAAAATTGAATACAATCTGTATAATTCAGAAATACATTCTTCGATTTGACGCTGGGGAACCCGTCCCGAGATGACAAACTGCCGCACCACGCTAGTATCCGATAGGCGACTTGTTATCTGAGACGCAATTTTGTCCGGTTTCGCTTGAGGCCAGTGGGGATTTACGACAAAACCCCGCAAACCTTTGGCCCAAAAGATTAGGAGTTCGCGTGTCCCTCTTCCTTCTCGTAGCCCTGCCGTTCCTCGGCGCGCTTCTCCCCGGGCTCATGAATTCCGCAGGACGACAAGCCTGCGCGGGCGTGACGTTTACCGTAACACTGGCTGCCTTTATCGGACTTTTAACCAACCTACCCGCCGTCTGGGCGGGAGAGGTCGTCACCGCGCGCGCGTTGTGGCTGCCAGAACTTGGCCTCAACTTCACTTTAATGCTGGACGGGCTGGGCTTCTTCTTTGCCTTCCTGATCCTTGGCATCGGGCTTTTGATCATCGCTTACGGCCGCGCCTATTTGTCCCGCGACGACAATATGGGTGAGTTCTTCACCTACTTATTGCTTTTCCAGGGCGCGATGGTCGGCATCGTGATGAGCGATAACATTCTGCTTTTGCTGGTGTTTTGGGAGCTTACATCGCTTTCCTCGTTCTTGCTCATTGGCTATTGGAAGCATCTGCCCGAAGGCAGGCAAGGCGCGCGCATGGCGCTAACTGTCACGGGCATGGGCGGCCTCGCAATGATCGGGGGCATGCTGATCCTCGGCCAGATTGCAGGCAGCTATGATCTCAGCGTCATCCTGCAGAACCGAGAATTGATCCAGGAAAGCCCGCTCTATCTGCCTGCGCTGATCCTGATCCTTCTGGGCTGTTTCACCAAATCTGCGCAATTCCCGTTCCACTTCTGGCTGCCCCACGCGATGGCAGCGCCGACGCCGGTCTCTGCGTATCTGCACTCCGCCACGATGGTGAAAGCCGGTATTTTCCTGATGGCGCGGCTTTGGCCGGTGCTGTCGGGCACACCCGAATGGTTCATGATCGTCACCACCGCCGGTTTGATCACGATGGTCCTGGGCGCGGTCATCGCGCTCTTCAAGCATGACCTGAAAGCGCTTTTGGCTTTCTCAACGGTCAGCCATCTCGGCTTGATCACCATGCTTTTAGGCACCGGGACGGCCTTTGGCGTGCTGGCCGCGATGTTCCACATCCTAAATCACGCCATGTTCAAGGCCGCACTCTTCATGTCAGCTGGCATCGTCGATCATGAGGCCAAGACCCGCGATATTCGACTACTTGGTGGCTTGCGCAAGCTGATGCCGATTACCTTCGTGATCGCAACGCTGGCCGCATTGTCCATGGCGGGTATTCCCTTCCTCAACGGCTTCCTGTCGAAAGAAATGATGCTGAAGGAGGCCGACTACACGGTGCTTTACGGCACGCCCTGGCTGGTAGCAGGGCTTGCTACGCTGGGCTCGCTTTTCTCTGCCGCCTATTGCTTCCGCTTCATCAGCCACACCTTTCTGGGCGAGGTGCGCGACGACTACCCGGCCAAGCCGCATGACCCGCCTTCGGGGATGTGGCTGCCGCCCGCAATTCTGGTCTCCCTCGTCGTGATCATTGGTTGCGCACCGTTTTTGGCGGAGCCCACGATTTACAAAGTGACCGAGGCCGTTCTGGCTGGGGTCAAGGAAACGCCTGATTACCATTTCAAGCTGTGGCATGGCTTGGTGCCTGCGCTGTTTATGTCGATGATTGCCGTTGTGGGTGGCTTCCTGCTGCTTATGGTGTTCAAACCGCTTCTTAAAACCTGGGAGAATACCCCGCGCCCCGAGGCAAAGGTGATCTTTGAGGCTTTGATCGAGGCGATCGCATCGCTGGCCCGTACCACAACCCACGGTCTGCATAATGGCGCGTTCAGCCGCTACGGCGCGGTGTTCTCCGTCGCGGTGATCGGAGCGAGCTATTATGCGTGGACGACCGGAACCCTATCTTCCCCCACGCGGAAGATGCAGACGGCCGAGCCTGTCATGTGGGCCGGTTGGTTGATGTTGGTCGCGGCCACTGGTGCGCTGGTGTTCTTCCACCGCAACCGTTTGTTGGCGCTCGTGCTGATCGGCATCGTCGGTTTGATGGTCTCCGTAGGCTTTGTGTTCTTCAGCGCGCCGGATCTTGCCATGACGCAGCTCACGGTTGAGGTAGTGACGATCATCCTGCTGCTGCTGGCTCTGAACTTCTTGCCGAACCGTACGCCGAAAGAAAGCTCTGTGTTGCTGCGCACCCGTGACGGGATCATTGCCGTCGCGGGCGGTTTGGCTGCGACAGCCATGGCCTATCACTTCTTGCTGCGCGACGCGGTGGCGACGCCGATTTCCGAGTTCCACCTCGCCAACTCCTACAAAGGCGGTGGCGGTACCAATGTGGTCAACGTGATCCTGGTGGATTTCCGTGGTTTTGACACGTTCGGTGAGATCATCGTGCTGGGCATCGCCGCGCTGCTGATCTACGCGCTGACAGAGACGCTGTTGAACAGCTCGGTGCGCGCGAAGCTTTTGAACCGCAAGCCTGACCAGCCGCGCGCGGGCGATATGCACCCGACCATGATGGTTGTGCTGACGCGCGTGATGATGCCGGTGGTGCTGTTGGTGGGTTTCTACATCTTCCTACGCGGCCACAATGAGCCAGGCGGCGGGTTCATCTCCGGCCTCGTGGTTTCTATCGCGGTGGTGATGCAGTACATGGCCAGCGGTTTCAATTGGACCACGTCGCGGCTGCGCTACCCCTATCACGGGGTGATCGGCGCGGGCGTTCTAATTGCAGGTCTAACGGGGATCGGGTCTTGGTTCGTGGCGAAACCCTTCCTGACCTCAGACTTCACCTATGTCCGCATCCCGCCCTTCCAGGAGTTTGAGTTGGCAACTGCTGCATTGTTTGACCTCGGCGTTTTCCTTGCGGTCGTTGGTGCGGTGATGTTGTCGCTCGAAAGCTTCTCCCGTCTGGCCTATCGTCCGGGCGCGGAGCAAAGCGATCACCCGATGGATATTGACCCGTCTCGCGACGACCCGCCCCCGTTGCCGCCCAAAGCGGGCCGCGTAAGCACGGAGGGCGCGTAACATGGAACTTCTTGTTGCCACCGCCATCGGCATCATGACCGCGGCAGGCCTTTATCTGGTCATGCGCTTGCGCAGCTTCCCGGTGATCTTGGGCATTGCTTTGCTGACCTATGCGGTCAACGTCTTCCTCTTTGCCTCCGGCCGCTTGTCAGTGGGCGCGCCGCCGATCCTGCGTGACGGGGTCGAGGTCTATGCCGATCCGTTACCGCAGGCGCTCGTGCTGACGGCCATCGTGATCTCTTTTGGGATGACGGCTGTGGTCGTGATGATCGCACTTGGCGCCTATCTGGGCTCCAGCGATGACAGCGTGAATGATGCTGAAACGGATGAAGACGAGACGGAGGGCGCGACATGACCCACTGGCTTATCGCTCCTGTTATTCTTCCGGCGATGCTGGCGCCCTTTATTGTGCTGGCCGCGCGCTACCATATTGGTATCCAGCGGGTCTTTTCGGTCGCGGGCGTGCTGATGCAGATCGCCATAGCGCTCGGTCTGGCCTGGCAGGCATCTGACGGTACGGTCACGCTTTATCAGCTTGGCGATTGGGCGGCGCCCTTTGGCATCGTGCTTGTCGGCGACCGGCTCTCGACGCTGATGGTGTTGCTCACCGCCACCCTTGCGCTTTTTGTGCTGCTTTACGCAATCGGTTCCGGCTGGGACAATCGTGGGCGGCACTTCCACGCGCTCTACCAGTTCCAGCTGATGGGGATCATGGGCGCCTTCCTGACGGGCGACCTGTTCAACCTGTTCGTGTTCTTCGAGGTGCTTCTCATTGCCTCTTACGGGCTTATGATCCATGCAGGCGGCAAGGCGCGGCTGAAGGCAGGCGTGCAATATGTGCTCTTCAACCTGCTGGGCTCCACCCTGTTCCTGTTCGCGCTTGGCGCGATCTATGCGGAGACGGGCACGCTCAACATGGCCGATCTGGCGGAACGGGTTGCTTTGGTCGACCCGTCTGAGACGGTTGGCATTCGTTTGGCCGCGACACTCTTGTTGCTGGTATTCGCGATCAAAGCCGCTTTGGTGCCGCTGCATTTCTGGCTGCCGTCTAGCTATGCCGAGGCGCCAGCGCCTGTGGCCGCATTGTTTGCCATCATGACCAAGGTTGGGGCCTATGCGATCATCCGCGTCTATACGCTGGTCTTCTCCCCCGAGGTTGAGGTGACGGCCGGACTGCATGGCACCTGGCTGTTACCCGCTGCTTTGGTCTCCCTCGCGATCGGTATGATCGGGGTACTAGGCGCAAAGAAACTCGACCGGCTTGTGGCCTATTCGGTAATTGGCTCCATGGGCATGGTAATGGTGGCGATCTCGATTTTCACGCAGGTCTCCATCTCGGCGGCGCTCTACTACATTGTGCATTCCACGCTGGCAGGGGCCGCGCTGTTCTTGATCGCTGACCTGACACGGGCGGGCAGGGCGCATCTGAACCTGACACTGGCCCCGCCAATCGCGGGTGCCGCTCTGACCTCGGCCATGTTCTTCGTGGCGGCCATAGCCATGGCTGGCCTGCCGCCGCTGTCAGGCTTCCTGGGTAAGCTGATGTTGCTGAACGCAGCCTTTGAGACACCCGCCATGGCGTGGGTGTTTGCGGTGGTCCTGATATCGAGCCTCATTTCGGTGGTTGGCTTCGCGCGCGCAGGCAGCGTGATGTACTGGAAGGCAAAAAGCGTTGAACCCGAACCGTTGCAGGACGGGCAGGAGGCGCCTGAAGCCCCGTCGATCCTGTCCTATGTCTCGGTTGGTGGCTTGATTGGTATGCTCGCGCTCTACACCGCCTTTGCGGGCTACACGCATGACTACATGACGGCAACGTCTAAGCAGCTCTTTGCGCCGGAGCCGTACATTTCAACTGTGGTCGACACGCCCGGCAAACTGACCCGGGACAAAGTCACAAAGGAGGCGAAAGATGCTGAGTAAAGCCTATCGCTGGCTTCTGCCGCACCCGTTTCTGACGCTGCTTTTGGCCGTTGTCTGGACGCTTTTGCAGAATGACATCTCCGCCGGGATGATTGTGTTTGGCCTTATCCTCGGGATTATCATCCCGTTGCTGACACAGCTTTGGTGGCCAGATCGCCCGCACGGGCTGAATTTGGGGAAGTTCATTTCCTATGCGCTTCTGGTGATGTGGGACATTCTGGTTGCCAATGTGCAGGTGGCTTGGATCGTGCTGACCAAACCCAACAGCAAGCTCAAACCCGCCTGGGTTGTTGTGCCGCTGGAACTGCGCCAGCCGGAGGCGATTACAATTCTCGCAGGCACCATCACGCTGACACCGGGTACGGTATCGGCCGATTTGTCGAGCGAGGGGCATAGCTTGCTCGTGCACGCGCTCGACGCGGAGGACCCCGATGCCGTCCGAGACGAAATCAAGTCCCGCTATGAGGCCCGTTTGCTGGAGATTTTCAAATGAGTGAGATGCCGGCTTTTCTTGAATACACGCTGATCTTCACCTTTGTGGTGGTCGCCCTGTCACAGATCATGGCCATGATCCGGCTGGTGATCGGGCCGGACACTGGGGATCGCATCTTGGCGCTTGATACGATGGTGGTGAATGCGATTGGCCTGATCGTACTCTTGGGAATCGCGCAGGGTATCCAGATTTACTTCGAGGTCTCGCTGATCATCGCCATGTTGGGCTTTGTCTCGACCGTGGCCTATGCGCGCTTCGTTTTGAGAGGGGACATTATCGAATGATGGAAACCATTGGACCCGCTCTTGTCGCGATCTGCCTGCTCATCGGCGCGATCTTTACGCTGGTCGCTGGGATCGGCCTTTTGAAGCTCAATGACAGCATGACCCGGCTGCACGCCCCGACAAAGGTCGGCACGGTCGGGGTCGGTGCGATGCTGCTGGCCTCGATGATCCACTCCTTTGTGCTGGGGCATGAAAGCTATCATGAGCTGCTCATTATGGCCTTTCTCTTCGTAACTGCTCCGATCTCAGCGAATTTCATTGCCAAGGTTCAGCTGCATAAGCGCAATTGTGATGCCCCGCCGCTTCCGCCCCGTGACGACACCTGGTCCACCTATGACGTCCCCGAGTTTGACCGGCACCACGAAGAGCTGGAAGAGTTCTCCGAGCCTAAGGCGAACTGAGTTGACCTCCGCCCTTTCGCGCTAAATCAAAGACTTGTAGATTTGGCGGACGGGTCAGCCTTGCTAGACGTTTCTCAGGTAACAAAGTCTTATTCCGGGGCCGATGGCCCCGTTATCGTGTTGCGCGGTGTGTCTTTCAGTCTCGGTGCCGGTGAGACACTTGCGCTAACCGGTGAAAGCGGCTCTGGCAAAAGTACGCTTTTGCACCTGATCGGCGGGTTGGATCAGGCTGATGGCGGCCAGATCACCATTGAAGGGCGCGACATAACGCATCTGGGAGATGCGGAGCGCGCGGCCCTCAGACGCGACGAGGTTGGCTTGATCTTTCAGCAGTTCAACCTGATCCCGTCTTTGGATGTGGCCGCAAACATCGCCTTTCAAGCCCGCCTCGCAGGGCGTTACGACAAGGAGAGTGCGCGCGATCTGTCCAATAAGCTGGGGCTGACTGAACAGCTTTCAAAATACCCGGAGCAGCTATCCGGCGGCCAGCAACAGCGCGTGGCCATCGCAAGGACACTTGCGGCGCGTCCGAAACTGGTCTTGGCCGATGAACCCACGGGCAACCTCGATGAGGATACAGCCGCCCAAGTGCTGGATGAAATGCTGGCCCTCGTGAACGACACCGGTGCGGCGCTGATTACCGTCACGCATTCCCCGCAGATAGCGGCAAAGATGGGCCGCGTCCTTCGCCTGAGCCACGGCCAGCTCGCATGACAGGTGCGGTCGCACAGGCGCTCTGGTCGCATTGGCGGCGTAGTCCTTTACAGCTGTTCACTTTGCTCGCGGGATTGATCCTGGCCACAGCCCTTTGGAGCGGCGTGCAGGCCGTCAATTCTGAGGCGCGTGCCAGCTATGACGCGGCAGCGGCGACACTGGGGGAGGGGCAGTTCGACCAGATCACCCCGCGCCAAGGCAGCGAGATCGCGCAGGACAGCTACATTGCGCTGCGTCGCGCCGGCTGGCAGGTGGCCCCGGTGATCGAGGGGCGTTGGAACGGGTTTCGCCTGATCGGGCTCGACCCGCTCACCGCGCCCGCAAGCTTGTCTTCAGTGCAGCCGGAGGAGGGGTTCGACTTCGCTGATTACCTGCGCGAGGGGCCCTTGAGCGTGAACGCCGAAAGCGCGTCACGTTTTGCGGAGCTCACTGATCGCCCATTGCGGATTGTCGCAGACCTCGCCCCCGATACGGTCATTGCCGATATCGGTGTGGCGCAAGCACTGTTGCGCGCCGAGGGAATGCTGACCCGATTGATTGTTTCCCCTTCCCAGCCGCTTAACCTGCCAGAGCTCGACGAGATTGCGCCCGAATTACAGCTTGATCCGGCAGCGGCCAGCGCAGATGTGGGTCGGCTCACGGATAGTTTTCATCTCAACCTGACGGCTTTTGGGTTCCTCAGTTTTGCGGTCGGTATTTTCATCGTGCATGGCGCCATCGGGCTCGCTTTTGAACAACGCCGCGCGATGATCCGCACCTTGCGCGCCACAGGCGTGCCGCTTGCTCGGTTGACCCTGATGATGGCGGCGGAGCTGTTGCTCTTTGCATTGCTTGGCGGCGCCATCGGGGTTTTGTGTGGATACGGAATTGCGGCGCTACTTTTGCCTGATGTGGCCGCCACGCTTGAGGGGCTTTACGGTGCGCAAGTCGCCGGAACGTTGCAATTTCGCGCCTCTTGGTGGCTGTCGGGCTTTGCAATTTGCATCGGCGGCACGGCCTTGGCCAGCAGCGGCGCGCTGTGGCGGTTGTCGCGCGTCTCAGTGATCGAAACAGGCCGGGCGCAGGCCTGGCGCGCGCTTTCGGGTAAGACAAGCGTGGTTCAAGGCGCCGTTGCGGCGATCCTCCTGCTTGCGGCGCTCATTTTTGCGAATTTCGGGCACGGCCTGATCGCGGGTTTCTCGCTTCTGGGATGCCTGCTTCTGGGCGCGGCGCTGTTGTTGCCGCTGATGCTGTCGGCGGTTTTGGGGCTGGCGCAACGGGTGAGCCGATCTGCGCTGCTGCAATGGTTCTGGGCCGATACGCGTCAGCAACTGCCGGGGCTGAGCCTCGCCTTGATGGCGCTGCTCCTAGCGATGGCGGCCAATGTCGGTGTCTCGACCATGGTGTCGAGCTTCCGGCTGACCTTCATTGGCTTTCTCGACCAACGGCTCTTCTCCGAACTCTATGTCCGCGCGGATGACGCCGAACAAGCGCAAGCGTTGCAGGATTTCCTTTCCCCGCGCGCCCGCGACGTGCTGCCCATTGTCGAAGAGGAATGGGAGGTCGCTGGCCTTCCGACCGAGCTGTTCGGGGCACAGATCGGGCCGAGCTATATCGAAAATTGGGGGTTTCTGGATGCGAGTGACAACCCTTGGGAGGAGACAGCCCGTGGCGAAGCTGTCCTGATCAATGAACAGCTGGCGCGTCGAGCGGGACTTTGGGTCGGGGATGAGGTTTTGCTCAGCGAGGGTGTCACGCTTCGGATCGCGGGCGTTTTCGGCGATTATGGCAATCCGATCGGGCAGTCGGTGGTATCCTATTCACTGTTTGAGCAATTGGCTCCTGATGCGATGCCCACGAATTTCGGCATCCGCAGTGATGCCCCCGAGGCTCTGACGCGCGCGCTGATCAATGACTTTGGATTGCGCGAAACCCAGATCGTTGATCAGGCCAGCATCAAGGCGCTGTCGCTGGATATCTTCGAGCGGACCTTCACGGTGACCGGCGCGCTGAATGTGCTGACATTGGCGGTGGCTGGGTTCGCCATCTTAATGAGCCTTTTGACGCTGGCCGCGATGCGCGTGCCGCAGTTGGCACCTGCTTGGGCGCTCGGCCTGACCCGCGCCAAGCTTGGGCAGTTGGAGCTCGTCAGGGCGTTGATCCTTGCCGCTCTGACCGCGCTTTTTGCTCTGCCCCTGGGGCTGGCACTGGCCTGGGTTCTGCTCGCCATCGTCAATGTCGAGGCGTTTGGGTGGCGCTTGCCGATGTATCTGTTCCCGGCAGATTACGCCCGGCTTGGGCTCTTTGCGACAGCGGCGGCTCTTATTGCTGCAAGCTGGCCGGCGCTGAAGCTGTCCCGTTTGCCGCCAGCGGATTTGCTGAAGGTGTTTTCCAATGAGCGTTAGGTTTTTGATCTTCGCACAGCTTCTGCCTGTCGCCGCATTCGCGCAAGGATTTGCCGGGCTCGGGACGGATGCGGAAGGGTTCTCAGTGCCGCAACGGGGCAAGGTCTTTGATTTCCCGGCAGATCATGGCCCGCATCCCAGCTACCGGATCGAATGGTGGTATATCACCGCCAATATGATGGGGCCGGATGGTACGGAATATGGGTTGCAATGGACGCTCTTCCGCTCGGCTATGGCGCCAGAAGAAGGCGAAGGGTGGTCGAGCCCGCAGCTTTGGCTGGGACATGCCGCGCTGACCACGCCGGAGCAACATTTTACATCCGAGCGTTTTGCACGCGGCGGTGTTGGGCAGGCGGGTGTAACTGAGGCGCCGTTTGAGGCGTGGATCGACGATTGGCAGATGATAGGGCCTGATTTCGGCGATGTGACGTTGAAAGCCTCCGGCCCTGATTTCGCCTATGAGGTGCAGCTAACGGCGCAAGGGCCACTCATCTTTCATGGGGAGGCTGGATACTCGGTCAAATCGGCGGAGGGGCAGGCGAGTTACTACTACTCCCAGCCCTTCTATGCGCTGGAGGGGGTGATCGAGACAGGGGCGGGGCAAGTGCCTGTCACCGGGAACGCCTGGCTTGATCGGGAATGGTCGTCGCAGCCTTTGTCGGACAACCAGTCGGGGTGGGACTGGTTCTCGCTGTCTTTCGAAAGCGGCGCGAAGATGATGGGGTTTTTGCTGCGCCAGACGGATGGCAGCGCCTATACTTCCGCCACGTGGATTGAGCCTGACGGGACCACTACGGCCTTTGAAGATGGCGTCTTTCAGGGCGAGCCTTTGGAGCTGACCGAGATCGGGCCGCGGAAGGTGCCGACGACCTGGCGGGTCAAGTTGCCTGAGAAGGGGGTCGACGTCACTGTGGAGGCGATCAACCCGAACGCATGGATGCCGCTTTCGGTGCCCTATTGGGAGGGGCCGGTTCGGGTCACGGGCAGTCATGAAGGGCGGGGATATCTGGAGATGACCGGGTATGATTGAGCGCCTGCCGAAAATTGAGGCAAGGTGCCTCTTTTCGGCTTCGCTTTGCGCTGATTAGCGCCTTGCCCGCGGGGCCCCGCATGCGGGGCTTCCTGTAAAGCTTTGAAGTAAAACGGTTTAAAAAACCTGTTTACCAGCTGTTAATGTGCCCCGCAGAGCGATCCGCAAGCGGGCCGGGAAACCGCGTTGCCCTCCGCGCGCGACTCGTTAACATGCTATCCATGTCTAAAGGCAAAACTTATTTTAGCGAGATGACGTCCGATACGGGCGTCCGGGACCCCTACCAAAGCTATGACGCGTGGTTCGCGCAGCAAGACAATGCGCGGCTGGCCAAAAAGTCGGAAGAGGCGGAGGTGTTCTTTCGCAGCACCGGGATCACTTTTAACGTCTATGGCGATGAGGATGCGGAGGAGCGGCTGATCCCCTTCGATCTGGTCCCACGTATCATTTCGGGTCGCGAATGGGACAAGCTGTCCAAAGGCATCGACCAGCGCGTGCGTGCGATCAACGCCTTTTTGCATGATATCTATAACCGGCAGGAGATTTTGCGCGCGGGCGTGATCCCGGTTGACCTGATCGCGCAGAACGACGCTTTCCTGCCGCAGATGATCGACTTCTCGCCGCCGGGAGACGTTTACACGCATATCGTGGGCACGGATATCGTGCGCACGGGCGAAGATGAGTTCTTCGTGCTCGAAGACAACGCACGTACGCCGTCTGGTGTCAGCTATATGCTCGAAAATCGCGAGACGATGCTGCAAATGTTCCCGGAGCTCTTCTCCAAGATCAAGGTACAGCGAGTCAGCGACTACCCCAAAAACCTGCGCAAATCACTGGAGGCCTCCGCGCCCAAGAATTGCGAAGGGCGGCCGTTTGTGGTCGTGCTAACGCCGGGCATTCACAACTCCGCTTATTACGAGCACAGCTTTCTGGCCGATCAAATGGGCGTTGAGCTGGTGGAAGGACATGACCTGCGCGTCGTGGATGGCCATATCGCGATGCGCACGACGCGCGGCTACCGCAAGATCGACGTGATCTACCGCCGGGTCGACGATGATTTTCTGGACCCGCTGACCTTCAACCCAGACAGTATGCTGGGCGTGCCGGGCATCATGGATGTCTACCGCGCGGGGAATATCACGATCACCAATGCGCCCGGCACGGGTGTGTCAGACGACAAGGCGATTTACAGCTATATGCCGGAGATTGTGGAGTTCTACACAGGCGAGAAGGCGCTTTTGAAAAACGTCGAGACCTATCGCTGCTCCGAGGCAGACTCGCTGAAATATGTGCTCGATAACCTGGCCGATCTGGTGGTGAAGGAAGTGCATGGCTCCGGCGGATACGGCATGCTCGTGGGCCCGACCGCATCCAAAAAGGAGATCGCGGAATTTGCCGAGAAGCTGAAGGCGAAGCCGTCGAACTATATAGCGCAACCAACGCTTTCGCTTTCCACCGTGCCGATCTTTACCGAGGCTGGGCTCGCCCCGCGCCATGTCGATCTGCGCCCCTTTGCGCTGGTGTCGCCAAATGGGGTGGAGATCACGCCGGGCGGGCTGACGCGGGTCGCGCTGAAGGAGGGATCGCTTGTCGTCAATTCCTCCCAAGGGGGCGGGACCAAAGACACTTGGGTCTTGAAAGAGTAGGGGCGCACGATGTTAGGAAAAACCGCAGGCGGCCTATACTGGATGTTTCGTGCGCTCGAGCGCGCGGAGAACACCGCGCGGCTGATCGAAGCCGGGTTCCGGATCGCGCTGACGCGGTCCACCGATCCGGATGGAGAATGGCGCTCTGTCATCATCACCTCCGCCACGCAGCAAGGATATGACGCCAAATATGATGGCTATGACAGCGCGCGGGTGACAGATTACCTGTTGCGCGACCTAGACAACCAAAGCTCCGTCCTGTCGGTGATCAAACAGGCGCGCGACAATGCGCGTCTGGTGCGCACCGCGCTGACCACCGAGGTCTGGATGGCGGTGAACGAGACCTGGATGCTGCTCACGGATGTGCTGAAAGAGCCGGTGCCGGAGACGGACCTGCCAGAGGTTCTGTCGATCATCCGTCAGCAATCCGCGCTGGTGCGCGGCGCGCTGCATGGCACTATGTTGCGCAACGATATCTACGATTTCGCCCGGCTTGGCACCTTTGTTGAGCGCGCGGACAGCACGGCGCGGATCATTGACGTGAAATATTATGCGCTGTTGCCCTCCCCCTCGCTCGTGGGCAGTCGAATGGACAATGTTCAGTGGGAAATGCTCCTGCGCTCCGTCTCCGCGCACCGGTCATTCAGATGGGCCACAGACGGCGACTACGCCTCGGCCAACATCGCCGATTTCCTGATCCTCGACCGCCGTATGCCGCGCTCGCTCGCCTATTGTGCGGCCACGATTTGCGAGAACCTTGAATACCTAGAAGAGGAATATGGAGAGCGCTCAGAAAGCCTTGTCCTGGCCCGCGCGCTTCGGGCGCGGCTGCGCGACCGCGACATCGCCTCTATTTTTGACGAGGGGCTTCATGAATTTTTGAGCTCCGTTCTGGGCGACATCGCCCGGATCGGGATACAGATTGAACAGGATTACAGGTTCAACGAATAGATGAAGCTGCAGATACATCATCGCACCCAATATGATTATGACGCACCGGTGGGCTACGCGCTTCAAAAAGTGCGGCTGCGCCCGCAACGCTCGATCATGCAGGAGGTTGTGGACTGGGAGCTGCGTGTCGACGGCGGGCAGGTGGAGGCCAGCTACCAGGACCATTACGGCAACCATGTGGACCTGGTCAGCGCCGAGATTGGCGTGCGGCAACTGGTGATCACCGCGAAAGGCACGGTCAAGACGCATGACGCGGCGGGTGTTTTGGGGCGGGTCTACGGCCGCGCGCCCTTGTGGCATTTCGTGCAGCCGACGCCGCTGACGGTCGCGGATGACAAGATCAAGGCGCTGTCCGGGATTATCCGGGAGAGCGACACGGTTCTCAACGGTATGCACGCGCTGTCCTCGGCGGTTTTGCGGGCCGTTCCTTACGAGGTGGGGCAGACGCAAGCGACGACCTCCGCCGTGGAGGCCGTGGCGATTGGCAAAGGCGTGTGCCAGGACCACGCCAACATTTTTATCGCCGCCGCCCGCGCGGCCGCGATCCCCGCGCGCTATGTCAGCGGCTATTTGATGATGGATGACCGGGTGGACCAGGACGCAAGCCACGCCTGGGCGGAGGTGCATCTGGAAGGCCTGGGCTGGGTCGGCTTTGACGTCTCCAACGGCGTCAGCCCGGACGAGCGCTACGTGCGCATCGCCACGGGCCGAGACGCCGGCGACGATGCCCCGATTTCTGGCTTCAGAATGGGCGCCAGCGACGAGTCCTTGGTTGTTTCTTTACAGGTTCAGCAGTAACCCTACCTCACTTTGCATCAACCCGCTGGGGAGCGACTTATGACCTATTGCGTTGGCATGCGCCTGAACCGCGGGCTGGTTTTCATGTCCGACACGCGCACCAACGCGGGCGTCGACAATTTTGCCTCCACCCGGAAGATGTTCCATTGGTGCGTGCCGGGCGAGCGAGCGATTACCGTGATGACGGCGGGCAACCTGGCGACGACGCAGGCGATGATCAGCCTGTTGGAGGAACGTTTCAAAGCGTCGGAGGACCGCGACCCGTCCATCCTGACGCAACCGACCATGTTTCAGGTGGCGCGGCTGGTGGGGGCGACCTTGAAGGAGGTCATCGCCTATTCCGCGCCCTCGGGCCCGGACTCCGCGGACCAATTCAGTGCTTCGGTCATCGTGGGCGGGCAGATCAAGGGCGGGCAGCCGACGATATTTCTGGTGTACCCCGAGGGGAATTTCATCGAGATCTCGGAAGAAACGCCCTTCTTCCAGATCGGCGAGGCCAAATACGGCAAACCCATTCTTGTGCGCGCCTATGACGCCGAGATGCCGTTTGAGGACGTGCTGAAACTGCTCTTGGTGTCGTTTGATTCAACGGTGAAATCCAACCTCTCCGTGGGGCTGCCCTTTGACGTGCATGTCTACGAGGAGGAAGCGTTCCATTGCGACCGCACCCACAGGATCGAGCAGGACGACCCGGTCTATAACGAGATCGCGTCGAAATGGGGTGATGCGTTGAAAACGGCGTTCGACTTGTTGCCGGACTATAAAGTCTAAAGCGCAATCCGAAAAGTGGGCACCGGTTTTCGGTTTAAATTGCGCGCTAAATCAAAAGTCAGGGATTAACCCAGGACCCGGAGAATTCGGCGCCGTCGTAGCTAAATTTTGCGCGCAGGTTCTCGCCGCGCTGGTGGCGGTACCAATCCAAGACATGGGCGGTGATCTCAATGACGCCAAAGCGCATTTGGCCAAAAGCGCTTTCCTCGGTTGTAGGTGGCTCGCTACGCGGGGCCGGCACGTAGCCTTGGGTCAAATCGTCCCCCGGCGGTCCGCCGCAATAGGTGGACCGCGTCCAGTCTGACAATGCCTGCCATGCGGCCTCCTGCTCCGCGCTGCCCGGCGCAAAAAGCTGGGCCTTCCCAGCAAAGCGCAGCTGAAGCCGTGCATCGGCATCGTATCCCAGGATGCTGACCATCGGGTTGGCCTGAAGCTCTACCCATTTGGCGCTTCGGATGTCGGTGTGCAGCGTGATCCGTTTGGCGGCGGGGTCAGCCGCGCGCAGGATCAAGTTCCGGGTTTGCGGATGGCCTTGCGTGTCGATTGTCGCCAGAGAGACGGTGCGAAACGGATGGTTTGGCGCACCTTCAACCGCGCTCAACAGCGCCCAGGCCTCTTGCTCAATCTCGCTAAGCTCAAGCATTTTGATGTGCCTGCCACGCCAGGGAGGACAAAGCCAAATCGCCCAAAGCATGGCCGCGGAACACAAAAGCGCTGCGCTCTGCCGGATCGCTGCGCGCCGTAGATGTCCCCAGAACCAACCCGGACAGATCACCCGTGATGTGGTTTGGGTTGCATAGTTTGTTTTGCAGGGCCTTTTCCTGAACCAGATCGTCGACGCACACCAGATCAAGCGCGCCAAAGCTTTCACGCTTCCAAGGCGCTGCGAGGTCGACGACAGTGGCGAAGCTGCCCGGTTTCATGGTGGAGGCATCCAGAAACGGCTCCGCCCCACCGGTATGGGTCACGGTAGTCACGAGCAAATCGACGCTGTCAGCGACCGCTTGACCGCTTTCGCAGGTCTCGACGCTCAATCCATTTGCGCGTGCCCGTTCGGCCAACAGGTCCATATTGGCCTGCCCGCGCCCGAACATTTTCATCTGCTCAAGCGGGAACAGGTCGGCGAACGCGTCAAAATGGCTGCGCGCCTGCACGCCGCAACCAACGAACCCGATGGTACTTGCGTCCTTGCGCGCCAGATAGGTGGCGGCGGTGGCGCTGAGACCGGCAGTGCGCACGGCGGTGATCCAGTTGCCGTCCAGAATGGCCACTGGAAGCCCGGTGACACTGTCTAGCATGGTCACGAGCCCGTTGATCTGGGGCAGCCCGTTTGCGGTGTTTTCCGGGTTCAGCACCACGGTTTTCACGGCTAACAGCGACGGCCCGTCCATCGCGGCCAAGGCGGCCATCATGTAGCGGTCGTCATCTGGGGGCGCGAAGGCGGCTTTTGGGGCGGACCAGACGCGACCCTCAGAAGATCCCTTGATCACGTCCTTCACACTGTCCACGATTTGCTGCGTCGAAAGGCCAAGCGCTTCAAGATCGCTTTGGGACAGGTAGGGTATGCTCATGGTGCCGCCTCGCATCGGTATTGGTGCGAGATTGGCATAGCGACGACAGGAGGGGAAGTGTGCGCTCAGACGCTGCTGAGGTGATGTGTCTCGAGCAGGTCTACGATCACTTTTTTGGCGGCGGTGCGATGTTCGCGGTGCACACGCGCTGCCGTGTCCGCGTCGCCTGCAGCGATTGCATCAAGCACTGCGCGGTGATCCTCGTTCGAACGGTTTGGGACGGGGCGCATATGCAAGGTCACGAGCCTTGCGCGGCGCACCTGATCCGACATCATTTGCGCGATGGCTTCAACGCGGGAATTGCGCCCCAGCTGTACAAGTTCGGCATGAAAGGCATCATCGGCGCGCGCCCAGGCCCCGCGATCATTTTCTTCCAGCGCGCTGTCCATCAGATTGATCGTATGTTCAAGCTGCTGCAAATCATCGGCGCTGTATCCCTCGCGGGCGGCATTGGCGGCTGCAAGACTTTCGAGCTCGGTCAGCACGTCGTAAATTTCGGCCATATCAACGGGGGAGAGGGGCTTGATCCGCACGCCTTTTCGCGGGCGGACATCAACCAGACCCTGCCCTTCGAGGACCAAAAGCGCTTCGCGCACAGGAGTTCGCGACATTCCCAAGCTCTCCGCCAACTCGCTTTCCAAGTGGTCGCTGCCAGCCCCGAGCTGACCGGAGAAAATGAGTTCACGCAGCCGCTCAACGGCTTGGCCGGAACTTGATCTGATGCGGTGGTCTTGTGTGTTCATCTCTCGCTAACGTGCTGTTTTTGCTCCCTTGCTGCAGATGAATATACTGCCTGCTCGATGCGCATAACAGTCAGGTATTCCTCCGCTGCGGTTTCAAACGGGCCTCCATCGGCGAAAGATTGCGCAACATGGTTGATCAGGTGGAAGGTGCAGTCACCCCCGAATTTGTCGCTGGTGCTGGGGGCGAGGACTTCGCGCTCGTCTTGCGCCCCAAAGGCGCGATGCGTCACCGAGCCGTCACCATGCAGGCGCAACGTCCCTTCGGTGCCCTCAAACAATCCCTCCCCCATGGTACAGCGGGTGTTCTGGGCCGCGTGGTCCAGATTGCGATTGCCGTCTAGCAGCACACGCACACCGTCTTCATAGTCGAAAAGGACAAAGCCCGCATCCTCCCCGGCAATGGCGGGGTTCACGCGGCGCAGATCGGCGTAGACGGCTGTCGGGTCGCCGAAAAGGTAGCGGAACGTATCGATCCAATGCACCCCGGTCTCATGGATCAAGAATCGCTCCATCTTCTGGAAATAGGGTTGGCGGGCGAGATAGGCGTCAGGTCCTTGCCCGTCGCCCGGGCGCAGCCGAAATGTGGCTTGCAAGGGCGTGCCGATGCTGCCTTTGCTCAGCTCTTCCTTGATGGCGCGGTACCAGGGCTGGAACCGAAAATTTTCATGAATAATTAGCGGGATACCGGCTTTCTTGGCGAGCTCGACCATCTCTTCCGCCTCAATCAAGTCGCGGCAAAATGGCTTCTGGCATATGATCGCGCCTACCCCATGTGCAAGCCCCGCGCGGATCGCGTCCGCCTGGGCTGCAGGCGGCAAGATAATGTCGAGAATTTCCGGATTTGTCGCGCTGAGCAGGTCTCCCAACGTGTCAAAGGTGGGCAGGCCGGTCGCCTCGGCCTTGTCGCGGTCGGCGTCAGTGATGCCCACAATTTCGGCAAGACCGGTGCGCGCCCATCCGTCGAAATGGAATTGGCTGAAATAGCCTGCACCGATGCAAGCGACCTTCAGCATCCCAGTCGTTTTGCCACGGCCTCAGTCGCCTCCGCCGTGCGGGCCGTGCCGCCCAAATCTGGGGTCACGTCGGCGCGCGCGGCCACCTGTGCATCGACCGCATCGCGGAGCGCGCTCGCGTCGTCGCACATGGTTTGAACCCCATGCTTCAAACCCAACCAATCGAGCATCATTGCGCCCGACAGCACCATCGCAAACGGGTTGGCAAGACCTTTCCCGGCGATGTCCGGGGCGGAGCCGTGGCAGGGCTGAAACACCGCCTGAGATAGGCCGATATCCGCCGAAGGCGCAAGCCCGAGCCCGCCCATCAGCCCCGCGCCGAGGTCGCTGAGGATGTCGCCAAACATATTTTCCGTGACCATGACGTCGAACTCCCACGGCTTTTGTACCATCCAAAGCGCGGTGGCGTCGACATAGGCGTGATCAGCTTTCAGGTCCGGGTGTTTCGCGGCCTCCTCATCAAAGAGCTGGCGGAAAAAGGCGAAGGCGCGGAAGACATTGGCCTTGTCGACGCAGGTGACGCGCCCTGGGCCGCGGCCCTGCGCCTTGCGGTCGGCCGCCAGGTTGAAGGTGAATTCGAACAGCTTTTCGCAGATATCACGCGTGATCAGCAGGGTTTCGCGGGCTTCCGTCTCAGTCACCTCGCCGCGGCCTTGGGTGTGGAACAGCCCCTCGGTGCTTTCTCGGATGAGCACGAAGTCAATCTCTTTGCCGGGGGGCAACTTCAGCGGCGTTTCTCCGCCCTCAGTCACGCGTACGGGCCGGACGCCCGCGAAAAGCTGGAACGCCTTGCGCAGGTCGATTTGCGGGGAGATTTCGGTGCCGTCGGGGTAGCGGATATCGGGCAGGCCCATGGCCGACAGTAGGATCGCGTCCGCTTTGGCGGCTGCGTAGAGGGACGGTTTTGGCAGGCTCTCCCCGGTTTTAGCGTAATGCGCGGCGCCCGCCGGGTGGCTGGTGAACTTCAGCGCATAAGCGCCGGAACGCGCGGCGAGCCGGTCCAGAAGGGCTACGGTGGGGGCGGTGATCTCCGGGCCGATTCCGTCGCCCTCAAATATGGCAATGTCGAAACTGTTGGTCATGGCGTCCTCGTTCTCATCCATTAATGTATACATTAAATTATGCACTAAGGAATGTCCAGAGGGTCGCGTGTAAGGCATGCGGTGTAAAGTAAGGGAATGCCTAGCTCGGCAAATGCGCGCTTAGTAGTCCCGCTCGAAGAAAATCCCAATCGAACTATTGCCCTGCGCGCTGGTGGTGCCGCGCGCAGTCAGGCTGGGGGTGAGGTCGATATTGATCGAGACCTCCGGACCATCGGCGCCGCCCACCTCGACATCCGTATAGACGTTGTCGGAGATGTATTTGCCGGCGCGCACGGCGGTGTTGCCCTCATTATCCGTGTTCACGTCAAGATCATCGAGGTCAAAACTGCGCCGCAGGCGGGAGATCACGCTTTCCCCGCCGCGCCCGGCAAGCGTTGCCACAGCATTGGCAAGCTGAAGGGCCTGAAAGGCAGATAGGTCAGCGGCACTACGACCAAAGAAAATCTGTGCCAGCACTTCGTCCTGCGGGGCCTCAGGGCTGGCGGTGAAGCTGACCTCGGGGGCGGAGGCCGGCCCTTCGATGATCACGCTTGCGGTGCCACTGCTGGTGCGCGTGGTCGCCACGAAACGCAGAAACGGATCGAAAGAGCCCTGAAGCTGGACGCTGCCCTCATCAAGATCGAAACGCTTCTCCAAAATGTCGAGCCGCCCGCGCACAAGCTCAAACCGCCCGGCGGAGATGATGTTATTCGTGTCGCCCGTCAGGCGCAGGCTGCCGCCAAGCTCCGCGTCGAGCCCGCGCCCGCGCACGAAGACCCGGCCCGGTGCATTGATCGAAATATCGAGCGGGTAGGCGGGCCCGCCACCGCTCTCGGACGCGGCAGGAGTGTTCATCCCGGCGCGATCTTGGGTAACGCGCACGGCTTGGGACGCGCCAATATGAACAATCTCCGGGATGATCGCGAAACCACCCAGCCCGGAGGAGGGGACGGTGACCTGCGTCTCACCCACATCAATCTGGCCCGCAATACGCGCCCCGCCAGTGAGCCCGCCATTCACTGAGAGCGCGCTATTCAGTCGCGTCCGGTAAAGGCTCGGGTCTTCGATGCCAAGGTTTTGTAACGCGATTTCGAGCTCCGCAGGGAAATTGCCACTCAGCGTGACCGGGCCGTTCACAGTGACCGCGCCCCCTTCAGCCACGCCTGCGCGCAGGGTCAGATTGGCACGACCAGCGCCCAGCCCGATCTGCGCATCGATATCATTGATGGTGACCGGCAGGTCAGGGGAGGCCAGCCTCGCATCATTCGTTGTGATCTGGCCAGACACGGCATCCAGCCCCGGTGCGCCGTTGACCGCGAGGTCGAAGCGCACTTGGCCCTGCACACTGCGCGGGGCAATAAACGGGTTGGCCAGTGCCATGGGCGCTGCACCATTTGCAGTAAGGTTGACTTGACCGTCGCCACCGACACGTCCCGCCACGCGGGCATTGGTGCCAGCAGGGCCATCAATGTCACTCGTCACTTGCCAGTCAAAGCCGTTCTGCGCAGCGGTTCCTTGCGCTCTCAGCGGCCCATTTAGGTTGGCCACAAGAGGCGCGAGGTTTGGCAAAGATAGGGTATAGTCAAAGCGCGGGCTTGGTCCGGTGGCCTCACCGCTGACCGTCGCTTGCAGGCCGTAGGGACCAGCAATCTTGGTGTCGATGCCAAGAGCCTCGCCTTGCTGTTGGGCCGTGCCGGTCACCGCCAATGCGCCGCGATACTGCGGCACCAACGGATTGATATCGGGCAGGCGCGCCTCAAAAGCGATATCAGGGGTGTTTTCACCGGTGACGCGGCCCGCGACACTGGCCTCTAGTGCGAAAGGCCCAGTTAGATCGGTGTCTATCTGCAGGCCTTCGGCCAGCATCTGCGCGCGGCCTTCGACCGTCACGGCGCCCGAATATTGCGGGACAAGCGGATTTATGTCGGGCAGCCTCGCACTGAACGTCACGTCGGGTGCGTTCTCGCCCGTCACGCGGCCTTCGACATCGGCCGACAGATCGAAGGGTGCGGCAAGTTTCGTGTCAACGCGCCATCCCTTAGGTGATTGGCGCAAGACCCCGTCCAAATCCACCGCGCCTGAATACTCCGGCACCAGCGGGTTGATATCGGGCAGGGCGAGCGCGAAGTTCAGTGCGGCTTGCGGGCCGGTGGCCAGACCGTCGACTGCCGCGGTCGCGTCAAACGGACCAGCTGCGTCCATGTCTACGGACCAGCCGCGCGTGTCTTGCGTGGCGGTGCCGTTCAAGGTCAGCGGTCCGGTCAATTGCTCCGCCAAAAGCGCTGCATCATTGAGCCGCGCGTCCAAAACGACCCGTGAATTGTCAGTCGCCACATCCGCCGAGCCGGTCGCAGTGAGCTGGTCGTTCTCGAGCGAAAGCGCCTCTACGCGCGTGCCCGCTTCGTCCCGCGCTGCGGCTATCGCAAGCTCTGTTCGCCCGTCCAGAACTGCGTCGGCCTGCGCGATGCCAAGCGCCAAGTCGTCGGCCAAGCCTTCAATCTCAACGTCGAAAGTGCCGCCCAGATCCGCCGTGCCGCGTAAGGTGAGCTCAGCTGCGCCGGAGAGGTCCTGGCCTGAAATGAGCGCGAACCGTGCCAGTGATTGCGCCTGCAAACCCAGATCAAACGTTGTGCTCAGCGCGTCATTCAGACCGGCGATGTCTGCCGCGCCTGTCAGGGCGTAATCTGCCCCGGAGATATCCAAATTGCTCAGGTTGAGCGTTTCCCCATTTTCGTAGTTTAGGTTGAGCGCGCCGCTAACCGTGTCCCCAACCGCCGCCTGCAAGCTTGGATCGCCGAACACGAGCGCATTGGCAGCCAGTTGAAGATCAGCCTGCACAGACGCGGCGCTTTCGAGCGTGCCGGACGCTTCCAATGTCACCGCGCCGATGGCAATCTCGGGCGTCGCGAGGTTGGTGATGTCAAAAGAGGCTTCGAACCGGTCGCTTTGTGCGGCGTCAAATTGCACCGAAAGTGTGGCGTCTTGAAGCCGTGTGGGCGGGCCGGACAGGGGCAGTAGAACGGGTGTCGCTTCTGAATTTCCCATGTCGCCCGTGATATCGAGCGCGCGGGGCCAGCCTTGGTCATCTAGCGCGACAGTGCCTCGTAGGCGCAGCGCTTCGGTCGCTAGATTGAGCTGGTCGAGCGTTAAAGCGCCATCCGCGCCGCTGACCCCGCTGGCTTGCAGCGCGACGTCGGGGCCGAAGAACTCACGGTATTGCGGGGCGAAAAGCGCCGTCACATCGCCGCCCAGATCGGCCTCGAACCCGCGCCCACCATCGCGGTCACGCAGGCCGATGGTGCCTGCCAACCGCTCTTGCCCGCTAGTGGCAAGGCGCAGGGTGGCGTTGAAGTCCGACAGCGGGCCGGTGCCGTCCACGGTAAGCTCGACCGGGGGCTCTTCGGGGATGCCAATGAGGCTCGCAGCGATTCCGCCTGCGCCCTCAGAGATGTCGACCTTGATGTCGAGCGATGTACCGTCAAATCGCGTTGCGATGTCGAATCGCCCCTGCTTCGCGTCGATCCGTTTCGAGCGCAGCGCGACATCAGCAGCCCCATCCGCGAGGGAGGCGGAAGCGTCGAGCGTCATCACCAGCTCTTGCCCCAGCACCGGCGCGCCGATGGTGATGCGGGGGGAGGCGAGGCTGCCCACGGTGATCGACACCGGCAGATCGGGCAGGGAAAAGCCCTGCGCTTCCGCAGGCGGCAGCTCATCTTCTTGTGCGGCAGGCAGGCGGGTGAGGGTGATCGAGGCGGCTGACAGTTCCTCAATCTCGACGCGGCCGCGAAGAAGCGCGCCACGGTTCCATCCGAGCACAAGGTCGGTCATTTCGAGCCAGACGCCTTGATCGTCGGCCACCGTGATGCGGTCCACCGTAGCGCGGCTGCTGAGCGCGCCCGCAAAGCCGTCGATGCGCACGATCCGGCCCTCGCCGCCAAGGCTGCTTTCCAACAGGCCCGTCAGGTAGCCGCGGTCATCGTCCTGCGCGACGGCTTTAAGCGGCCAGACGAGGAGCGCGAATATGAGTAGAATCCGCGCCATCTAAAAAGCCTGCCCGATCCCGATATAAAGCTCGAAGCCGTTATTGTCGCCGGGCCCACTGACAGGCAGGCCAAGATCAACGCGTAACGGGCCGATCCCGGTGTCATAGCGCACGCCAAAGCCCGCGCCGGTTTGCCAGTCGCCGCTGGAGCCGTCGGGGAAGGTTTCCTCCCCGATATAGCCCGCGTCATAGAAGCCGACGACGCTCAGGCTATCGGTGGTTTTCACCCGGACCTCGCCCGACAGGCCCAGGAAGGAGCGGCCGCCAACTTCGCGCCCTGAGGGCAAGGTGACGCCCAGCGATTGATACTCCTGCCCACGCACCGTGCCGCCGCCGCCGGAATAGAACAGAAAGTCGGTGGGGGCCTCGGACAGGGCAGGCCCCACCATTGAGCCAAGCTGGAAGCGCGCAGCCAGCACAACATTCTCGCCAAAGCTTTGGTAGCCGCGCAAATCGGCATAGGTGCGCAGCCCGCTTTTTGTGCCTTCAATGGCTGCAAAGGGCGTGAGGCTTAGCAGGGCATAAGTGCCTTCGGTCGCGTCAAGCTGGTTGTCGCGGTCGTCGAATTCGGCGGAGCCGGGGAAGGTCAGGATGGTGTAGTTGCGGTCCCCAAAAGCGTCTTGCGTGCGGGCGTGCTGCAGCCCGATGCCGAACTCGAAAGTGCGCTTGGGGGAGGCATATCGCGTGATGCCGGCTTCGATGTTGAAACGGTCTACGGTGAATTCTTCCTCATCAAGCCGTTCAAGCTCGGCCAGCGCAAAGAAATCGGTGTCTTCGTTGAATGTTGCTGGGCGGGTGAAGCGCGTGCCAAGGCTGTAATCGACGCCGCCCGTTTGTCCGCCAATCCCTTCGATGGCGGCGTCAAAGCGCAAACGTTCCGCGCCGCCGAGCAGGTTGCGATGCAGCCAAAACCCAGAAAGTGCCACACCTTCGCTGGTGGAAAGCTCCGCGCCAAAGCCGAAGCGGCGGGGCTTTTCTTCGGTGATTTGCAGGTCAATTGGCAGCGTGTTGCCGGGACCGATTTCCTCGGCCTCGCTCAGGGCGGCAACCTTGAATGCGCCCGTGCGGCGCAGCCGCGTCGTGACGCGGGCAAGCTCACTAGGGCTGAAAATCTGGCCCGTGGGCAGGCCCGCGATGTCGCGAATGCGCTCGGTGCGCACCGCCCTGTTGCCGCTGATCCGCAGCTCGCCAAAGCGCAAGGCCGGTCCCGGCGCAATCTGAAGCTGACTGTCGAGCCGCGCTTCAGCATGGCGCGCTGTGATTTGCTGACGGCCAAGCGTGGCCTTTGCATAGCCTGCGTCGCGCCAATCGCTGATGGCCCCATCCACGGCCTCTTGAATGGCGCCAGTGGTCGCAGGTTGGCCCGACCGGTAGGATGCCGGTGGTTCCGGAAAAGGCGGAAGCGGGCCCAAGGCAGCAGTGCCAAATGTGAACTTACGCCCGGCGACCACGCGAATATCAACGCGGTTGACCCGCGCGATTATTGTAAGCGGAGAGATCTCTGCGGCCTCGCGCCCGTCGACACGGATATTGATGACAGGTGCGAAATAGCCTTGCGCATAAAGCGCGCCGATGAGCCTTGCATAGTCGGCTTGCGCGGCGGCCAAAACCTCCTGCCCACGGGGGGCTTCGTCATTTTCAAGTGTGACAAGTAAGGACGCAGCTTTCATGGCCGCGTTTAGCTCTTTATCGGCGCTGCTGGAGGAGAGCTTGAGGTCAAACGCAATGACCGGGGACGCGCCGAAGCCGAAACAAAGCGCAAGCGCAAATGCTTTTACAGTCTTTAAAACAGGTCTTGCTTCAGGCCCCATACGCCTGAAATGAGACTTGCCCGGGGGAGATGCAAATCACTTTCTGTGGACAAGTCTGGCGCGATTTGTCGCGCATTTCAGCGCGCGCCACCGCGATTTGGGGCAAACTCGAACGGTAAGCCCGCCAGCCGTGCCATTTCCCATGCAAGCACCTGATTGCTGCTAAGAACTGGGAGCCCGGTTTCTTCCTCAAGAAGCGGGATGGCGGGAAGGCTGCGCAGGTTCGTGCAGGAGAGGAATAAAGCGTCGACCTCGCCGCTGGCGACCAAAGCTACCCCGGTTTTTACAATCGAGGCGGTGTCGATGCGCGCGACCTTGGCTTCCTCAGGCTCGGCAAAACTGCCGAAAACGGGTGTCTCAACCCCCGCATGCGCCAAAACTGCGCGCAGCCGCTCTGAGACCTCTTCGACATAGGGTGACAAGATTGCGAGCCTTTTGACGCCCAATGCGTCACAGGCCGAGATTAGCGCAGAGACAGGCTCAGTCACTTGCGAAGCGGGTGCACCCGCCCGGACCAGTTCCGCGATACGCGACGCCCCGATTTGCGCTGTGCCGGAGGTGCAGCCATAACCTATCACGTCGAACCCCATACCACGTGGGAACAACGTGGCGGCATCTGTCAATCGGGCCTCCATCGCGGCAAGGCTGTCTGCGCTCACCTCCAACCCGCTTTCGATGCGCGTGGTGAAAAGCGCCGTGTCGCGTGGGAACATTGCGCGGAAATCCTGCTCGATCGTCTCGTCTGATTGCAGAACGATCAGCCCGAGGCGTGGCCAGTTTTGTGTGGCCTCAGAGTAGGGGAATGCGGTCATTCCAGCACCATAATGTCAGGCGGGGCAGGGCGCGTCAGGTAGCGCGCGCCTGTCTCGGTGATCAAGATATCTTCCTCATGCACCATGATCTTGCCAGGCATCACCTGCACGCCCGGCTCCAGCGTCAGCACCATACCCGGCTCCAGCGCTGTTGTGTCATCGAGGATGAGCGACGGCCATTCGGTCAGCTGCATGCCCAGGCCGTGCCCAAGCCGACCCGCATCGCCGTCGCCCGCGCCACCGGTGCACATCAGATCCATCTTGTGAAACAGATTGGCGGTGGTTGTGCCGGGTTTGGCGGCATTGAACCCTATTTTTGTGGCCTCGATCAGCTGGGCATGGGCGTCGGCCACCGCGCCAGAGGGTGGCCCGAGGCTGAAATTGCGATCGAAATCGCAGAAATACCCATCATAGACGAGCCCGGTGTCGAGCATGAGCACATCCCCTTTTTCCGAGCGGCGCGTCGGTGGCGGGGGAGATGACGTCGGCATAGCCTTGTTTGGCAGCGGCACCGGCGAGATAGGGCACCCAATCCGCGCCCTCCTCAAGACACAGCCGTTGAAAATCGCGAAAAACCTGTGCGAGCGGCACACCTGGCCGCGCGATTTCGCCGACGCGGTCGAAGGCGCGTGTGGCGATCTGGCAGGCGGTTTCGATCTTTTCGACCTCGGCTTCCGATTTGACCATGCGCAGCCGGCGTGTGAGATGCGCGTCGCCGGTCACAGGCACATTGTCGAGAAGCGCCGTCAGGCTGGCCAGCGGCATGCGCGTGTGGCTTTCAAGGCCGCGGGCCGTCCCCACCGGCAAGCCCTGCCGCACCTCATTAAGCGTCCTGATGAGCAAGGAGACCCCGTCATCGCGCAGATAAGGTGCGCGCCAGGTTCGGACCTCCCCTACATAGGCCTGACCCATCAGCGCAGCCCCGATGGACGGGATCACGGCAATCGGTTTGCCTTCAGGCGGCAATATCAAAAACCAGGGGCGGGTCGGGCTTTCCCAGAAGCGGGTCAGGAAGCCGGTATAGTACCGGATTTCGGGCTCGGTTGTGAGCAGCAGCGCGCCGAGGCCCGTGGCGAGCATTTTAGACTGGGCGCGCGCGCAGCGATCCGCAAATTCGCGTTCGGGGAAGCCGCGCGTCACGCGGGGCCCTCGCTGAGGATACAGAGCACGCGGGAGTTTTGATTGATGCCGAGCCGCCCTTCATCAAGCAGCGCAGCGGCCAACCCGGCCCCACCAGAGGGCGATGTGGCCAGCCCCCATTCGGCCAATGGCTCCATTTGGGAGGCGACCTCCGCGTCAGTGAGAGTGCAGAACCAGTTTGCATCGCGCGCAAGCCCTTTCAGGGCGATGATTGAGGGGGTTTTGCAGTCGAGCCGGCCCATGGCGGAGACAGGGCCGGGCGCGGTGGTGAGATGCCCCTCCCGGATCGAGCTGGCAAGCGCGGGGGCAGCATCTGGCTCGACCACGACGATCTTTGGATTGTCGCCCCAAACCTTGCGCACCGCTGCGCCGCAAGCTGCGGCCAACCCTCCGACACCGGCCTGCAGGAAGACATGCGTGGCCGGGCGCGGCATCTGGTCAAACACCTCCCCCATCAGCGCCAGATAGCCTTGCATCACTTTGCGCGGAAGCTTGTAATAGCCGGGCCAGGAGCTGTCGGAGAGCAGGACGAGCCCTTCCGCCTGCGCGGCGCGTTCTGCGGCGGCCATACTGTCCTCATAGACCGCGCCTTCGCGGCGGACCTCCGCCCCCTCGGCGCGCAGCCGTTCGGCGAAGCTTTCGGGCACGGTTTCGGCGATGTAGATGATTGATTTCGCGCTAAAGATACGCGCGCCCGCCGCGACGGATAGCCCGTGATTGCCCGCGCTGGCGGTGACATAGGTTTTCTCCCGCGCGTTCGGATCACTGGCGATGACATAGGCCGCGCCGAGCGCTTTGAAACTGCCCAGCCCCATGCGGGCGCGTTCGTCTTTGACCAAAAGCTGTGCGCCGCTGCCAGGCATCTCAAAGCTCACGAGCGGCGTTTCCCGCGCCTCCGGGCAGCGGGCGAGCAACGCGCGGGGCCGGTCGATGTCATCGCTTGGGTTTGGGACCTCGGCATCAATATCGATCGTTACCGCCGCAAGGCGGTACGGGTTTTCGAAATACTCCATATTCCCCCTCCGATCCGATTCTCATGCTCACAGCTAAACTGGAGGCTGGCAATGATGGTTTGGCCAGTAGCGGGAAGAATCTGGTCAGTGCAGCCCGCCAATGGCCCGGATGTGGGAGAGGATCGTGTCGATGCCGTCGCCATGTCGGACTTGCGCAAAAACAAATGGGCGTTCACCGCGCATTTTGGTGGCGTCGCGCTCCATCACCTCAAGCGACGCGCCGACGTGCGGGGCAAGGTCGGTCTTGTTGATTACCAGAATGTCGGAGCGGGTGATGGCAGGCCCGCCTTTGCGCGGGATCTCCTCCCCGGCGGCGACGTCGATGACATAGACCGTCAGGTCGGTCAGCTCCGGCGAGAAGGTGGCCGAGAGATTGTCGCCACCGCTTTCGATCAGCACGACGTCGAGGTCGGGGAAATCTTGGTTGAGCTGATCAATGGCGGCCAAGTTGATCGAGGCGTCTTCGCGGATCGCGGTATGCGGGCAGCCGCCCGTTTCCACGCCTCTGATCCGGTTAGACGGGAGCGCTTGCATACGCATCAGCGCATCCGCATCCTCCCGCGTGTAAATGTCATTGGTCACAGCGGCGATGGAGTACTGATCGCGCAAAGCAATGCATAGCGCCGCTGTCAGCGTTGTCTTCCCCGCGCCCACGGGGCCGCCGATCCCAATGCGCAGCGGGCCGTTGGGGGAGTGGGAAGCGCCATCCATGCTCATGTCCTGAAAATCCTCGTCTCTTGTGTCTCGTGCCGCATGGATGCGGCGTCGGCAGCCCATGTCGCGCCACCAAGGTCGTCAAGGGTCAGTCCACGCGTTTCTTGCGCCACCTCCTCGCAAACCGCTCCCAGGCGGGTCAGCATCGCCTGCGCACGGGTTTGGCCAAGCGGGGAGAGCCTCTGCGCCGCACCGATCAGGTTGCTGATGAAGCTGTGCAGGTAGAGTTCGACCACAGGTTCCAGCGGCAGGTTTTTTGTTTTCGCGGCCGCCCCGATGGCCACGGGGTAAATCAGTTGCCCGAGGTCAATGGCGAAGGCACCCGTGAGCGCCTTGCAAAAGGCGGTGCCTTGGGCGTCTGCTTCCAACGCGCGCTCTTTCGAGGGGGCGAGGGCGCGTCCGAGCGCGTCTGCCTCTTGCGCATCGCCCAGATAGCCCGCGCGCAGCAGGATCGCATCGTTCCACCCCGCGCCGTGGCGCAGGATTTGGGTGAGCCAGGCCTCCACGTCGGTCTTCGGATGCTCCGCCAGTATAAGCTCCAGCCCGTGGCTGTACGTGAATGCGCCAACTGGGAAGGAGGGCGACAACCATTGGGTTAGCAGCATCAGCTGTGCGGGGGACAGCTCAGTGGGCATGTGAATGGCTGTGTCCATGATCGTGCCCGTGTTCATGGCTATGGTCATGCCCATGGGTGCGACCGTGGCCGTAAGCGCCGCCCTCCGGGGTGAAGGGCTCAACCACGTCGCGCAAATTTGCCCCCAATTTTTCCATAAGGTCACGGATCACATGGTCGGGTTGAACAAGCACTCGGCTGGCTTCGATCTGCGCCGGGCAATGGCGGTTGCCGATATGCCAGACGAGCCGCAACAAATCGTTCGAAGTGATCTCGATAAGCGGCTCATCCGCCGCGCGCACGGAAACATGGCGCCCGTCGCTTAGAACAAAGGCTTGCCCCGCATCCAATGAGGTCGTGCGCGGCAGGTCCACCAGAAATTCCTCGCCCGCATCGGTCTTCAGCACGCGGCGGCGCAAGAACCGCTCCTCATAGGTCAGGGTGCAAGTGGCGTCCGCGCCGCTCGCGGCTATCTTACCGGCGCGCAGCATCAGCTTGCCAACCTTTGCTCGGCCAGCGTCACCCAGTAGGAGCATCCCAGCGGGATGATCTCATCGTTGAAATCATATTCCGGGTGATGCAAGCCGGCTGACGGACCGTTGCCGATCTGAATGTAAGCACCAGGGCAAGCGCGCAGCATATAGGCAAAATCCTCCCCGCCCGTTACGCGCGGCGCTTCGTTGACTTTCCCGGCGACTTCCTTTGCCGCGGCGATGCAGTGGTCGGTTTCCAAAGCATGGTTGTCCATCACGGGGTAGGGGATTTCGTCGGTCACAACCTCTGCCTCCGCCGCGTAAGAGCGCGCGGTAAATTCGGCGATCTCTTCGATCCGGTTAAGAACTTTCGCCCGCAGTTCCTCGTCAAAGCTGCGCAGCGTGCCGCGAAGTTCGACATGCTCCGGGATAACGTTGAACGCGTCGCTTTCTGTGCGGAAGGAGGTGACGGAGACCACAATCGGCTGTTGCGGGTCGGCATTGCGCGACACGATGGATTGCAGTGCCATGACGATGGCGGAGCTGGCCAGCGTGGTGTCGACCGTATTGTTGGGCCGCGCCGCATGGCCCCCTTTGCCACGCACCTTGATGGTGAAGCTGTCGCAGGCTGCGTAAAACGGGCCCGGCCGGATCGCGAATTCGCCAAAGGGCACCATGGGGGAGTTATGCATGCCGTAAATCTCCGAGATGCCGAACCGGTCGATCAGCCCGTCTTGCACCATCTCTTCTGCGCCGGCGCCGCCCTCCTCGGCGGGCTGGAACACCACAGCGACTGTACCTTCGAAACCGCGCGTCTCCGCCAGATATTGTGCGGCACCTAGCAGCATCGCGGTGTGCCCGTCATGCCCGCAGGCATGCATTTTGCCCTCTTCCTTGGAGGCATGCGCCGCGCCCGTCGCTTCAAAGATCGGGAGCGCGTCCATATCAGCGCGCAGCGCAACGGTCTTGCGGCCTGGGCCGTTTTTGCCGTGAATGAGCCCGACCACGCCGGTGCGTCCGATCCCAGTCTCCACCACATCACAGCCAAATTCCTTGAGCTTTTCGGCGACAATGGCAGAGGTGCGATGCGTGTCGTAGAGCAGCTCCGGATGCGCATGGAAGTCGCGCCGCCAGGCGGTGATGTCCGGGTGCAGTTCAGCGAAACGGTTTCTAATGGGCATAGCGAACTCCGTCAAAAGGGCCGCATGGCTGGCCCGATCTTAAAGCTTGGTGTCGACGATCCTTCTGATCTCGGTGGAGCGGTCGGTGCCAAGCGCGTTCAGCTCCGCATCGCTCACTGTGCTGAGCTTGCGTAGATCCTCGGCGATTTGCAGCGAGCTGGTAAAAGACGTCGCGACCCGCGCGATGCCGGAAAACAGCCGTTTTGCGATGCTGGGTTGGGTGGAAACGGTATGTGTTGAGCTTGCCATGAGAGTGGTCCTTTCCAAGTGGGATTTGGCCCCGCCCGTTACCCACTAAATGGCCCATATCGTCTGCCCAAACAAACGCTGGTTCGGAAACCCCGGTTTGCGCCAGATGCATCGCTCGCCCTCCCTCAGAACAGGAAATAGCGCTGCGCCATGGGCAGCTCTTCTGCCGGTTGGCAGGTCAAAAGCTCGCCATCGGCGCGGACCTCGTAGGTCTCAGGGTCGACCTCCACCTCGGGCAGCGCGTCGTTGAGCTCGAGGTCCTTTTTGCCAATGCCGCGCGTGTTTTCAACCGCGATGCATTCCTTGGCCAGCCCCAGTTTTCCGCGCACATCTTCCTCCATGCCTGCGGCGGAGGTGAAGACCACCGCGGAATGCTCCACCGCGCGCCCCATGGAGCCGAACATAGGCCGCGTGTAGACCGGCTGCGGCGTAGGGATGGAGGCGTTCGGGTCGCCCATCTGCGCGCAAACGATTGAGCCTGCCATCAGCACCATCTCGGGCTTCACGCCAAAGAATGCTGGCGACCAGAGGCACAGATCGGCGCGTTTACCTTCCTCAAGGGAGCCGATTTCGCGGCTTACCCCATGCGCGATGGCCGGGTTGATCGTGTATTTCGCGATGTAGCGGCGCACGCGCATATTGTCGTTTTCGCCTTGTTCTTCGCTGAGCCGCCCGCGCTGCTTCTTCATCTTGTCGGCGGTCTGCCAGGTGCGGATGATCACTTCGCCCACGCGGCCCATGGCCTGGCTGTCCGAGGCGATGATCGAGAACGCGCCCATGTCGTGCAGGATATCCTCCGCCGCAATGGTCTCCCGCCTAATGCGGCTCTCGGCAAAGGCCACGTCTTCGGGAATGGATTTGTCGAGGTGGTGGCACACCATCAGCATATCCAGATGCTCCTCCAGCGTGTTCACCGTGAAGGGCCGCGTCGGGTTGGTGGAAGACGGCAGGACATTCGCGTCGCCGCAGATTTTGATGATGTCGGGCGCATGGCCCCCGCCCGCGCCCTCGGTGTGGAACGCATGGATCGTCCGCCCCTTCATGGCGGCAACTGTATTCTCCACAAACCCGCTTTCATTCAGCGTATCGGTGTGGATCATGACCTGCACATCCATCTCGTCGGCGACCGAGAGGCAGCAATCAATGGCACCCGGCGTTGTGCCCCAATCCTCATGCAGCTTCATGGCGCAAGCCCCGCCTTTCACCTGCTCCACCAGAGCCTCGGGTTGCGAGGCGTTACCCTTGCCCGCGAAGCCGATATTCATCGGCACCCCGTCCACCGCCTGCATCATCCGTCCGATATGCCAAGGACCGGGGGTACAAGTCGTCGCCAGCGTGCCATGCGCGGGGCCGGTGCCGCCGCCCAGCATCGTGGTCAGCCCGGAGTGCAACGCATCCTCAATCTGCTGCGGGCAGATGAAATGGATATGGCTGTCAAACCCGCCTGCCGTAACGATCCGGCCTTCGCCCGCAATCGCCTCCGTGCCGGGCCCCACGATGATATCGACGCCGGGCTGCGTGTCCGGGTTGCCCGCCTTGCCGATCTTGTGGATGCGCCCGTTTTTCAGCCCGATATCGGCCTTGTAGATGCCGGTATGGTCCACGATCAGCGCATTGGTAATGACAGTGTCCACCGCGCCATTCGCGCGCGTCACCTGAGACTGCCCCATCCCGTCACGGATCACCTTGCCGCCGCCAAATTTGACCTCCTCGCCATAGGACAGCGCGTTGGCCCCGGTGCCGCCCGAGGCCGCCCCCGCCCGTTCCGCAATCAAATCGCGCTCCACCTCGATGATCAGATCGGTATCTGCAAGGCGCACCTTATCGCCCACAGTGGGGCCAAACATGGCGGCGTAGTCGGCTCTGGAGATTGTGGCTGGCATGGGCCGTTCCTTATTGAGTTGTTTTGATCAGCTCGTTGAGCTTGGCTTTGTTTCTGGCTTGATACTGAACTTTTGTTTCCAGTGTGCCGACGGTTGGAGCGTCCATTTTCAAAGGTGCAGTGGTCAAAATCTCGCTCGGTCGATCAGGGCATTTGATGCTGACGACCGCACTAGTGTCGCTGTCTATGGTGGGTGCGAAACCACTACACTCGGTTCTGTCCGCCCGTTGCACTTTGATGTTGCAGCCGACAAAGCAAAATCCTTCGCGTAGCTCGAACAATGGTGCGCCGCTTTTGTCCACAATTTCAAAAGCAGGGCCCGCGCACGCGGCCCGCGCAAGTAATGATACCGGTATTATGACCGATTTCAGCTTCACAACGCCCCCATCACCTTCTGATTAAACCCGTATACAACCCTTGCCCCCGATATCGGGATCAGCTGCACCTCCCGCCGCTGACCCGGCTCAAACCGCACGGCGGTCCCGGCGGCAATGTCGAGGCGCATGCCGCGGGCGACGTCGCGGTCGAAATCCAAAGCCGCATTGGCTTCCCCAAATTGGTAGTGCGAGCCGACCTGCACGGGCCTGTCACCGGTATTGGCGACCTCCAACGTGACCGCCTCCGCGCCCACATTCAGCTGCAGTTCGCCCTCTGCCGGGAAAATCTCGCCTCGGATCATGATGCGCGTCCTTTGTTCTTCATTGCTTTAAAAATATTCTAGCCCTTTGCCCGGCAGGCGACTGCGTCGCCGAGAGGGGAGGCACCCGACCCTATCTGATCGGGTTATGCACGGTGACAAGCTTGGTGCCGTCCGGGAAAGTCGCCTCCACCTGAACGTCATGGATTATTTCGGCCACGCCTTCCATGCATTGCTCACGGGTGAGGACCTGCGCGCCAGCCTCCATCATCTCCGCGACCGAACGCCCGTCACGCGCGCCCTCGACCACAGCGTCGGTGATCAGCGCAATCGCTTCAGGGTGGTTCAGCTTCACGCCGCGCGCGAGCCGTTTGCGGGCCACCTCGGCGGCCATCGAGACCAGCAATTTGTCTTTTTCTCTGGGGGTCAGTTGCATCTTAAAGCGTCCAGGTTTTGGGAATGTCAGCACCGCTCAAAGCGGCAATCAGGGGGATGGCCTCGCGCCGCAAAAGCCAAGCATCGGGCGCAATCAAGCGGATCACGAGGAGGTCGGGCGCTTTCAGGCTGGCGCCGCTCATAGGCCCAATCAAATCGCGTGCGCGGTCCAGAAATAGCTCCGCATCAGGGGCGGCATAGACAATGGCCGCGGTGGCCAGCCCGCCACCGGTCAGCGCGCTCCCCTCAAGCTGCGATGCCACGCAGCCTTCCAAACGCGTCGCTTCTGCATGGATCAAAACGCCATCTCGCGCGATCCGCACATGGTCGCGGAAGGAAGCCTGTTCCAACATCTCACCCATGGCCGCGCGGCCAAAGACGAGCGGCTCCACGATTAAAGCCTGCGCGTCACATGCGAGCGATACATCCAGCCGCCGCTCCATCGCGCAGCCATCAAAGAGGATCGTCTCCTGCGGCAGCCAATGCAGCGTGCCGCCCCGGGCCACCTCCAGCGTCGTGCGCAGACGGGCAGGGGCGTCGCCTGTCGCGCGGTAGAGCCGCTCCGCCGCCTGCGTGGTCAGTGTCAGCGATGCACCTTCGCCCGCCGCACCTTCTATCTCAAACCGATCACCGCCTGTCATGCCGCCCGCGCAATTGACGACAACGCTCATCAGGGAAGGGCCAGCGCCGCGCGGAAACATCATTTTGAGCGAGCCCGACTGATGCAGCCCGTCGATCACGGAAGTCGCACCCCGCCTCTTCGCACTCACACGCAACCTCCCGCGGGCGCGTGGTTGGGCCGCAGGCTGGGTTTTGGGGGCAGCTATGAGGGTTTGGGTGTTGATGGCAGGCTCCTCGCGCGCTGATCAAACCCTATCAGAAGGTAAAGTTTCAAGCTTTGCCGGTCAGTTTTCGTTCTGGGAGCCGGTGGTTGCTGAAAAAACAGGCACTCAGGCCAGCGCGTTCCGGACGTTCTCCGCCGTCAATGCGGAAACCCGTGTGTTCGCCTCTTTCGTCACGCCGCCAATATGCGGTGTCAGGATCAGCTTGTCTTGAAGGCCTTTGAATTTTTCGGCGGCCTCGGCCGTTAGGGGCTCGGTTTCGAACACGTCCAGCGCCGCGCCTGCGATGTCGCCTGCGCGCAAGGCTTCGGCCAGAACGGCCTCATCGACCACGCCGCCGCGGGCCGCGTTGACGAGCACGGCGCCTGGCTTCATTGCTTTAAAAATATCCGATCCCGCCATATGCCGCGTTCCGTCGGTCAGCGGCACGTGGAGAGAAAGCACGTCACAAGCGGCTGCGAGCGCGGTCAAATCCTCATGCCGCGCGACGCCGTCCCAGGCTGCGTCGCCCTCAGGTACAAACGGGTCCATGGCCGCGATGTTCATGCCCATGCCACGCGCCAGCCGCGCCGTTTCGCGCGCGATTGAGCCGAAACCGGCAAGGCCCAAGGTCTTGCCCGCAAGCTCGCCGCCCGACATCTGCTGCCGCGGCCAGTCGCCTGCGATCATGCGGTCGAAGCCCAGATAGGCGTTACGCAAAAGTGCTGCGGCGGAGGTGATCACATATTCCGCCACCGACAGGTCATTCGCGCCGGAGGCTGGAAAGACTGCTATGTCGCGCGCCTTGCAGGCCTCAAGGTCAATATTGTCGAGGCCGACGCCGAGGCGACCGACGCAGCGCAAACGGGGGCTGCCTCCCAACAGTTCCCCGCTCACCTGAGTGCGGTTGCGCACGATGATCGCGTCAGCGTCGGCCAGTTCCGCCAAAAGGCGGGTGCCGTCATCTACGAGGGCGGGGTCATAGACCACGCTGTGGTCGCGCCGCAGGTCCTCCACTGCGGCCTCGTCCATAAACTCGGAGATGACGACTTTTTTCATGCTCACGCCTTTCTATTTTCGCGCAAATAGGCCCGAAAACCGGTACCCACTTTTCGGGTCGCGCGCAGTTTTTGACTTTACGCGCAATTTGTTCCGAAAACCGGTACCCACTTTTCGGATTGCGCTTATGCGTTCCGCTCTTTGATGGTTTCCATGAAACGGTGCCGGATAACGACCGGGTCCATGGTGATGACCGGCACCTTGATGTTGCCGCTTTCGCATTTGGCCACGATGATGGTCATCTTGTCGCCCGCCAGCGCGTCCTTGACGGCCTGCACTGTCTCTTCGGCTTGGGCCACGACGACGTTCTCGCAACCGCATGCCTTGGCGACCTCTTCCAGCTTGGTTTTGGCGCCCGCATAGGTGGGCTGGTCGCCGGTCGAGCCGTAAGACCCGTTGTCGATGATCAAGAGCACGTAATTGTCGGCCACGTTATTCGCGATGGTCGGCAGCGTGCCCATGTTGGTCAGGACGGAGCCGTCACCGTCGACGACCAAAACCTTTTCCTTTTGCGCAAGCGCGAGGCCCAGCCCGATGGAGGAGGCCAGGCCCATGGTGCCCAGCATGTAGAAATTCGACGGTTGGTCGTCGATCATGTGCATTTCTTGGCTCGGCAGGCCAATATTCATGACGGTCAGCGTGTCTTTGATGGTCGGCGCAAGCTCGCGCAGGATGTCGGAGCGGATCATATCAGTAGCCTCCCCAGAAGGATGCGTCGGTCAGGATGGCGACCGGCTTGTTGCACATGAACGTGTATTGCAGGATTTTGTCGAACTCGTCGGCATCGGCCTGTTTGTGGAAATGGTAGGTCGGGATGTTGAGCTGCGCGAGCAACGCCTTGGTGTGCACCGCCATCTCTGCTTGGCAGGCCACAGGCTCGCCCAGCTCCCCGCGGTAGGAGATCAGCATCGGCAGCGGCATGCGGTAATATTGCGTCAACGTCACCAGCGTGTTGATCGTGACCCCGATGGCGGTGTTCTGCATGATGATGGAGGAGCGCTTGCCGCCCATGAAAGCGCCTGCGCAAAGCCCCATCCCCTCATCCTCTTTGTTGGACGGGATGTGGTAGATATCAGGATGCGCCTCACATTTCTCGATCACCCCGCCGAGCTGCTTGCAGGGCACAGTGGTGATGAACTCAACCTTGTGGCGCACATAGGCGTCCACGATGGTGTCATTGATGTCCATTTGGGACTCCTCTTGCGTGTCTTTGGGCAGGGTATCGTGCAAAAGGAGAGGCTTGGCAAATCAAAGTGATTTTAGGCTTGGTAAAGACTTTCTTTTCTTTTTGATCAGCGGACAGTCGTTGTGGAGCTGCTTCATTCTTAGTATTTCATAGCTAAACGTAGCTTGGAGCCTCTTTCTTGAGACATGCCGATCACTGGAAAGCGAAAATCGATCAGGATGCAGCGCTCCCGAAAGAATTTCGGCTGTCTCGTTCGCGAATTATGTACATCGAATGCAAGTCTGAAGGTCTTGAAGGAGATGCTGTGATCGGGCGCGTGTACTTCTCAAAGTCGGGGAAGACTCTTTACTATAAAGGACTAAGGTTCCAGGGCCTCAAAGGCGCTGGCTATAAGGCAAATTACTTCGAAACGGAGAGCGGCGATTTCTACTGGATTTCTGGACCTCGCAAAGACCAAAACGACAGGCTCTATGGAGGAAATCGTGGCGTCGCCGTAGATGAAGATGTGCGCGACGAATACTATTCGCTGATGCGACAAAACTGAGGAACAAGCCCGGAATCAAGCCGAAGGCGCCGGGCCAACACCTGACCGCCCGCACGGGCAGGTGTTCTTGTTGATGAAGCGCGCCGCATGAACGTGAAATGTGATTGGCTGCCATCAAGCGCTGTCGAAGTGAGGTTGGAACACCCGCCCACGGTCAGGTGTTGGCCCGGCTTGGCTGGCGCAGTGTTTCGGTGCATGTGTGTATAGCAAAACACATTGGAGCCAAGATGTTGACCAGATCAGTAGCTGTCGATTGTCGGCTTATCGAAGGATGGTCGAGCTTTCACGATACCTTCGCGGAGGCGTTTGGGTTCCCCGACTTCTATGGTCGAAACATGGATGCTTGGATTGATTGCATGACATCCCTAGACGAACCTTTCTCAAAAGTCTGCGTCGAGGAAGGCGGCGCGGTAACCCTACATCTTAAATATGCGAAAGGGCTGAAGAACCGCTGCCCAGAGATATACGACGCCTTGATTGAGTGTGCCGCCTTTGTGAATTTCAGGCGGATTGAGATTGGTCAAACGCCAGTTTTGTTCTTAGCCTTCTACAACTAACGCGAACAGGGAAAGCCCGGAATCAAGCGCAAAGCGCGCCGGGCATCGCCAGACCGGCCCGGAGGGCTGGCGATTTGGTAGCGGTGCGCATCAAATCTATGGAAGAAGTGCTTTGCGCAGATAAAGCGCTGCAGAATGACCATCAGATCGCCATCCTCCGGTCTGGCGAGGCCCGGCTTACCGCGCAATCACCCCAGACACCTCCGCCAATAGCCCGTCGATCAACCGCCGCTTCGGGCTGTCGGCGCGGCTGAGCAGGCCCAGTTCGCGGGTGGGGGCTCCTTCCAGAGTGAGCCGGCGCAGGGCGGTGAAGGCGGGCTCTGGGACGCACATGTCCGGGACCACTGAGATGCCGAGGCCGTGGGTGACCATGGATGTGACGGCCTCCAGAGTTTCCATCTCCATAGCCGCGGTTACGACGATCTTCTCGCGTGCCAGCCAGTTATCTGCCAAACGGCCAGCGGCGGCGCGTCTTGTGTGGCGAATATAGGGATGCTCCCGCAGTAAGGCGCGCGGATCGTTGCCAGCAACCTCCGGTGCTGCGATGAGGACAAAGGCTTCCTGCGCCACGGGCTGCCAGAGCATAACGCCGCCCGATGCCTCGAACGGGCCAAGCAGCGCTGCGTCCAATGCTCCGCGTTCGACCTGTTCGCGCAAATCATCTGACAGGCCGGGAACGACGCGAATGCGCAGGCCGGGATAGGCCGCGACCAATTGTTTGACCGCGCGCGGCACCAGCGAGCCGAGAGTGGAGGGGACCGCGCCCAAAGACATCTCCCCTATGAGCTGCGCCTCACCGCTGACGTCGTCCAACAACCCGTCATAGGCGGCGACCACCGCGCGGGCTTTCGGTACTAGCGACTGACCCAAAGGGTTCAGCCGGGGTGATTTGCGGTCGCGGTCAAACAGCGCAATACCCAACACCTCTTCCAGCCGTTTCATCTGCTGGCCCACGGCGGCCTGGCTGACATGCACCCGCGCGGCGGCCTCCATGAAGCTGCCGGTCTCGGCCACGGCAATGAGGGAGCGTAGCAGGGTGATCGACATCGGCTAGTCGCCAAAAATCGTGGCGGTTAGTTGTTGGGAGGTGCGCTGCAATACCTCCACCTTGGTCAGAGCAACCTCCGCTGAAATCCGTTGTTCGGGCGCATGGAAGGCGACGGCGGCGCAATAGCGCCCGTTGGGATCCAAGACCGGGACCGCGATTGCGACCATGCCTTCGTAAAACTCGCAATTGTCGAGCGCGAAGCCGCGTTTGGCGATGTCTTGAAGCTCCGCCAGTAGCAGGTCTGGGTCGGTGATCGTGCTGTCTGTGTGGCGTTCGAGATGCATGACGTTGACCAATCTGCGACGCTCCGCCTTGGGCAGCGATGCGAGATAGGTCTTGCCCGAGGCGGTGCAATGAAAGGGCACATTGGTGCCCACAGGCAGCTGGATGCGGAAGGGCCAATCCGTTTCCACGCGGTCTTGATAGGCCATACCGCGATCTTCGGGCACGACGAAATTCACCGTCTCTCCGATTTCGGTCGCGAGGTTTTGCAGAAGCTGGTGGCGCGTCACGTGGCTGGAGGAGGAATGCATGATGCCTGCCCCCATCAGTCGGGCCCGCCTTCCGGGACGCAGGCCTCGGCCACGCTCGTCCCGGGTCAAGAACCCTTCATCCAGAAGCGTGTTGCAAAGCCTATGTGTCGTTTGTTTGGGCAGCCCGATCTTGCGTCCAATCTCGGCTGGCGTCATCGGCTCGGTCTGCCGGCCGATGGCCTCCAAGATAAGCAATGTCCGTAGATTGGTCGGAATCCTGCTGTTGTCGTCCATTGTGATCCTCCCAAATCAACTTGGCGCATTTTTTACTTGTGCGACTCTTTGAAGCGTGCTGCACTATAAAAACGAGACTTTAAGTCTCACTTTTTATAATTTCAACACTTTTGGGAGGAAGTGAGTGGAATTTGATTTCATCATCGTCGGCGCAGGCTCGGCCGGGTGCGTTTTAGCCAACCGGCTCTCTGCGGATGGGAAATACAAAGTGGCCGTATTGGAGGCCGGGGGCAAGGACACTTATCCTTGGATCCATATCCCGGTTGGCTACTTCAAGACGATGAGCAATCCGAAGACGGATTGGATGTATCAGACTGAGCCGGATCCGGGGCTCAACGGCCGGTCCATCAAATGGCCGCGCGGGAAGGTGCTGGGGGGCTCTTCCTCGATCAACGGGCTGCTTTATGTGCGGGGACAGAAGCAGGACTATGATGGCTGGCGCCAGCTGGGCTGCACGGGTTGGAGCTGGGAAGACGTAGGCCCGCTCTTCCGTCGTGCCGAAACTTATGAAAACGGCGACAAAGCGGATGAGTATCGTGGCGATAACGGGCCCTTGTCCGTGTCCGATACCACGGTCACGCGGCAGATCGTCGATGACTGGCTCACCAGTGCGGTCAATGCCGAATATAAACGCGCGAAAGACTATAACGGCGCGGATCAGGAGGGGGTTTCCCTCTTCCAACTGACCACGAGAAACGGGCGCCGCTGTTCGACGGCGGTCGCCTATCTCAACCCTGCAAAGTCACGCCAAAATCTCACGGTTCTGACAAAATGCCCGGTGGAGCGCCTTACATTTCAAGGCAAACGCTGCACCGGGCTTATTGCCAATCACAACGGCAAACGCGTGACCATGACGGCACGGCGGGAGGTGATCCTGTCCGCAGGCGCGCTGGCGAGCCCGCAGCTTTTGATGGTGTCTGGCGTAGGCGACGTAGATGACCTGAAACCGCACGGGATCGAGGTTATTCATGAATTGAAGGGTATCGGTAAGAACCTGCAAGACCATTTGCAGGCGCGGCCCGTCTATAAAACTAACCTGCCCACAATCAACACCGAGGTGTCCAACATCTTCAAGCAGGGCCTGATCGCCCTGCAATATGCGGCAACCCGCGCAGGCCCTATGGCGATGGCCGCTTCCTTGGGGACAGGGTTCTTGAAGACGCGGGAAGATTTGGAAACCCCGGATATTCAGTTCCACATTCAGCCCTTCTCAGCCGACAAGATCGACGAGGGGCCGCATCCGTTTTCAGCCTTCACAGCTTCTGTTTTGCAACTGCGCCCCGAAAGCGCAGGCCATATGGAGCTAAGCTCTGCCGATATGCGGGACTACCCGAAGTTTCATCCCAATTATCTGTCCACGCAAACCGACCGCGACACCATCGTCGAAGGCGTGCGCATCACGCGCCGTATTTGCGCCACGGACCCGGTCAAAAGCCATATCACCGAGGAGCATCAGCCGGGCGCGTCTGTCAGCGACGATTACGACGAGATACTGGAATGGGTGCGCAACACCTCGACCACGATTTACCACCCAACCGGCACCTGTAAGATGGGCGTCGATCCGATGGCCGTCGTCGACCCACGTCTTAAAGTGATCGGGATGGAAGGGCTGCGCGTCGCAGATGCCTCAATCATGCCGATCATCGTCTCGGCCAACACAAATGCGCCCACGATTATGATTGGGGAGAAAGCCTCCGACCTGATCCTGGAGGATGCAAGGGCCGCGCAGGCTGCACCGCGGGAGGTAGAAAATGCCTGACAGCGGCGCATTCACACCCCATAGTGGCATTCCGAGCACCCTTGGGAGGGGGTGCCCGATGGCATATCAAACAGAATTCGCCCCAACAGGCTGGGAGAGGCCAAGGGGATGAAGAAACGGCCGGGGGAGATGCCTTCATCACCCGGCCCAAACAGCTAAAGGGAAGGCTTGGACCTTAGGGAGGACCTAATGATTAAATTGAAAACACTAACTGCAAGCGCAGTTGGCCTGGCACTGATGGCGTCCAGCGCCATGGCCGAAAAGGTTTTGCGCATTCAGTCCGTTCTGCCAAACACGGCTGACGAAGTCGTCATGCTGAACGCATTTGGCGATGACGTGGCTGCGCTGACCGGCGGCTCGCTGAAAATCGAAGTACTGCCAGCAGGCGCCGTTGTTGGCCCTCGCGACATCATGGACGCGGTTGACGCTGGCCTCGTTGAAGGCGGCTTTGCATGGACCCACTATTGGGGCGGCAAGCACGTGGCAGCCAACCTCTTTGGTGCGCCTGTTGCGGGTGCCGGTGTCGGCCTGGACAACATCGCCTTCCTGAGCTGGTTCCAGTTCGGCGGCGGTAAAGAGCTTTATGACCGTCTGTGGGATGAGATGGGCGTGAACGTAAAAGGCTTCATGCTGCAACCCGTTGGCCCAGAGGCCCTTGGTTGGTTCCCAGAGCCGATCACTTCCATGGATGACTTCCGTCAGATGCGTTTCCGTGCCCCTCCAGGCATGGTTGGTGCTGCTTACGCTGACATCGGCGTGCCTGCGGTTGCCATGGGCGGCGGCGACATTTTGCCTGCGCTTGAAAAAGGCACGATCGACGCGGCTGAATGGTGCTGCCCGAAGCCTGACTCGGTCTTCGGCTTCCAGAAAGTGCTGAAGCACTACTACCTGCAAGGCCTGCACCAGGTCACCGTGAACGCGGATATGTATGTGAACCGCGACTTCTACGACAGCCTGACCGAGCTGGAGCAGAAAGCTCTGGAAGTGGCGTCCACCGCGTCGCTGTCCAAGTCCTTGTCCTACCGTATCTACGAGAACGGCAAGGCGCTGAAGGACCTGACCGACAACCACGGTGTTATCCTGGAAGACACGCCAGCTGACTACTTCGTCGAGTACTCCGCCGCTGCAAATAAAGCGCTCCAAGCCGCTGCAGACGAAAACGAGTTCTTCGCTGAAGTGTGGCAGTCGCAAAAAGACTTCGCGACAATCGCTGTGCCATTCTGGTCCGGCGCTCAGACCTCGAACGCGAACCTCGGTCGCGCATTCGCAGACACTCTGAAGTAATTTGGACTTTGAAGGGGCCCCGCGCGGGGCCCCTTCGTTCTTGCTCTCCAAGCGCCCGTCCCAGCGGGCGTTTCGAAATCAAGAACGCGGATCGCCAATCCGCGCCCATGGGAGGGACCACCGCATGGCCGAAGAACCGAATCCAGAAGATCTGGAGATCGCGGATGAACTGATCGCGGAGCGCCGTGCCGAAGCCCCCGGCGAAACGCCAGAGGACATGACCTCCTGGCAACGCCCGATCACGGCCGTCATTGACGTCATCAATTACCGCGCGGGCCAGATCATCGCTCTGATGATGGTCCCGCTCATTGCCATCGTGGTATGGGAGGTCTTTTCCCGTAACTCTTTCATCATCCTGCAAAATGCTGGCTATGAAGAACTTGCCCGCTCCTTCGGCCTCGGCCCCACCTTGCAGGCCTATGACCTCAGCCGGATGATCGCGGGTATCTTATGGATGGCGGGCGCGGGTTATGGTCTGATGCGAGGCGTGCATATCCGCGCCGACTTCATCTACCGCTTCTGGTCGGACAAGACGCAAGCAACGGTGGATGCCGTCGCTTACCTGCTGTTCTTCATCCCTTCGATGATTTTCTTCACGGTCGTGGCCTCCCAATATTGGTACCTCGCCTATGAAACTGGTGAGCGTCTTGCGCTCGACTCGGCCTGGCAACCGATCCTCTGGCCTGCGCGACTGGCCATGCCAATCGGCGGCGCGCTGCTTTTGTTGCAGGGACTGCCGGAGATTTTCCGCGCCTTCCACAAGATGGGCAAGGAGCGCGAGAAGTGGTTCGTCCGCTTCCTGCCCGCCTATGTGATCTTTATCATCTGGCTGTCGCTGGCCATCTTCTTGCCTGATCTGGTGCCGGGCGGCGCATGGTTCACCGATTTGATGAGCGCACGTCCGAGCATGGATAAGGCTACCATCGGGCTGATCATGCTGGGCGCGATGCTCTTCGTGATCTTCATCGGCTTCCCGATCTCCTTCACACTGATCTTCCTGGCTTTCGTCTTTGGCATCTGGGGGTCGAACTTCAAGCTGACGACGCTTCTGATGACGCTGAACACCAACTCCACCATGCTGAATGACCAGCTGATGGCGGTGCCGCTCTTCGTGCTGATGGGCATTGTGATGGAAAGCGCGGGGCTGATGGAACGGCTCTTTGCCTCGATTCAGATGATCATGGCCCGCGTGCGTGGCGCGCTGTTTATCGCGGTGCTGATCGTGTCGACGATCTTCGCGGCAGCCACCGGCATCGTGGGCGCTTCGGTGACGCTTCTGGGCATCATGGCCGGCGCCACGATGAGCCGCTCGGGCTATAACGTGAAACTCGCCGCAGGGACCATCACCGCAGGCGGCACGCTCGGCATCCTGATCCCGCCCTCGATCATGCTGATCGTCATGGGCCCGGTCTTGGAGGTCTCCACGCTGGACCTGTTCCGGGGCGCCTTCATCCCCGGCGCTCTACTGGCGTCGCTCTACCTGATCTACACGCTGGGTCGCTGTTGGATTAACCCGGAGCTGGGCCCGATCCTGTCGGAAGAAGACCAGCCCGAAACCTCCCGCTTCTACGGGGCAGAGGTCGCGTTGATCTGTTTGGGCATCCTGACCCTTTGCCGTATTTTTGGCATGGGGATGGGCGGGACATTCGGAGCGATCATCCCGTTTGGCGGCTTGTTGGTTCTGATAATTTCGCTAGCACTTGCCTACGGCGCTTATCGCAACCTCGCGATCCTGCGCATCATGTTGCCAGTCGCGGTGGTCTTCCACCTCTATATGTCGCTCGTCGCGGGCGGTGCCTCGATCTGGGGCATGGTCTTCAGCGCCTTCATCGTGTTGCTCGCATTCCTCGCGCGGCCGATCTACCGCAGCGACGCGGCCGAGAACTTCCACTTCTCTCAGCTGTGGGATGAGTTCTTCGCGGGCCTGATGCCGCCCACGATCCTGATCTCCTTTGCTTTGGGCTCGATCCTGCTAGGCTTCGCAACCCCTGCGGAGGCCGCGGCCATGGGCGCTTTTGGCGCGATCATCCTGTCCATTGCCTACCGGAAATTCACTTTCCCGGGCTTCTTCGACAGCCTGATCAAGGCGCTGGAAATCACCGTGCTGATCATGTTCCTGGTCGCAGCGTCCAACTTCTTCGGCGCGCAATTCTCCGCCCTCGGCACACCGCGGATGATGACGGAAATCCTGCTGGGGCTCGACATGGCGCCGTTCATCGTGCTGCTTCTGGTGATGGCGCTGATCTTCCTGCTAGGCTGGCCGCTGGAATGGGTGCCGATCGTGCTGATCGTGGTTCCGATCCTGCTGCCGACCGTGCAGGCGCTCGAAATCCATGGGCTCGACCGCTACGACCTTATGGTCTGGTTCGGCATCTTGGTGGCGGTGAACCTGCAGACGGCGTGGCTGAGCCCGCCGGTGGCGCTATCGGCCTACTTCCTCAAGGGCGTGGTGCCGAATTGGGACTTGAAGGACATCTACCTCGGTATGATGCAATTCATGCTGGTGCAGCTCTTCGGTCTCGCGCTGATCCTGACCTTCCCGCAGCTGGTGCTGTGGCTGCCAAAAGTGATGGGCGGCGGGTAGCGCGATACGCCACTCAAACAGAAAAAGGCGGCCTGCTGAGGCCGCCTTTTTTAATCCTTTGGGCCGACTATTCGCCCGGCAACTGCAAGCCCACATTGCGCGCGTAGACCTTCGCCACCGCCGCATCGTCTTCGGCCCCAAGGCCCATGCCCGCGGCTGCCACGAATTGCTGCAAGGCCACCGCTGTAATAGGGGCGGAGAATTGCGCGGATTTGGCGATATCCAACACAATCCCCAAATCCTTCGGCCAGATATTGACCGAGCTATGCGGCGTGTAATCGCCCGCCACGATATGCGGCGCGCGGTTCTCCAGCATCCACGACGACCCCGCGCATTTGCTGATCAGTAGAGTCAGGGAGAGGCGCGCCCTGCTGTAGGTGCGGGGAGTTGCTGTTTTCCGGTGGCTTTCGCCCTTTACCGGTGCCTCAATCCTCACCTTGGCCAC
>JAPORH010000029.1 GCA_026710325.1 Litoreibacter sp. | reverse complement strand
GTGGCCAAGGTGAGGATTGAGGCACCGGTAAAGGGCGAAAGCCACCGGAAAACAGAAACTCCCCGCACCTACAGCAGGGCGCGCCTCTCCCTGACTCTACTATCTGGACAAGATGTCCGCAGAGCACCGCTATCAGCGCGACGTTTATTGACCACGAAAAACGCGCGCCATTCGGCGCGCGCTAGGTGGTGTTTTCAAAGCAAGTCGCGTTTACGACCGCCTATCGCCGTGAGATGGTTTTCAGCCCGATATATTTTGAGAACGAGAAACCGCTTCCTCCGTCCTCTTCGCGGCGGGTGACCAGGGGCATGAACATGTTCGCCATGCGTCCGTGGCGCGGAATGGCAAACTTGTCTTTCGGCTTACGCTGGCTGATCAGCGGGATCGGGAAATTCGCCATGCGCGCGTGGCGCGGGAAGGCAAACTTGTCTTTGGGCTTTCGCTGACTGAGCAACGGGATTGGGAAATTCGCCATGCGCGGTGCGCCTGGGATCAGTGCGTGCACCCCAGTCTTGCCGTTGATCAACAGCGGGAAAGGCACAGTTGCCATCCGACCGTGGCGCGGGATGATAAACCGATCTTTGGGTACGCGACGGCTGATCAACGGGATCGGGAAATTCGCCATACGCGCGTGACGTGGGAACGCAAACCGGTCCTTTGGAACCCGCTTGCTGATCAGCGGAATCGGGAAATTCGCCATCCGCGCATGGCGCGGGAAGATCGAGGCGGTGAACGGCTCCCGCCTGTCGATATGCGGGATTGGGAAATTCGCCATAAAGGTCCCGGCCGGTAGCAGGCTGGTGCTCGACGGCTTGCGGCGGCTGATCAGCGGGATCGGCCAATTCGCCATGTGGTAGTTATCGCTGCCCGGCTCTCGGTGGCTAGTCATCAACAGCGGGTGCGTGGTCAGAATGCTGCGACCAAGCTCAATCGGGTCCTTGACGTAGATTTCCTCGTCGAGCCCATCAATCGCCGGGGCACCGAACTCCGCTGTGACATCGCGGGTTTTCTTTGCAGCCATAAGCGGGCGGGCGGCAGCGCGCACGAGCATGACAGCCCCGCCTTTTGCCATACGTTCAGCGTAAGCTTTGGCAGTGGCCTCGGCGACGTGGTTTTCGGAGAGTTTGCCCGCGAGCCCATCAGCCCCATCAAAGACATCGATGATGCGCGGCGCGAAGCGGTAGATTTTGATCAACTCAGACTTTGCCTCAGTGGCTTTCGCAGCGTCTTCAAAGTAACGCGTAATGATTTGGGTCATGGAACCTCCACTGGGTTGGTTTGCGGCGCGCTGTCCCGCATTGTTTTAGCGCTTCGTTTTGTTCGTACCAGAAGCTGAACTGCCACGACTAAGGCAGCGGCCAGAAAGATCATCTCGATTGTGAATACTAGATTATAGGGCGTTTGCAGCCGAAGTCCCGTCAGTGCAGAGCTGGCGACCAACGCGTCCCGAATGAGCCCCGCGAGCAGCACGCCAAGTCCCGCGCATGTCGCTTGCACCGCACCCCAAGCTCCAAGGGAAAGGCCAACACGCCCGTCTGGCGCGTTGCGGATGGTAGCGGTCAGGGTCGCGTGACCAAAAAGCCCTGCTCCCATCCCGATTGCGAGCGTGCCCGCCACAAAAAGCGGCGCACCGATCGCGAAAGAAGACAGGATAATAGCAAGAAAGCCTGGCACCCCCAGCCCCGCGCCTAATGCGGCGAGGCGTTCCGGCGGCTGGCCCGACGACAGTGTTTTGGAGGCGATGGCAAAGCCTATGAGCGTGCCTGTCGCCAAGATTGCTGTCAGCAGCGTCGTCTGGGCGACAGAGAACCCAAGGGCCTGTCCGCCATAAGGCTCCAACAGCACATCGGCCATGCCGAAACCAAACGTTCCAAGCCCAATCAGCACCATCAATTGGACGGCCCCCGGGCGAGCGATCAGCTCGGCCCACGCGCTGCGGAAACTTTCTGGGCGCTCGGTTTCCATAGCTATCGCACGCTCCCGGTTGCGCGATTCCTGTTTCCAGAGCGCAGCCAGATTCAGCGCTACGGTAACAACAGCCGAGGCTTGGATCACCTGAATAAGTCTGCCGGGGGTGTAATTCGTCAAAAGCGCTCCATAGATCAGAGCGCTGATCACCATGCCCACAAGCAACATGACATACATGAGGCCCACGACTTTCGGGTGATCTTCTTCTTTTACCAGATCGGTGGCCAGCGCCAGCCCGACCGTCTGCACCATATGCACACCAATCCCGACCAGCAGAAATGAGAGCGCCGCAGCGCTAAGCCCAATCCATTGCGGGGCATCGACGGCCTCCGCGTAGCCGGACAAAACCAAAAGCGCGAAAGGCATGATCGCAAACCCGCCAAACTGATAAAGCGTGCCTTTCCAAATGTAGGGGGCTCGCCGCCAACCGAGCGCGGATTTATGCGTGTCGGACTTGAAACCGATCAAGGTACGGAAAGGCGCAAACAACAGCGGGATGGCCAGCATCCCTGAGACCAAAGTCGCAGGCACCGCCAACTCCACGATCATGACGCGGTTCAGTGTGCCAACAAGCAGCACAAGGGCCATTCCAACAGTGATCTGAAAAAGCGAAAGACGGAGCAGGCGCGATAGCGGGACATCCTCGGTCGCGACATCTGCAAAGGGCAGATATCGCGGTGCCAGCGTCACAAGGCGGCGCAGAGCCATGTCACGAAAAGGTCGCATCTCTCATCCGAAAAAGGGGCGATCTCGCGGTTTTCTTGCCGCAGCACCGCCAATGTTTGTTTGAGCGCGAAGGACCGCGCTCAAACGAATTTAGTCGTCAGTTGGTTTGCAATAACGGCGGCGCTGCCGATGCAAGCACTTCATCCGGCTGGATGATCGCCCGCTTGACCGTACCATCTTGCAAGATCACGGTGACCTCTTGCCCGGCTCCAGGCACGTCAGTCACATAGGCCGCTTTCGCTGTTTCAGCTTCTGGGGCAGTCAGCAGAGCTGCGCTTTGCGCATCACCTGCTCCGAGCTCCTGTCCCGACAGAAAATCGGAAACCCAAGACGTGTTGCTCAGAACTGCGACATGGACTGAGAAAGAGCCAACCGCAACCGCGCCTAGAAATATCGGGACACCTACTGAAGGCGAAACGACAAGCCACATTTTTGCGTTATTCATGAGCTATCTCCTATCCGAGCCACGGTGTGGAAATTGCCACGAGCATATGTGCCACAAGAGCAATCGCCCCGAACACACGTGTCCCGTCAATCAGGTAGCTGTGAACTTCCTCAGCTTCCTTAAGGGTCAGGCCGGTTGGCCAAACCTTGTCTTCATCACTCATCGCCAATTCCTCCTTGTGCGAGTCTTCACAGAGGTACGGATGGTCAAACCCGACTTCGGCCAGCGCTAAACCTCACCGCCCAACGCCGTTGCGCAAGACGTAATTACCAGTCTGTAACACAAAGTAGACATTTACAACTGTAAATTTACATTTACATACCTTTGCAAAATGCCAAACCAAAAATCCAATAATGTTAAAGAGTTAGCGCAGCCATGACATGGCACATGTATAAAGTAGGTGTCTTGGTCGTCCAGCGTACCAATCGCGTGACTGCGAATCCGGAGCATGGAAACAGGGCCTTCACATATGAGGGCGTGCGCATTTGGCGTCGTTTCAACGGGCGATCCGCTCGCTCTGGCTAACGAGGCTAGCTCTTCGGTGATGGAGGCGATAAGACGTTTTCATGGCCCAATTAACCTCTCTTTTCGTGACGCGCCTTTATCGCTCCAAGCTTGCAGAGATTGACCTGTCCGAGCTAGAGACCGCCTGTTTTTCTATCGCCGAGGATGATGAGGCAGGCCAGGAGTGGTGCGAGCGGGAGGGATTTCCTGGCTACACCTCTTATGCGTCTTTAACCGACCTGCCCTGGCGTTTTCCGATCTTTGCTGACTTGGTGAAGCAGCTGGACAAGCATGTCGCCGCCTTTGCCGAGGACGCGCAATTCAATCTCGACGGGCGGGAACTGAAACTAGAGGATATCTGGATAAATATCCTTCCCGAAGGCGGCATCCACACCTCCCACATCCATCCGCATTCCGTTGTTTCGGGCACCACTTATGTCACGATCCCGTTCGAAGGCTCTGCCATCAAATTCGAAGACCCACGGTCGCAAATGATGATGGCAACCCCCGCCCGGCTGCCAGATGCGCGCGAGGACATGCGGCAATTTCATTACGTAGCGCCTGAGGTCGGTGACGTGCTTTTATGGGAAAGCTGGCTACGGCATGAAGTTCCGATGAATATGAGCGAAGAAGACCGCGTCTCTGTCTCATTCAATTACAATTGGAGCTAAATTCCACACGGTTTCTAAAAAGCCTCCTGCCATAACCGACCTGTTCTAGTTATGAGGTCGGGGCCAGAATGGCACGATATTTGGTTTTCGTTTTCCTATTTTGGCCATCTTTGGCTCTCGCACAGCATGGCTCGCTCTTTTCAATGGGCAACGCCCCACAACCCCTGTTCGGGGCGCAAATCGACGAGAGCTCTCCTGCAGGCGCACAGTCTGCTAGCCTGTTTGTTGGCGAAGCGACGCGTGGAATTCTTGCCCCTTGGGGCGGCGACGCTCCGCCTCATAAGGCGCGACCCAATGCGGCTTTGAGCTCCGGTGCGGCCGAACTTCTGGATTTGATTGCTTTGGCAGAAGCCGGGCCCGCCGGTTATGATGCCGTGCAACATGGCGCGCGTATCCGCCCCAAGGGCGCACCGACTGCTCTAACGCTTGGCGAGATTTTCAAATGGATCAAAGACACACCCGGCCAACCCCATGCGATCGGTCGCTACCAATTCATTCCTGCGACACTGGGGCGGCTTGTGACGATAATGGAGTATGGCCCTGAGGTACGGTTTACACCTACTGTCCAGGATCAATTGGCTTATCTTTTGCTGCAGGAGGCTGGCATCACCGAGTTTCGCTCGGGCGGCCTGTCGCGACGTGCCTTCATGAAGAACCTCGCCCGCATCTGGGCCGGGTTGCCGCTGCCCAATGGGCGCTCCTACTACCATGGCTATGCGGGAAACAAGGCAACGATGAGCTTCGCGCGATTTGAAAGCGGGATGGCACAGATTTTCGGCGCTGGCTGAATATTCCAGCCGACACTGGGCCCGGTGCAAAGGCGTGAGGGACGGTCGACGCGCGTAAGACACCGATGCGGAGCGCCTTTGCCAAAATGCCTCACCCCTGCCCTGTGGCCACGCGCCTTCCCTCTCCTATGTGCACCTTTAAAGATCGGAGGACACAATGCTCAGCGCCACAGCCTTGCTCGCCGCCGCCATTCTGATGGGCGGCATGACCTTTTTCAGCTTTGGCTTCGCGCCAGTCCTGTTCAAACAGTTGCCGATGGAGCAAGTCCGCCCCCTCTTGCGCGGAACGTTTCCCTATTACTACCTCGTGGTGATTGTCGCGTCCGCCCTGACCGCGGCCCTCGCTTTCTTCATCGAGCCCCGCGCGGGAAGGCTTCTCGTCGTGATCTGCATCACCACCCTCTACGCCCGCCAAATCCTGATGCCCCAGATCAACGCAGCCACAGACAGAGGCGATGAGACCGCGTTCAAATGGCTACACGGGCTCTCTGTTGGGATACAGCTGGTACAGTTGGGCCTGTGTGGCTGGGCGGTGGTTTTGTTGGGGGCGTGAATTTTCAAACGGTCCTCAAGAACATGGCCTACGTTGAAAGCAGAAAGAGTTCTGACTACTGCGGTGACAGCGCTGCCTTAACACACCCGTATCCTGCGGCCTCGAAGGCTGATGGCGAAGCATCAACCTCTAAAAATCTGATCTGGATGACCGAGATATGATAGGGCGCATCGCCGAGTTCACTCGCAGCGCGCATCGCACCTGATCCTAGCCCGAGCATCCATTCTGTATTGACGCCCGGGGTGTTTGAGAGATCTTCAAATGACGTGTCTTCGCCAACCCGCTTTGGCTCGATCCAGAGGGTGATTTCGACGAATTCGGCTTGAGCGCTTCCGGTTGGGCCTTTGGCGTGGCGGTAGGTGTGTTTGATCATCGAGCAAAGTTACTTAGGATAGTAGTAAGAAAGAACAGTTTGTGGCGGTTCCAAATAGTCGAAACTTAGCAGCGAGATACCCCACCTTCTGTCGTCAAACGCAGGGTATTGAAACCAAAATCTGTTTTTTGGTCCGTTCATTCCAGTATTGTCATCATGCTCTAGCATTGGAAATTCCAGCACAACCAAAGCGTCGATAATCTCGGCCAGTTCTAGCTGTTCGTCGTCTGAAAAGGGCGCCAACACGCTATCAATAACACAAGAGTTTTGCCGTAGTTGAATAGTTAGCTGACTCGTCGAATGCCCATAGCGGACTTCACTAGGGAGAGTGTTCAAACGAACAAGATCGCTTGTCGGTACAAAGTCTTGGCTCCGCGCAATCGAAAGACAAAACTCTCTAAATAAACCAATCGCCGTTGTCACCTTTGATGGTTTGGGCTCAAAGTAAGATCGCAAGCCCAAACCGGCACAAAATCCCAGAGCAATCACGGCGATGAAAATGGCGGCCCTTCGCATAGGTTTTGCCTCCCAAAAAAATAGCCCCCACCGATTACATCGGAGGGGGTTAAATCTTTCTACCGGATGACGCTCTCGGCGAGTTTTCCTTGAAAACTCACCTGATGCACACTCATTGAAAGGCTGTACCTTTCAATGGTTACCAGTCTTCCCGAACAACAACCCGGGTCTTGATCGGGAGTTTCATCGCAGCCAGGCGCAGGGCCTCGCGGGCGATGTTGTCGTTAACGCCGTCGATCTCGAACATCATGCGGCCGGGCTTGACTTTGCAGGCCCAAAAATCGACCGAGCCCTTACCTTTACCCATCCGAACCTCGATCGGTTTGGAGGTTACTGGCAGGTCAGGGAAGATCCGGATCCACACGCGGCCTTGGCGCTTCATGTGGCGGGTCATCGCACGACGGGCAGCCTCGATCTGGCGCGCGGTGATGCGCTCCGGCTCGATGGCTTTCAGACCATAGGTGCCGAAGTTCAGGTCAGACCCGCCCTTCGCCTGACCCTTGATCCGGCCTTTGTGCATTTTGCGGAATTTCGTCCGTTTAGGCTGTAGCATTTAAATACCCTCCTTAGCGGCGGCCGCCACCTGCACCGCGAGGTGCTGGGCCGTCCTCGAGTTCTTGTGCTTTACGGTCACGTGCCTGCGGATCGTGTTCCATGATCTCGCCTTTGAAGATAAAGGTTTTGATCCCGATGATCCCGTAGGCGGTCATCGCCTCGACATGTGCGTAATCGATATCGGCGCGCAGGGTGTGCAGGGGCACGCGCCCCTCGCGGTACCACTCGGTCCGGGCGATCTCGGCGCCGCCAAGGCGGCCAGCGAGATTCACACGGATGCCCAGGGCGCCCATACGCATCGCGTTTTGCACGGCACGCTTCATCGCACGGCGGAAGGAGACACGACGCTCCAGCTGCTGGGCAATGCTTTCGCCAACCAATGCAGCGTCCAGCTCAGGCTTGCGGACCTCAACGATGTTGAGATGCAGCTCGCTGTCTGTGAACGCGGCCAGCTTGCGGCGCAGGCCTTCAATATCGGCGCCTTTTTTGCCGATGATGACGCCTGGACGCGCAGTGTGGATCGTGACGCGGCACTTTTTGTGCGGACGTTCGATGATCACACGGCTGATGCCGGCTTGCTTGCATTCTTTGTTGATGAATTCGCGGATTTTGACATCTTCAAGCAGAAGATCACCAAAATCGGCGGAGTTGGCGTACCAGCGGCTGTCCCAGGTGCGGTTGACCTGCAGGCGCATACCGATCGGGTTTGCTTTGTTACCCATTATGCTTGCTCCTCAACTTGGCGCACTTTGATGGTCAGCTCGGAGAACGGTTTGATGATTTTGCCGAAACGGCCACGGGCGCGAGGGCGACCGCGTTTCATCGTCAGGTTCTTGCCCACATAAGCCTCGGCCACGATCAGCTCATCCACGTCAAGGTTGTGGTTGTTCTCAGCGTTGGCAATGGCGGATTGAAGGCATTTCTTCACATCATCCGAGATCCGCTTCTTCGAGAAGGTCAGGTCTGCCAAAGCGACATCGACCTTTTTGCCCCGAATAAGCTGGGCCACCAGGTTCAGTTTCTGTGGAGAGGTCCGGACCATGCGCAGCTTTGCCATAGCCTCGTTGTCAGCCACGCGACGGGGGTTCTTTTCCTTACCCATGGCTTACTTCCTCTTCGCTTTTTTATCGGCGGCGTGACCGTAATAAGTACGGGTCGGTGCGTATTCGCCGAATTTCTGGCCGATCATCTCCTCGGAGATGTTTACAGGAATGTGCTTTTTCCCGTTATAGACGCCAAACGTCAGGCCCACGAATTGAGGCAGGATCGTCGAGCGGCGCGACCAGATTTTGATGACTTCATTGCGCCCGGATTCTTTGGACGCTTCGGCCTTTTTCAACACATAGGCGTCGACGAAAGGGCCTTTCCATACGGAACGAGACATATCTTAACGTCCCTTCTTCTTGGCATGGCGCGAGCGCAGAATGAGGCTCGAGGATGCTTTTTTGCGGTTACGGGTCTTGGCACCTTTGGTCGGTTTCCCCCAAGGGGTGACCGGGTGACGACCACCAGAGGTCCGGCCTTCACCACCACCATGCGGGTGGTCGATCGGGTTCATCACAACGCCGCGCACAGATGGGCGGATGCCCTTATGGCGGTTGCGGCCCGCTTTACCGAAGTTCTGGTTCGAATTGTCTGGGTTCGACACGGCACCAACGGTGCACATGCATTCCTGACGCACAAGACGCAGCTCGCCGGAGCTCAGACGGATCTGAGCGTAGCCACCGTCGCGGCCCACGAACTGGGCATAGGTGCCAGCGGCACGCGCGATCTGACCACCTTTGCCAGGCTTCAGCTCGATGTTGTGCACGATTGTCCCGATGGGCAGGCCGGAGAAGGGCATCGCGTTGCCCGGCTTCACATCGGCCTTGGCGGCGGAGATCACCTTGTCGCCAACGCCCAGGCGTTGCGGCGCGAGGATATAGGCCTGCTCACCATCTGTGTATTGAACGAGCGCGATAAACGCGGTCCGGTTCGGGTCATATTCGATGCGTACAACGGTCGCTTCCACGTCCATCTTATTACGCTTGAAATCAACGATACGGTAAAGGCGTTTCGCGCCCCCACCCTTGCGACGCATCGTAATCCGCCCGGTATTGTTCCGGCCACCGTTCTTCGTCAAACCCTCGGTGAGGGATTTGACCGGACGGCCTTTCCAAAGCTCCGAACGGTCGATCAGCACCAGCCCGCGCTGGCCCGGCGTCGTCGGCTTATACGACTTGAGTGCCATGCTTTCTGTCTTCCGTTTGCTTGCCGGCGGGTTGCCCCGCCTATGTCAATAAAGGTCCCCTGAGGTCCCCGATTTTCATGTCCTTCCGGACAACAACGAAGCCCCGGACGAATCCGGGGCCTTGCCGATGAGTGCTTCTAGGAAAGTGGGGGGGTGGGGTCAAGGGTAGATCAATAAGCAGACTTAGGTTGTTAAGCTACAGTGGACCGCTTCCTCCAATAGATATCCCCTTCCCCTAAGAGTTCGAATTGGCGGATCCTCGACACCACAACGAGAGAGTTTATCGCGAAGCTTTGAGCTTTCATTGCCCGTTTACCATCTCGAGAAGTGCGCACAAAGAGTGGCCCGAAATCGATCTTGGCAAAATGCAGCCACTGTTCCAGCGCATGAATGGGGCAAGTCTGATCGCTCGACCCTCGCCCAATCTCGACCTCGCACCAGCCGGTCTTGGCGTTGAGCGTCAGCACAGCGCCATCGTTATAACCGACATTCCCCAAGTGGCCTTCCGTCCGACATCAAGATCGCCTGATTTTGTCCT
>JAPORH010000052.1 GCA_026710325.1 Litoreibacter sp. | reverse complement strand
TACCGAATTTAAAATCAAACAAAATCAATGTCCTGCTGGACAATCATCATAGGAGAACCCAATGAAATCCGGTTTCTCGCGCAAAACACGATCGAGCAGGCTCTGCGGATTGCGGTCATATGTTTCTATCCCGGTCTCATGGCCCGCCTTGGTAGCAGCGCTCATCAGATATCGCAGTCCGAGATTGTCTTGGTCCTGAAACCCCACAAATAGCGTCTTCAACCGCCTGTCACGGGTCTTGGTCGCGTCCAACATCGCGCGCCCTCCTAAAAATCTTTAATAAAAAAAGCCCGCGCGCTAAAAATAAGGCTGCGCGCGGGCGGTTCGCTTTAAAGTTCGGCGAGCGCGCCTTTGAACATCTCTTCCAGTGTGTCGAGCTTCTTGCGGTTAAACTCGATATCGGCCAGCCGCGTTTCAAGCTGCACTTTGCTGAGCTTGCCCAGATCAATCGGTAAAGGATCCGCAATCGGCCCGATCCCTCCACCAATAATTCCGCCGCCACCACCGATAATGCCGCCGATGCCGCCGCCATCAGGTGGTGGATCTGCAACCGTGCCGATGTCAAACCGGCCACCTACGACAAGGTTTTCAAGCGCTGCTAGGCGCGAGGTAATCAATGCATTTTGGGCAATAACGGAACGTAATGCGTCCATAACCATCTCCAATAATTTTACTACAATAGAGCTTCACTCTATCAGCAAATTGAAGATTCGTTAAGCGCGCGAGCCAGAAGGCTTCAATCCTTGACGATTGTGTAGGTCCCCTCGCCCGCCAAAATACCGCGGAACCCACCCGGCTCATCTAGGCCAAACACGATGATCGGCAGGTCATTGTCGCGCGCCAAAGCAATGGCGGAGGCGTCCATAACTTTCAGGCGTTTCGCCAACACATCGTCATAGCTAACCGTATCGTAGCGTTTCGCGTCGGCGTGCTCCTTGGGGTCTTTGTCGTAAATTCCATCAACCCCATTTTTGCCCATAAAGATCGCTTGGCACGACATCTCATTGGCGCGCAGCGCGCAGGCCGTATCTGTCGTGAAATACGGGTTCCCGGTGCCGGCAGCGAAAATACAAATCCGTTTCTTCTCGAGGTGCCGAACGGCGCGACGGCGAATATAGGGCTCGCAAACCTGATCCATCGGGATGGCGGAAATCACGCGCGTGTGTAGACCCAAAGCCTCCAGCGCGCCCTGCATAGCCAGCGCATTCATTACGGTCGCCAGCATCCCCATATAGTCAGCAGTTGTACGCTCCATCCCTTGGGCGGAGCCTTGCAGCCCACGGAAAATGTTGCCGCCGCCGATCACCATGCAGATCTCGACGCCCATATCATGGACCGATTTAATCTCTTGCGCGATGCGCTCCACGGTTGGCGGGTGAAGCCCAAACCCCTGATCCCCCATCAACGCCTCACCGGATATTTTAAGAAGTACGCGGGAGTAGCTGGTTTGGGGGGCGGTTTCGCTCATCCGAGGCCTCATGCTGACTGCTTGCAAATCGGCCGCAAAATGTCGGAAAACCGCTAGGGTTTCAACGGGAATGCGCGTGGGTTTCGCGGCTTGCAGGTAAGATGCTGAATTTACTGAAAACAATTGATCCTGACAGGCCGGTTTTGATCGCGGGGCCCACAGCATCCGGCAAATCTTCGCTGGCGCTTGCTATCGCTGAAACGCAAGGCGGAACCATAGTCAATGCTGACGCGTTGCAGGTGTTTGACTGCTGGCAACTTCTGTCGGCCCGGCCCGATGCCCAAGACCTCGCCCGCGCACCGCATCTCTTGTACGGCCATATCCCCTATGAGCAGCATTATTCGACCGGTCATTGGCTGCGCGAAATCACTCCGCTTCTCGCAGGCGGTGACCGCCTGATCGTCGTGGGGGGAACGGGATTGAACTTCACAGCGCTGACGGAAGGGTTGGCCGATATCCCGACAACGCCGGATCATATCCGTGCGCGGGCCAACGCAATGCCGTTGGCAAAAATGCTTGCCGCCTTAGACGAAGAAACCCGCGCGCGCATCGATACTGCAAATCCCGCACGCGTCCGCCGCGCGTGGGAGGTTTTGACCACAACCGGCAAACAGATTGCGCAGTGGCAGAACGAAACGCCGCCCCCGCTCCTCCCGCTTTCTGAGGCAACCGGGCTGGTTCTGGACAGCCCAAAGGAGTGGCTATCGCCGCGCATTGAGCTGCGCTTCGATCTGATGCTAAAGGGCGGCGCTTTGGAGGAGGTGCGCGCTCTCGAGGCGAATTGGGATCCGGCACGCCCGTCTTCCAAGGCCATCGGCGCGCCGGAACTCATGGCGCATCTGCGCAGCGAACTCTCCCTGTCAGAAGCGCGCGACCGCTCCATCATAGCGTCCCGCCAATATGCGAAGCGGCAGCGGACCTGGTTCAATGCGCGGATGAAAGACTGGACCTGGGTCAAAGCCGACGCGCTCAGCACTTGACGTTTTGCAACCTTTGACTCCAACAAATCAATTGCTTAAGCTCCCCTACTCGGAACTATCGAACATATTGCCTAATCGCGTGGGGACGATCCAATGGCTTCAAAACAATTGCCGCGTGTCGAAACGCTGGCCACCGCCTTGCGCGGGGAAGCATGGAAGACGGACACGGCCCGCGCGCTCGATTATCCGGTTTTCTTCTGGATCACCCGCGGTCAAGGGCGGTTTATGGTTGATTGCAGGCTACGCGGCATCACCGCCAACACGGCCGTTTTCATCCCGCGCAACACACTGTTCAGCTACGACATGTTCGCCCAGCCCCAAGGCATGGTTGTGTCGCTGCCAAATGATGATTTTGCCGATTTCCCCAAACGCCCGGCTCTGGTGCGCGCAGCGCAGATGCAGACCCAGGCGGAGCTTACCGGGTTGATCGATGCATTATCGCGCGAGTTGTCACACGAACGGACAGGGCAGCGTCGTGCGGTGCAGGCGCATGTCATGATGATAGCGGTTTGGCTTGACCGGTTGCTGGCCGAGCTTCCGGCAGAGACACTCGGAAAATCGGACCAGCTTCTGAGCAAATTCAGCCATGTGGTCTCGATCGGACATGAAAGCGGGAAATCTGTTGGCGGCTTTGCGTCGGACCTGAATGTGACGCCGACGCACCTGACCCGGCTGACGCAAGGTGCGGTTGGCAAACCGGCCTCCGCGATCCTGAACGAGCGTATTATCAACGCGGCCTGCGAGGCGCTTTTGCACACAGACCAACCGATCAAAGCCATCGCCATGCGGCTTGGCTTCTCGTCTCCAGCCTATTTCACACGCGCCTTTCAGGCACAAACCGGCCAGAACCCGACAACCTTCCGCAAATCGCGTCTGGCCTGAAAGTTAACGTAGCGTAAACGCGACCGTGTCGCGAACAGGCCAAGCGCATGTCGCAAAAAGTGAATGTTTTGACGGTATCAACCGTTGACCTCGGGCCCAATATCGGGCGCTATAATCGCTCAAGCTAGGGGAGATGTGGGACAACATGTAATTTGCGCGAAAGCTGTGATTAGAAAAATCAACAAAAAGCCGCGCGCCCCCTCTTATACTTCGTCACTGTCCAACAGGGAGAAAGACATGACAAAACACACCATCTTCTCGGAGCGTGTGCATCCCGTCGCAGAAATGTATCGCGACGAATACAAAGCCGGCCTTATGGACCGTCGGGAGTTTCTGACCCGCGCCACTATGCTCGGCGTCGCATCGGCGACCGCTTATTCCATGATCGGCGCGACACCCGCCAAAGCTGCGGCACATGCCCAACAAGGCGGCACACTGCGGATGGAAATGGAAGTCCGCGCGCTGAAAGACCCGCGCACTTATGACTGGACCCAAATCGCAACTGTGTCTGCAGGCTGGCTGGAGTATCTGGTCGAGTACAACTCCGACGGCTCGTTCGAGCCGATGCTTCTGGAAAGCTGGGAAGTCAATGACGACGCTACCAAATACACGCTGAACGTCCGCCAAGGCGTCAAGTGGAACGATGGCTCCGACTTCACCGCAGAAGATGTGGCACGCAACATCGCGGGCTGGTGCGAAAAGGACGTCGAGGGCAACTCGATGGCCGGTCGTTTCGCCTCACTGATCGACAACGACACCGGCAAGGCTGCCGAAGGCTCGATTGTCGTCGAAGGTCCACACACCGTGGTGCTGAACCTGCCTGTACCTGACATCACTCTTATCCCGGGCATGGCTGATTATCCTGCTGCCATCGTGCCTGCAGGGTTTGACCCGGCCAACATGCTCGAAAAACAGGTTGGCACCGGCTACATGCTGAACGAAAGCCATGAGGTCGGCGTAAAATCCGTGCTCGTGCGCAATGAAGGCCATGAGTGGTGGGGCTATGCTGCTGGCAAAGGCGGCTATCTCGACCGGATCGAATTCATCGACTACGGCACCGACCCTGCTGCCCACGTGGCCGCATATGAGGCCGAAGAAGTCGACATGAACTGGGAAAGCCAGGGCGAGTTTATCGACATCATGACAAGCCTGGGCCTCGTGCATTCGGAAGTGACCTCCGGTGCGACCCTTGTTGTCCGTCCGAACCAGTTGGCCGAAGATGAAAATGGCAACAAGATCTACGGCGACAAGCGCGTCCGTAAGGCGCTCGCCATGGCCTGCGACAACAATGTTCTGCTGGAGCTTGGCCTCGCCGGGATTGGGCGTCCTGCTGATAACTGTCACGTTGGCCCGGTACACCCGGAGTTCGACCCAGAAGTCGGCCGCATCCCGCATGACCCCGCTGGCGCAAAAGCGCTGATGGAAGAGGCCGGCATGGGCGATTATGAGCATGAGCTCATCTCCATCGATGGCGGCTACCGGATGGACACAACCGACGCCGTAGCAGCTCAGCTGCGCGACGCTGGCATCAACGTCAAGCGGACCATCATGCCAGGCTCCACCTTCTGGAACGACTGGGCGAAATACCCGTTCTCCTCCACCAACTGGAACCACCGCCCGCTCGGCACCCAAGTACTGTCGCTGGCCTACCGCTCCGGTGAAGCCTGGAACGAGTTCGGCTGGTCCAACGCTGAATTCGACGCGCTACTGGCGGAAGCCAACTCCATCGCAGATGCGGATAAGCGCCGCGAGGTGATGGGCAAGATTCAGGCCATCATCATCGAGGAAGGCGTGACGATCCAGCCATACTGGCGCGTGATCTCTCGCCACCACATCGAAGGTCTGGTGGGCGTGGATATGCATATCGCCTATCTGCCACAAATCTATAAGTGGGGCTTTGCCGCCTAAGCTTATGACCTGAGACGGGCCGCAGCGAAATCTGCGGCCCTTTTCATATCTACCGACGTCATCCCGGCGGTCACCAGCAAAAGACCCAAAAAATAGGGTCGCCATCGCCAGGTCAATTAGCCAACAGGGAAACACATGGGTACCTTTTTGCTCCGCCGCGTGGGCGTGATGTTGCTGACGGCGCTTTGCCTCACCTTCATCGTGTTCTTCATGACCACGCTCTATCCTAACCTTGAAAAGCTCGCCAAGACGGAAGGCAATTTCCGCATGTCGGATGAAGCCGTCGCATCTTGGCTGGACAAAAACGGGTATTTGGAGCCGCTCTGGAAAGGCTATGGGCAATGGCTGGGCGTCTTGCCGGGCCACACTTACACTGACGAGGACGGCACGGTAACCGGTGCCTGCATCCGCCCCGGAATGACACCGGAGGAGGCTCCGACCTATTGCGGCGTGCTTCAAGGCGATTGGGGGCAATCCATCACCCTGAAAGACGACGCAGGCACCCTGATCGCGACGCGGCTCGGCCTGACCGGGTGGCTGGCCCTCTGCGCTTTTGCTGTGATGATCCCGGCCGCGCTGATCATCGGCATTCTGGCCGGCATGCGCGAAGGCTCCCGTATGGACCGAAGCCTCTCGACATTCTCCATCGCCTCATCGGCCACACCTGAATATGTCTCGGGCGTTATCTTCATCGCGGTCTTCGCCGCCTCCGCCTCCCCGCTCAATGCCTGGCTGTCGGAGATGAACCTGATCGACGGGCGCACGCTGTTCAAAGGCTCCGCCACCTCAGCCATGAAGGATATCACCTGGGCCAACTTCACCCTGCCAGTCGCAACCATTGCGCTTTACGGCGTGGGCTATATCGCACGGATGACGCGCGCCTCTATGGCCGAAGTCATGACCGCGCAATACATCCGAACGGCGCGCCTAAAAGGGGTTTCCTTCCGCGCGGTGGTCTTGAAGCACGCCCTGCGCAACGCATTGATCGCGCCCTTCACAGTGATCATGTTGCAATTCCCCTACCTGCTCACAGGGGTCGTCATCACCGAGACACTGTTCAACTACAAAGGCTTTGGCTGGCTCTTGGTACATGCCGCATCGACAAATGACATCCAGCTGCTTCTCGGGTGCTCTGTCGTCGCCGTCTTCGTGGTGCTGGTCACGCAGCTGATATCCGATATTGGCTACGTCTTCCTGAACCCACGCATCCGCATCGCTTAAGGGGTAGAGATCATGGAACCATTGACCTGGACTGGCAGCCTCGGCACTTTTCTCAATCCGCTTTTCCTTTTCGCGCTCTTCGCCTTTGCGGTGTCGGTGTTGGGCTTCATCCTGCTCAACATCGTCAAGCCAGAGCCCGAAATCCGAGCCGTAAACTCGCAAATGGCGGCGGAAGCAGCTGGCGGGCCCGGTGCGCTTTTAGGCATGGGATTGCGATACAGTTTCTTCGCGATTCTCGCGCTTATTGTTATCTACCTACTGGCAGGCATTGTGACACCTTATGGCTTTGCTGGCATCGTCGGTGAGGTTGGCGTGCGTTTCACACCCGTCTGGATCGCGCTGGTTCTGACCTTTGTCTTGTCGATTACCTACAAGCGCAAACTTGGTCTTTACGGCAAACTCTTTGACAGCCTGATTGGCATGGTTGGCTTTGCGCTGGTGATGTTCTGGGTCTTCACCGCGATCTTTGCGGGCGTGTTTGACATGATCATCACACACCCTGTGCTCGATCAGGTGTCCGGCATGAAAAACAAAGTTCCCGGCACACCTTTGGGCAACCCGGAGCCAGGCGAATACCCTCACTACTTGCTCGGCGGTGACACACTGGCGCGGGATGTCTTCTCCCGCATGGTGGCGGGCTCGACAACGGTGCTTTTGATCGCACCGGCCGCCACAGGATTTGCCTTTATGGTGGGTATCACCCTCGGTCTTCCTGCTGGATTTTATGGCGGCAAGTTCGACACCGTTATCAGCTTTCTGGCAAATCTGGTCTTGGCCTTCCCGGTGATCCTGCTGTTCTTTCTGCTGGTGACTCCTGAAATCCGCGAGTATGTGATTTTCTCCATCTTCAGCAACAACGTCACCTTCCCCAAATTTATGGCGGCGATCTTGTTCATTTTCCCGATCTTGTTCTTGGTCGTGCTCTGGAATTCCCGTTTCTTTACACAACCGTCAAAACGGAACCTATATGTCGCGCTGACGGTCATCATTGGAGGGTATTTCTACCTAGGGCTCGCGTGGGACGCTGATCCGCTTGGTCTGATCTCGCTCGACGGTGGCGTGCTGATCGTGTTCGTCTCGGTGGTCTTTGTGAACTCGCCCACAGTGTTTCGTATCGTTCGCGGCCTCGTCTTAGACATCAAAACGCGTGACTATGTGGCCGCCGGGCAGACCCGCGGCGAAGGCCCCTGGTACATCATGCTCTGGGAAATCCTGCCAAACGCACGCGGTCCGCTGATCGTAGATTTCTGCCTGCGCATCGGCTACACCACGATCCTTCTGGGAACCTTGGGCTTCTTCGGCCTCGGCCTCTCACCTGAGAGCCCGGATTGGGGCACCACGATCAACCAGGGCCGTCGTTTGCTGGGCGTCTACCCGCACCCGGCCATCGTCCCTGCCCTCGCGCTGATGAGCCTCGTTCTGGGGTTGAATCTGCTGGCCGACGGCCTGCGCGAAGAATCCCTAAAAGACTAAGGAGAGAGCCATGTCAGACGAAAAATACGACGGCCCGATCCTTGAGATCGACAACCTGTCCATCTCCTTCTTCACGCGGTTGCGCGAAATTCCGGCGGTAATGGACTTCTCCTGCACCGTGATGCCGGGGGAGGCCATGGGCCTCGTGGGCGAATCTGGTTGCGGTAAATCCACCGTTGCGCTTGGCGTTATGCAGGACCTTGGCGTGAACGGCCGCATCGTTGGCGGTTCGATCAAGTTCAAGGGCGAAGACCTTGGCGAGATGACGCTGGAAGAACTGCGCGAGATCCGCGGCAAAGACATTGCGATGATCTATCAGGAGCCGATGGCATCGCTGAACCCGGCCATGAAAATCGGCAAGCAGCTGATGGAAGTGCCGATGATCCACGAAGGCGTAGGCGAAAAAGAGGCCTATCAGCGCGCCTTGGAAGTCGTCACCGACGTGAAGCTGCCCGACCCGGAGCGGATGCTGAAAAGCTACCCGCATCAACTGTCAGGCGGCCAGCAACAACGGATCGTCATCGCCATGGCGCTGATGTCCAAGCCTTCGCTTCTGATCCTCGATGAGCCCACAACCGCGCTCGACGTGACCGTTGAAGCCGCTGTGGTCGAGCTGGTCAAAGACCTTGGTAAGAAATACGGCACCTCGATGCTGTTCATTTCGCACAACCTTGGATTGGTCCTAGAGACCTGCGACCGGCTTTGCGTGATGTATTCAGGTGAAACGGTAGAGACGGGCCGCATCAACGACGTGTTCGACAAGATGCAGCACCCTTACACGCAGGCGCTCTTCCGCTCGATCCCCTTGCCCGGCGCAGACAAGAACTCGCGCCCGCTTGTGGCGATCCCGGGGAACTTCCCCCTGCCCCATGAACGGCCCGACGGCTGCAATTTTGGCCCCCGCTGTGATTACTTCGAAGAAGGACGCTGCAATCAGGGCGTGATCCCGATGGCATCCATCGAGGGCGGTGATCGGCACGAAAGCCGCTGCCTCCGCGTCGATGAAATCGACTGGAACGCGCCAATCAAATCCGATGGCGGTGCGGGCAAAGCCGAGCCCGGCAAGGTTGTCCTCAAAATGGATAATCTCAAAAAGTACTACGAAGTTGCAGCCAACGCCATGTTTGGCGGCGGCGACAAAAAGGTCGTCAAAGCCAATGAAACGCTCAGTTTTGAGGCGCGGGAGTCCGAGACACTCGCCATTGTGGGCGAGTCCGGCTGTGGCAAATCCACTTTCGCCAAGGTTTTGATGGGGTTGGAGACCGCTACAGACGGGCAGATCCTGATCGACAACAAATCGATCCAAGACACCCCGATTGAGGAGCGGGACGCCAAAACGATCTCAGACGTACAAATGGTGTTCCAGAACCCGTTTGACACACTCAACCCGTCCATGACCGTGGGCCGCCAGATCATCCGTGCCTTGGAAATCTTTGGTGTCGGCGACAGCGAGGCTGCGCGCGAACAGCGTATGTTGGAGCTGCTCGATCTCGTAAAACTTCCCCGCGAATTCGCAACCCGTATGCCACGCCAGCTCTCAGGCGGGCAAAAACAACGTGTGGGCATCGCCCGCGCCTTTGCCGGTGACGCGCGGATCGTCGTGGCAGACGAGCCTGTATCGGCACTCGACGTATCAGTGCAGGCGGCGGTGACCGACCTGCTGATGGAGATCCAGCGGGAGAACAAGACAACGCTCTTGTTCATTTCCCACGACCTATCGATTGTGCGATACCTGTCCGACCGGGTGATGGTGATGTATCTCGGCCATGTGGTCGAGCTTGGGACAACCGATCAGGTCTTCCAGCCGCCCTACCATCCTTACACGGAAGCGCTTCTCTCGGCCGTGCCAATCGCAGACACCTCGGTCGAGAAACAACATATCGTGCTCGAAGGTGACATCCCATCTGCCATGAACCCGCCCCCCGGCTGCCCGTTCCAGACGCGGTGCCGTTGGAAGGATCAGGTCCAGGGCGGTCTCTGTGAAAAAGAAGTTCCACCCGTACGCCATCTGGCTGAAGGCCACCAAGTTAAATGTCACCTTGCCGATGACATTCTCGCGCGCATGGAGCCTGTGATCAAAATCGCAGCCGAATAGCGACCGCGTTTTTCGACGTAAAATTTTGAAAGCCACCCGTTTCGCCGGGTGGTTTTTCTTTTGTTTTCATAAAATTCTCTTTAGCCGCAGCGCAGCAATTATGTCGCAGGTGTCGCACCTACCGAAATGCGTTCGGAGGAATACCTTTTTATGAACAGAAATTCTAAGGAGCATGACCCCCCGCGATGAAACACGCATCCGACTTCAAGACTGCTGAAGCCGAATTCCAACCCTCCCACCATGTCCCAAAGGACTTCCGCGACAAGTTCGCCTACCGGCTCGTCAAATTCATGCGGGTCTTTGCCGACAAGTTCTTCGCGGGCCGCTATGGCCACCGTGCCGTTGTGCTTGAAACCGTGGCCGCCGTGCCCGGCATGGTCGGCGGGCTGCTCCAGCACCTCAAAGCCATCCGGCATATTCGCGACGACCAAGGCTGGATCAAAGAGCTGATCGAGGAGGCCGACAATGAGCGGATGCACCTCATGACCTTCATCCACATCGCCAAACCATCTGGCTTTGAGCGGTTCTTGATCATGATCACGCAGTTCTTCTTCTACAATGCCTACTTTTTCCTCTACCTCTTCGCCCCGCGCATCGCGCACCGCGTCGTGGGTTATCTGGAGGAGGAAGCCGTGGTCAGCTACACGCAATATCTGGAGCAGATCGACGCCGGCAATGTCGAAAACGTCCCCGCCCCGCAGATTGCCAAGGACTATTGGAACCTGCCCGACGATGCGCGTCTGCGCGAAGTCGTGATCGTGATCCGTGCCGATGAGGCCGAGCATCGCGATACCAACCACCATTTCGCCAACCAGATCGTCAGCGGCGAGATGAGCTAATTTTTTCACATGCGGGCCTTGGCAAACGGGGCCCGCATGCGTAAGACGCGCCCATGGGTCGGCAAGGACCCAGACGCCGTCAGCCCAAATGGGCCATGCTAAACCTTGCCATTGACGACAGACCTGAAGCCTTACTTTCATGGCGTCACGGTCGACAAGGACGGCTCTCGACCCCAATCTGGCGCGATCTGAAAGGGAGAGGCTTATGTCTACTTCACCCCTACCCCTCGTGATCGAGGATCTGTCTAAATTCGCGCGCGCCCTGCGCGAAAGCTGGCCTGCGGACCCGCCCGGCCAGGCCCAAACACTTGGTCTCATTGCCAAAGCGGCAGGGTATCGAAACCACCAGACGCTAAAGGCCCATATCGGCGCGGAAACGCCCGAACCAGGTCTCAGCGATCTGGAGCTAAGGCGCTTGCGCGACGCGCTGCGGGTCTTCGATATCACAGGCGTCATGACACGTTGGCCGTTGAAAACCTCGGTCCAAGGCTTATGTCTCGCTGCGTTCTGGACGGCCCTGCCCGCGCGACGTGATCTAACCGAGAAGGAAGTCAACGCGGCGCTCAAATCTGGCGAAAGCTTCGGCGATCACGTGTTGATCCGTCGCTCGCTCATTGAGCACAATATGGTGACGCGGGAAATTGACGGCTCCCGCTACCGGCGGGTCGAGCGCAAGCCAACGCCGCTGGAGCGACAGTTGATCAAAGCCATCTCGGAGCGCAAACAGGCCGCCTTGCGCGAGCCGATCGGTGGGGGACGACCTTAACGCCCCTCAAACCCCGCCGCGCGCTTATCAAGAAAGGCCAAGACTCCTTCTCTGAAGTCGTGGGTCTTGCCCAACTCACCCTGAAGCTTGGCTTCCAAGAGGAGCTGCTTTTCGAGCCCGTTCTCATACCCCTTGCGGATCGCTTGCTTCGCGCGGGAATAAGCAGCCGTCGGGCCATTGGCCAGTTGCGACGCACGATCCTTCCAGACGCGTTCAAAATCGTCATCGGGCACCGCTTCCCAAATCATCCCCCAATCGGAGGCCTGTTGCGCCGTCACAGGCTCAGCAAACAAAGCGGCCCCCATAGCCTTCGCCATCCCGATCTGACGCGGCAAAAAGTAAGTGCCACCGGCATCAGGGATCAACCCAATCCGGGTAAAGGCCTGCAGAAACACCGCACTCTCTTTGGCGATGACCACATCCGCAGACAGCGCCAAATTCGCCCCTGCGCCCGCCGCGGGGCCATTCACCGCAGAAATCACCGGAATAGTGCAGTCATAAATCGCGCGTAGCATGGGGATGTATTCGTCCCGCAAAGTGCGTTCCAAATCCAGGTTGGCCACCGTGGCGCGGTCCCCTAAATCCTGCCCCGAGCAAAAGGCGCGTCCCTTGCCCGTCAACACAATCACCCGCGCCTCTTTCTCAGCCGCCTTAATCGCATGCAGAATTTCCGCCCGCATCTGCGTGTTGAGCGCGTTCATCACATCGGGCCGCGCAAATTGGATCACAGCCGCATTATCGCGGACCGAGTATTTCAGGGTTTCATATTGCATGTCGGGGGCCTCTCTCTGCCGTTGGGTGCAAGATAACGAACCAATCGGTTTAGAAAAGAGGAACCTCCCGTCATGTCACGATTTTAACCGCCGCGTCGCGCGCGCCAGGCCTCGAGTGCCGCATTGGGTGACGGGATTTCCCGCGGCTTTGGCGCGGGCGCATCGACCTGACGCGGAGAAAGACGCCCTGGTCTACGCGCATAGTGCAATTCGCGCGCTCCGAAGTAGAAGGAGACAATCGCCCCCAAAAGCCACCAAAGAGGCTCCGGAACCGCATTGAGCCCCACCATGCGCGGCGCAAAGCTTTCGGGATCGACCATGGCAAAGACGAAGAGGCCGAGCGTTCCAATAGCTAGAAACGGGCGCGGCAGGCGGTTCAGCCCGTTCATCAACGCGTCAAACCAACCGATACGGCCGTATTGAAACTCTTTCCCATGCTGGTCGAGGGCGGCGCGGTAGCTTTCATGCCCCAGAATCATCGCCTTGGTGGCATTGGGGCGGAACCCATCCGCCACATTGGTCACGGCCTGGCCAACCTGGCCGACGGTACCGCCAAAGATGCGTCCGATCAGGCCCACTTGCGCGTCCGCTTTCGATGTTCGGCATTGCTCAAGTGGTAGGAGGCATCCATGAATTTCTCAGCCCGCGTAATCCAGCCACCTTTGCCACCATCACGTCTACGCGCATATTTACGGGACGCCGGCCGCCGGTCGCCAATCGCATAGTAATAATTGCGCCGCGCAATGCCGTAGGCATCCACAAGGAAGCTTTCAGCCTCTTTAAAGGCCTCATGGCTAATACGAATAGTCTGCGGCCCGATCACCCCGTCGCGCGAAATGTCATATCCCATGTCGCGCAGCAGCCGCTGCAGGATTTTCACCGCGTTGGAGCCCGCATTGACATACATATCATAGACGCTCGGCTGCAGCGGCTCGGGCAACGCATCAATGCGCGGGCGGCGGTAGTAGTGATCTTCAAAGATCTCGCCCGCCTGGTCGCGCGTCAGCGCTTTCACATCAGCAACAGTCACACGCCCGTCGCCCGTCAGGTCCAACCCCAGGCGGCGCATTGTGTGAATGGTGACACCGAAATTCGTAGCCCCGCCCGGGTCGTCGGGGTCATTCACATAGCCACCCTCGGCACGCAAAATTTCTTCGGTGATGTCGTCTACATTGATCATGGCCGTCCCCTCAAAAACTCGAAGGGACAGTGCCGTTTTGTGGTTAAGGGAGGTTAACCGGACCGTACGGTGCTTTACGCGTCCGGCTCTTTGTAGACGCCTTGCTCTTTCAAAGCGTCAATGACCTCAACAGGCATGTAAGTTTCGTCATGTTTGGCAAAGATTGTATGGGCTTGGAAGACGTTGTTCACGTAATACCCGGTCGCAACCGTCCCTTCACCTTCCTTGAACAAATCAGGGCGGGGTTCATTGCCGATATAGGCAACAGGTATCTCGGCATTTCCATCTGTCACGACAAATTGGAAAGCGAACCCCTCCCCATTTACGATGCTGTCATCGACGACGAGGCCGCCTATCCGGAACTCCTCCTTCTCAGAGGGCGGGTTTTCAACAACCTGAGTGGGCGAATAGAAAAAGTTGATACCGTCGCGCAACGCATAGCCAATGGTGACCGAGGCGATGATCAAGCCCACCACGGCCATGGCAATAATCTGGATCCGACGTTGTTTTTTAAGCCCGCGCATGGCGCTCCTCTTACGGGAAAATCGGGGCGAGCATGAGCCCCGCACTCTCATCCTCACCTAACATCAGATTGGCATTTTGCAATGCTTGTCCCGATGAACCTTTCGTCAGATTATCAAGCGCGCAGATGATGATCGCTCGCCCTTCGATCCGGTCTGGCACTACGCTCAGATGTACGAAATTCGAGCCCCTGATATGTCGGGTCGAAGGCACTCCGCCCATAGGCAGAACCTCGATGAAAGGCTCGTCGGCATAAGCCGCTTCAAACGCGCCCTGAATGGTCTCCGCATCGCCTTTCACATAGACCGTCGCGACGATCCCACGGTTAGAGGGCAACAAATGCGGCGTGAATTGTACCTCCACGGGCCGCCCCGCGATCGCGCTGAACTCCTGATCAAACTCGCCAAGATGCCGGTGAGTGCCTCCAACCGCGTAAGGGTGTGCGCCCTCAGACAATTCGGCATGGAGCAAGTTCTCTTTCAAAGAACGCCCAGCACCTGACACACCGGTTTTCAGATCAATAATGATCTCATCTAGGTCAATGAGCCCGCATTCGATCAAGGGCCGCAGCGCGTATTGTCCCGTCGCCGCATTACAACCCGTCCCTGCAACCAAACGTGCGGACTTAATGTCGTCCCGGTAAAATTCCGTCAGGCCGTAAACAGCTTCTTTCTGCTGCTCCAACGCGCTATGTGGATTGCCGTACCATTTGGCATATTCTTCTGGGTCACGCAGCCGAAAGTCAGCTGACAGATCAACGATCTTCAAGTCAGATGGCAGCTTTGAAATCACCTCTTGCGAGGTTTTGTGCGGCAAAGCGCAGAAGCAAAGATCGATGCCCGCAAAATCGATCTCATCGATCTTAACAAGCGTAGGCAGGTCCAAATGACGCAGATGCGGGAACACATCAGCCATTTGCATTCCCGCCTTACGATCAGCCGACAGGGCCGCGATGGTCATAAAGGGATGGGTGGCGATCAGCCGGATGAGCTCTGCGCCGGTATAGCCGGACGCACCAAGGATAGCGATTTTATGGGTCATGACAGACTCCGAACGTAAATTTCATGTGGGTTTAGAAGAAAGACAGGCGGGCGGCAATCAGGCCGCTTCAAACTCGATCTTTCGTCGCAAGAACTGTGTCGCACGGTCTGTGACTTGTCGCGGGTCACCAGTGGTCAGGAACCGGGTCTCTTTCCCGTCGCCACGCATATCAGGGTGTCGTATTAGATAATCTTCAAGGCTGGCAGAGACCAGGTTTGCTTGGCTAAAGACCTTCACATCGTCACCAAGAGCCTCCTGAAAGGCCTTCTCCATCAGCGGGTAATGCGTGCAGCCTAGGATCGCAGCTTGCGGATGTGGCATCCTGCGCTTCAAAGCATCTACATGAGACCGCACGAGTGCTTCGGCCAGCATTTCGTCCCCGTCTTCCAGCGCATCGACCAGCCCGCCACAAGGTTGTGCCTCCACATCGACACCGATCGCTCTAAACGCCAATTCCCTTTGAAAGGCCCTACTGGACACGGTCGCGGGCGTCGCGAACAACGCCACATGTTTCACATCCACTTCGCGCGGCGGGGAGTTATCGCCCCATTTCCGCTCGGTCAGCGCTTCGATCATCGGCACGAACACGCCAAGCACCCGCTTGTCGCGCGGCACCCAATGCTCCTGCATGCGCCGAAGCGCAGCGGCTGAGGCGGTGTTGCAGGCAAGAATTACTAAGTTGCACCCACGATCAAACATCGCACCAACAGCGGCGGTGGTCAGTTCATAGATGTTGTCAGCCGTACGCGTTCCATAAGGCGTGTTGGCGCTGTCGGCAAAATAGCACACTGGCAGCTCGGGCAGGTCCTGCGCGATCTGGTTATAGACGGTCAGACCGCCCAATCCGCTGTCAAAGATGCCGACCGCCATGTGCAGCCCTTTTATGCTTATCCTCAAATTCGAACCCGTGCGGCACCGGCTGGTTGGCCGGCGCAATCGGAGTTGGGGACAGGTCATAGGTGGACTGTCGCAGGAAATCCATCATTCCTTTTGGGTCGCGCTGGTATTTTTGAAGCTCGGACCGCGAAATTGGGTCTCCAATGACAATACGAACTGGCTTTCCGGCCTTTCGCTTGAATTAATTGATCAACAGCCCCATCCGCAACGTCGCATGCGCATGGCTTGCAATTTGGAACAGGCGGGAATTGGCCCCGTCAAAGTAAATTGGCACAACTGCCGCATCGGATTTGGAGACCAGCTTGGCCGTAAAACTCCGCCATCCGGGATCAAGCGGAGCGCCGAAAAGCTTTGCAGATGTCGACACGGTCCCGCCTGGGAAAATACCGATCGCACCGCCCTCTTTCATGTAATTAAGCGCTGCTTTGCGGGTCGCAAGGTTTTGGGCGACGGCCTCCTTCGTCTCGTCAAAGCTGACAGGCAGGATAACGCGGTTAATATCCTCGGCCTTACGGAACACCCTATGCGCCAAAATGCGAAAATCGCCGCGCGTCTGGCTGAGAATATGTCCCATCATGAGCCCGTCCAGAATGCCATAAGGATGGTTGGCGATGGTCAGCAGTGGCCCTTCCTTGGGAATATTGTCGAGGCTACCGCCGACAATATCGAGAGACAGCCCATACCGCTGGGTCATAACGTTCCAAAAATCCGCGCCAGCCGCGACCTCCCGCTCATAGCCCTTTGCTTGACGGATCAGTTTGATGCGGCCCGTAGAGTTTTCCATCGTCCGGATTACGGCGCGGCCTGCGCGCGTCTTGGCTGAATGTGCGTAACTGATTTCGCGCGTCGCTGCTTTGCTCATGGCTTAAGCCCTGCGTTTCATACCGGCTTTGGATATGACAATTGGGTTTCGAATTTATGACAGGTTGGCGCAGTAAAGGCACATGAGCTCATTGGCAACATGCGCGCCCGCAATCGCGGTCGCCCCAGTTGTGTCATATGGGGGGGAGACTTCGACCACGTCGCCGCCGACCATGTTCAATCCTTTCAGCCCGCGCAGGATCGCGAAGGCTTGCGCCGAGCTGAGACCGCCCGAGACGGGCGTCCCAGTTCCGGGGGCAAACGCAGGATCGAGGCAATCAATGTCGAAAGTCAGATAAGTCTGATGATCGCCGATGATTGATTTTATCTTCTCGACCACCTTAACCGGCCCAATCTCATGCACTTCGGGTGCGTCGATGACACTTACACCCATGTAGTCTTCGCACACGGCGCGGATGCCGACTTGGACGGAGCGTGCTGGGTCGATCAACCCTTCTTTTACCGCTTTATAAAACATCGTGCCATGGTCGACGCGCGCCATATCATCATCAGGCCAGGTATCTGAATGGGCATCGAACTGTAGCAAGCTCAGAGGCCCAAACTTTGCGACATAGGCACGCAGGATCGGGAAGCTGATATAGTGATCGCCGCCAAAGACCAGTGATCCGGCGCCTGCATTCAGGATCGTCGAGATGTGATCCGTCAGAGCTTGAGGAAAGCTCGGTATATCCGCGTAATCAAACGCTAAATCGCCATAGTCGATAACGTTATATTCCTCCATCGGGTTGATGTCCCACCCGTAAGGTGGGTCCATCGCCTGCAGCGATGAAGCCTCCCGAATGGCGCGTGGTCCAAACCGGGTCCCGGGCCTGTGGGTGACCGCTTGGTCAAACGGTACACCTGTTACCGCCAAATCAACTCCGGTCAGGTCCTTCGTATAGGTTCGACGCAGGAAAGAAGTGACCCCGCCAAAAGCGTTCTCAAAAGACATGCCCCGATTGCCTTCGCGCGTGACCGCGTCGTCCACATTCGATTTCGCATCTGACAAAGCCATGTCAGCCCCCTTTTACACCATCACGAGTGAGTTCATCTGCCACTTCAGAAATGGCAGCTCCAAGCGTCTCCACCACGAAATCCACCTGCGCCTCAGAAATCACCAATGGCGGTGACATAACGTTGAGATGCCCAATCGGGCGCACCATCAAGCCTCGCTTTTCTGCCGCGTTCGATACACGTTTTCCAACATCGACCTCGTCGGGCAACAGGGCTTTCGTCGCTTTGTCAGCAACATTCTCCACGCAAGCTATCAGGCCTTTGCCGCGCACCGAACCTACGAATGGCAAATCGCTAAGCTCTCGTAACCGTCCCTGGAAGTAAACGCCGACGCACGCGCTATGCGCCAATAGGTCTTCGCGTTCGATGATCTCTATGTTTTTTAAAGCCGCGGCGCAGGCGACCGGATGGCCCGAGTAAGTGAACCCCGATGCATACCAGCGGTCACCCTGCATTGCTTCATATATTTTATCAGAAAAGATAACGGCGCCAATCGGTTGATAGCCAGAGCTCAACCCCTTAGCGCAGCAGATTATGTCAGGCTGCGCTCCAAACACATCCTTGGCCGCAAACCACTCGCCCAACCGCCCGAAGCCTGTCACGACCTCGTCGGCAATGAACAAAATGCCATGGTTCCGGCAAACCCGCGCCATTGCGGCCAGATACCCCTCTGGCGGCATAATCACGCCACCAGAGGCTTGAATGGGCTCGGCAAAAAAAGCTGCAATACGTTCGGCACCAACCTCTTTGATCTTAGCTTCAAACTCAGACACGAGATGATCGCGAAACGCGTCTTCGTTCATTCCATCTGGCGCACGATACGTGTTTGGCGTGGAAAGGTGGTGGATACCTTCAGATTTGTAATGAAACTCCGGAACCTTGTCGCCAGAACGCTTGCCGATCGAAATACTGGCGAAGGTGGACCCATGGTAGCTGTCATCGCGCGCAATCACATGTGTGCGCTCCAGATCGCCACGGCAGCGATGGTAGTAAACTGCCATGCGGTAAGCGCTATCAATGGCAGTCGAGCCTCCCGTGGTAAAGTGCACGCGGTTCAAATCCCCGGGCGCGATCTCGGCCAGTTTAGCGGCCAAAAGCGCAGCGGGTCCGTGGGTCATGTCCACAAAACTGTTCGAAAAAGCGAGCTTCTCAGCTTGCACGGCAATGGCCTCAGCCATTTCTTTTCGGCCCAGCCCGATATTGGTACACCACAGCCCGCCAACCGCGTCTAAATATTCGCGTCCGTCCCGATCCCAAAGCAGGCACCCTTCCCCGCGCTCAATAACCAAAGGCGCTTCAGCCTGGAAGCTGTCGAAATGGGTCCAGGGATGTAGGCTATGCGCTTGATCTAGCGCTGCAAGGTCATTGATGGCTTGTGTCATGTTGCGCACCATGTGGCAGCCGAAACCGCTTGGCAAGCCTTGCGCTCGGGCTAGCTCACGGGCAAGGAGGGCCCATGCCTGAGACGCAACTGAAAACCGACTTTATCGACGCGATGAGTACGCTCGTCTCCACAGTTACTATTGTAACGACAGATGGTGAGGCAGGCCGCGCCGGCGCGACCGTCTCGGCCATGTCCAGCGTGTCAGCCGATGGCGATGCGCCCACCCTGCTCGTTTGCTTGCATCACGAGGCATCAGCCACCGCCAAAATCCTCGAAAATGACTGCTTCTGCGTTAATGTGCTTGGCCAGGCGCAGCAGGAGATTGCAAATGTCTTCGCCTCCCGCAGCACGCCGCCCGGGGAAGACAAATTCTCAGCAGGCCAGTTTGAGGCACTGAGCACCGGCGCCCCGGCTTTGGCCTCCGCGCTCGCCAGCTTCGACTGCACGCTCAAAAGCCATGAGCGGATCGGCACACATCACGTCATGATCGGTCAAGTCCGCGCGCTGCGCTACGCCGAAGGCGCGCCGCTCCTTTATGGCAACCGGTCCTACCGCGCTTTAGCTTAATTCTCCGCAGTTCTCTCCGCATACCTTTGCATGCCGCCTTCCCTCAGCGAGTCCTGTGGTCTATGACGCGAGGAGAATCCACACCGTAGCCGGAGGACCCCATGTCAAAGATCAAGGTAGAAAACCCCATCGTCGAGATGGATGGCGATGAGATGACCCGCATCATGTGGCAGTTCATCAAAGATAAGCTGATCCTGCCTTATCTCGACATTGACCTGCTGTACTACGACCTTTCAATCCAATCCCGCGACGAGACCAACGACCAAATCACCATCGACGCGGCCGAAAAGACCAAAGAGGTCGGCGTCGCCGTCAAATGCGCAACCATCACCGCTGATGAGGGCCGTGTCGAAGAATTCGGACTGAAAGAGATGTGGCGCTCCCCCAACGGGACCATCCGCAACATCCTTGGCGGCGTCGTCTTCCGCCAGCCCATCATCTGCAAAAACGTACCCCGCCTCGTCCCCGGATGGACCCAGCCCATTGTCATCGGGCGTCATGCCTTCGGCGACCAATACAAAGCCACCGACATGAGATTTCCTGGACCCGGTACGCTCACCATGAAGTTCGTGGGTGATGATGGGGAGGTGATCGAGCACGAGGTCTACAAGGCCCCCTCCTCCGGCGTATATATGGGGATGTACAATCTCGACGACTCGATCATCGATTTCGCGCGCGCCACGTTCAATTACGGGCTCAACCTTGGCTGGCCGGTCTATCTGTCGACCAAAAATACGATCCTAAAGCAGTATGACGGCCAATTCATGATCTTGTTCCAAAAGGTCTTTGACGAAGAGTTCAAAGACAAGTTCGAAGAGGCCGGGATCGAGTATCAACACCGCCTGATCGACGACATGGTGGCCTCAGCTATGAAATGGTCCGGCGGCTTCGTCTGGGCCTGTAAGAACTACGATGGCGACGTGCAGTCCGACACGGTCGCACAAGGGTTTGGCTCGCTCGGGCTTATGGCATCGCAGCTGATGACGCCCGACGGCAAAATCGTCGAGTCGGAGGCGGCACATGGCACCGTCACCCGCCACTACCGCCAGCACCAACGCGGCGAGGCGACATCGACAAACTCCATCGCCTCCATCTACGCCTGGACCGGCGGATTGAAGCACCGAGCCAAACTCGACAGAAACGAACGGCTCATGTCCTTTGCCGACACGCTGGAAAAAGTCGTGGTCGACACGGTGGAAAGCGGGTTCATGACTAAGGACCTTGCACTTCTCGTCGGCCCGGATCAAAGCTGGCTCACCACCGAGGGCTTTCTCGAGAAGATCGACGAGAACCTCAACAAAGCCATGTGATTTCAAAGAAATCGCTGATATGGGCCGGGGCAACGCCTCGGCCTTTTTCATGTGAGCTATGTCCAACGAACCGCACACCCCGACTGAACACGCCCTGTGGGAGGACGCATTGGCCTTCCTGCTGGGCACCGCGCTTTGTGCAGTCGGCGTACAGTTTCTAACCCATGTCGAGTTGATCACCGGGCAGACCGCAGGGCTCGGCGTGCTACTAGCTTACCAGACTGAGCTCACTTTTGGCCTATGGTTCTTCTTATTGAACCTACCCTTCTATGTGCTTGGCCTGATCCAAATGGGTCTGCGATTCACACTCAAAAGCTTCATCGCGGTTGGTATGGTATCGGCAATGTCGGAACTATTCCCGAACGTCTTTGTCATTGCAGAACTGAACATCATCTTCGGCGCACTCCTCGCAGGGGCTATGATCGGCATTGGCCTGATTGTTCTCTTCCGCCACGGTGCGAGCTTGGGCGGCGTTGGCGTCCTAGCACTCTTCCTGCAAGAACGTGTGGGCATTCAGGCTGGCTGGGTGCAACTGGGCTTCGACGCCGCACTTTTCGCTGTTGCCTTCGCCCTGCTCGATTGGAAAATCGCGGCCCTTTCCCTGCTCGGGGCGTTTGTGGTCAATGTCATCGTCGGCGTGAACCACCGCAAGGACCGCTATATCGGGCGGTAAATTTACTCACACTCGCTGTTTCAAAATCGTCGAAATTGGTCTTCCAATTTCTAGAGCCGGGGTTGAGAGTGTCTAAAACACGGACGCTCCTATGCCCAAGCATTTCATCTACCTCATCGCAGCTGTCATAGCGGAAACGATCGGTACGACAGCATTGCAAGCCAGCCAGCAATTCACACGGCTTTGGCCCTCGGTCCTTGTTGTTGTCGCCTATGCGATCTCTTTTTACCTGCTGGCGCTGACGCTCAAATACATGCCTGTCGGGCTGATGTATGCGCTTTGGTCGGGCTTTGGGATCATCCTCATCGCACTGATCGGCTATTTCTACTTCGGTCAAACGCTTGATCTGCCCGCCGTGATTGGTCTCGGGCTGATCATCGCGGGTATCGTGTTGATCAACGTATTCTCAAAAACGAGTTTGCATTGAGCTCAGTCGCGGCCCTCCTGCTGGCAGCGGGCAGCTCCTCTCGGATGAAGGGGCGCGACAAGCTGATGGAGGAGGTGCGCGGTCAGCCATTGATTGCGGACCGCATCACATGTTTGAAGGAAGCCGGATTAGCAGAGATCATCGTCGTGTTGCGCGACGACCGCCCTGCCCGCCGCGCGGCGATTAATCAACACAACGATCTCACACTGCTCGATGCGCGTGCGCCTGATGACGGGATGGGGTCTTCAATCGCCGAGGGTGCGAAAGCCATACGCACCGATTGCACGGCGGCTCTGATCCTGCCCGCAGACATGCCTGGCTTAACGGCCTCGGACATCCAAACCTTCCTGACGGCGCATGGGAGAATACCCGAAGCCATTTTGCGCGGCGCCACTCCAGACGGCCAGCCCGGCCATCCGGTACTTTTCCCGCAAAAACATGTCATCGAACTCAAAGATCTGTCAGGTGACACAGGGGCGCGCAGCGTTTTGAAACGTCATCAAGAAGAAGTGCAGTTGATCGAAATACCGGGCGACAACGCAATTCTCGATCTCGACACACCTGAGGCCTGGGCAGCCTGGCGCGGGCGGCACGTGTAAGGCGCGCCATTGCATATCCATTTGATCAAAAATACTCGAAACCGCAACGCTGGTTCACCCGCGCAGCATTTCCGCTTCATAGCGCTTCAACGTCATCCGAGCCGCCTCGAACCCGCCAATGCCTGACCGGCTGGCCAATTGCGGAAACAGGTTGAAAAGCTCGGCGCGTTGCGCGGCGTCCATGCCTTTGAGTGTGTAGTCGCCCGGCTGGAAACTCTCGGTCCATGCGCCGTCTGACAGGATCACCTCATGCCGGTCAAAAAGCAGGTGCCAGTAAGTCACTGCACCCGCGCGCCCCCGCGTGATCCCCTCCCGTCCGAGGAGATGTTTCGCCGCTGACAGGACCTCCGGCTCATCAAAATGCAGCTGGACCTGATCGTCCATCAAAAACACCCGGTGGTTGGGGGAGAGCTGCATATCCCGCTCCGGCAGCCCCTTTCCCAAAGCCCCGGCCGCGATGCAAACCGGCCGCAGATGCGGCAATGACCGCGTGTCAGCCAGCCGTTTCTGTCCAATCCAACGGATCTCCTGTATCCCGTTGTCGCGGGTGATCACCCGATCGCCTTCACGCAGCGCATCGATGGGACGTTCGCCTTGCGGCGTGGCAATCAGAGTGCCCGAGGTGAAACAAGGCACAATGCGCTCGATCTCGCGAAACTCAAAGCCACCAACGACCTCGCCCTCCTGCCCCAGCAGCTCCACCCGTCCCGATTGGCTGTTGCCATCGGCATCATCGCGCAGATCAACCAGCCGGAAGGGTCCAAGCCCTTGCAAAAGCAGCGTATCAAAATCATCGCCCCCCGACCCGCCATCGACCAGGTCACGGTTGCTGTCCGCCGCCCCTTCCTGAACGAACGTGTCGCGCCCGTCCCCGCCAAACATGCGGTCGCGCCCGGCGCCGCCCACAAGCAGGTCATCGCCTTCACGCCCAAGCAGCCGATCATTGCCGGCACCCCCAAAAAGCGTGTCGTCGCCCGTGCCTCCATCAATCCGGTCCCGGCCGGTCCCGCCATCTATGAAATCGTCGCCCTCCTCCCCAAACAGCCGATCATTGCCCGCCCCGCCATCGATGAAGTCATTCCCAGGCGATGTGGGCACGATGACCGGGTCATCAATCAGATCGCCATTCAGCGTGTAGCCCGACCAATCCGCCCGTGACGTCAGGGTGATGTCGATGAAATTCTGGTTGCTCAACTGTACCGAGAACCAATTGTCCTGATCCTCCGGATCGCCATTGACCCCGCCCGAAGCTGTCACCGCATCCGCTTCTTCAGAAATGGTCAGCGTGCTGTCAGCGGTTGTCGCGAAGGAACTGAGAAAGTTTTTGTCGATGCTCACGGCCTCCTGGCCGCCGGGCACGAGGTCCAGATCACCAAACGTGGCGACAGTGTTCAACGCAAGCGGCTCACCCGTTTCCTGATTGAAAAAGGCGAGCCGAATATCCACGGTCTCGCCGCGCATCGCTGCATTAAAATTGCCGTTCAGCAGAATTTCGCGCCCGCCGCCGCCCGTCAGATCGACGCTCAGCGCCTCATTCGACTTCGACAGGATCGAGACACGCACGAAGATGGGCGTCCCATCCTCCAACTCCGCCGCTTCATAGTAATCAACCTGGCGGCCATCCGCCGTCTCATTGCGCGCTTCAGAGGCGCGTAGCGAAAGGGGGGACGCACTGCGACCCGGCGCGCCATCCGGGCCATAATCGCCGTAGACCAGATCATTCCCGCCCGCGGCAGAAATCGCGTCATCGCCACCGTTTCCCGTGATCGTATCGGCAGTCTCGGTGCCCGAAAGACTGTCATTGCCCTCAGAGCCATCAATATCGGCCATCTGCACCCTATCCCAGGCATTCCTCTAAAACGCTCTGGATGGTTCGGATTAACTTAAGAAAGAATTAACATTCACATTAAGTCTGCAGATTTTTCGCCCCGAAAGCCTCAGAAAATCAACCTGTTGCTAGATGAGCATCGAACCGCGTGATCGCTCAAGACGGTTTCGCGCATTTTTGCCGAGAGGCTTGGTCACCTATCGAAACAACATCTGTGCTTCATGCTTTTTCAGCGACAATCTGGCCGAGGCATAGGCCTTTCGGCCCTGTACACCACGGAGCTCCGGAAAAAGCTCAAAAATCTCATTACGCTGTGCATTGCCGACAGCGCGCAAGGAGTGGTCCCCCGGCTGAAAACTCTCCGTCCAGCTGCCATTGGTCAGAACGACCTCATGGTTGTCGCACATGAAATGGATGTAGTTGGTGCCCATGGATTGAATCGTATGAACCCCGCATGACGGGTTTTCGAGGAATTTCGCTGCGACCAGAACCTCATTTTCTTCAAAATACAGGCTCACGCGGTCATTGTTCACCAGCACACGGTGATTGGGGCTGACCAGCATATCGCGCTCGGGCAAGCCATTGCCGAGCGATTCCTTGGCGATCAAAATAGGCTGCAAATGCGGGTTCTGCTGCAACATGCGCGCATCCATATGCTTTGATCCGACCCAGCGAACCTCCTGAATGCCGTTGTCGCGGGTGATCACCTTGTCGCCGACCTCCAGCTCTTCGATCAGGACTTCCCCATGTGGGGTGGCAATAGTAGTTCCAGGTGTAAAACAGGGCACGAGTGTCTCTATCTCCTTAAAATCCAGTGTTCCGATGACGGCGCCGTCAATGCTGTCGAGAAACTCGACCCGGCCAGATGTGGAATCGCCATCCGCATCCACGGTTTGGTCAACGATCCGCAAAGGTCCGGCACCGGTAAGATCGAGCGTATCGCGATCATCGCCGCCGGTCCCGCCGTCTATGACATCCCCAAAGCCGTCGCTGGCTTCCCGTACAAAGAAGCTATCGGCGTCGTCGTCACCGAACTGCGTATCCGCCCCGGCACCGCCGGTAATCTCATCCGCGCCAGCGCCGCCAAGGATCGTGTCGTCACCGCCTTCGCCAAAAATGACGTCATCGCCGGCGCCGCCATCAAGGCGGTCATTGCCGGGCAGGCCATCGTCAAAGAGAGGCACGTCAAAAAACACATCCGTGAAAAAGACGCCCGTATTATTTGGGCCATCTTGCACATGGTTGATCTCGATCCGGGACAGCGGGCCAGGGATTTCGACAAGCGCCGAATAGTCGTCAGAACTTGGACGGTCATATCCGCCCGTGCTATCGGCGGTCTCAACGCCAGAGACTGCATCATTGTCGAGCAGCAGCAGCCTGTCGCCACCTGTCAAAGTCAACTCGACCGCGTTCCCATCCGCATCAAATGCGCGCACCGAAACAACGCCGTCCCCGTCAATGTCATTGATCCGGAAAGACAGGTTCTCGACAGGGTCCGAAAAATCCAACGCGTAGGCCGTGTCACTGCCTTGACCATTGGTGACCGAGACCAGCGCGCTGCGCGCATTGATCGCCTCGTCGCCCGCCTCAAGCGCATCGATATTTTGACGATTTGACGAAAACCCGGTTCGCGACCCGCCATCTTGAACAAGGGTTGCGAAGGTCACCTCGACCGCGCCAGTATCTTGCGTGAACCCGGAAATATCGCTGCGATTTTCCGACCATTTTAAGCTTTCGCGCACGCTGCGCCCGGCCCCTGGGCCTGCGTAGTTGCTATCGCCGTAGATGGTGTCGTTACCGGCACCGCCCTTTACATCGTCGCCGCCAGAACCTGCAAAAACGCTGTCATCCGCGGCTCCCGCCCGAATGGTGTCATCCCCGCCAAAGGAATCGATAATATCCTCATCGCCGCTTTGACCCGGCAAGATTGCATCATCGGCATCTACGCGGTCGCCTTCAGGGTCGCCAAGATAGGCCGCGTCAATCAGCTCGGCTTCATTGCTGCCTTCAACAATGCCGTCGCCAAGGATTGGTTTTGCAAAACAGATGTTGTCGATTGCGCCGGAGCCCGCCAATTCGACCTCCATCCGCGCGACATCGTCGATGAACAGATTGACGAAACCCTGCTGGTTGTCGCCGGCAGGCTCAATGGGGACTGTCTTGATCAACGCACCATGCGCATCGAAAAGCCGAACTTCCCCGCCCCTCTCTTCAATATCGAGCGTTTCGAAATTCAGCACGCGCGTCGGTGCCGCAAAGTCAAACACGAAAGTCCCGCCGCCCGCATTGTCGTCCGGATCGTTGCGATCTCCGTCCTCAGACAGGATAAGCACATTCCCCAAGGACGAGCTTGCCAGATCCGTGTCGCCCCCTGTTGGATGGGAGGTATCAAACACTATCGCGGGCGTGTGCGGGTTGAGCGTCGATATTTTAACGCCCTGCGCTTCAAACTGGCTGGCAACGAGGTCGCCAGCGTCAAGTGCGCTGAATGTCAGAAGTATATTCGTCACGTGATGTCCTCACATGACACAATAACCGCTCGGTGCGCATGCGCCTTTTGCTGGGAGCAAAAAGCCGCATGCGCCATCGCCGCTACACAGGCGATCAAGAGCAAACTCACTACGCTACACAGAACCATTACCCGGATCCTCGCTAACCAACACCCAAGACGAACAGCAGGCCGGATATCGGACCGCGCATGAGGAGCCTGGACTTGACCGGTTTTTAAGAAAAGCGACCCGGCTAAACTAGCCGTCGGCATTGGGTTCACACAGACCCCGCGCCATAGCACTTCACTTTTCTGCAAACCGCAGAATTCTCACGTGCGGCCGCCCCAAGCCATATGTTCACCCCCCAGTCGGGTGTGAGACGAAAGTAAGCTTTCGCCCAAACCAAACAAAGGGGATTTCATCCGAAAATTTCGAAAAAAGGCGAAATTATGGAAAAATCGCTGCTTCACGGTTCCGTTATTTTGCTTTGTTTTTGGCCGATTTTCGAGCGTTCTAGCCAGCCAAATGTGCACACGTCCAGCATCATTGTTTCCAACGCTTTCGCCATTTTTCACTAGGTTTTCGAAAAATTTTAATCATTGTTTCTATCGACCAAGGGTCGGCACATGAAAGGTGTGTCGCGCCTCAACACGGCACCTGAAACGGCCTTTCGCAAAAATCTTGAAACTTGCCTAACTTTCGTCACGCTTGGTGTGATTTCGAGGACAATTGCAACGTATCAATTTCACTGTCCCGACTTCACGGAAAATCGGCTCGAATCGAGCACAAATTTCACGCCTCGGCGCCCTATTGAAGCGTCTGACCAACCCGATCGATAACAACGATCATCCGAAACAAGGACGCCTAAACCGCACTATTGTACACACAATTCAGGACTGGAAGGCTTGGTACCCGAGGCCGGACTTGAACCGGCACGCCTCGCGGCAACGGATTTTGAATCCGTCGTGTCTACCATTCCACCACTCGGGCCCGTCAAAGGCGCACCGTGGTAGCCGGTGCGCGGGATAGCGGCGGTGTAGCCTTGCCGGCCCGCAGCGTCAATCCAGATTTCTTCACCGCAGCGGCAAACCAAATGGCATAATCCCACGTATCCATACCAAAGGGAGAATGAACATGCGCAGCCTTTTGATGTCCGCCTTCATACTATCAACCGCAGCCATGCCGCTCGGGGCGTTTACATTCAGCTCCATCGAGGGCGCGGAGCTGCCGCTCGACGCCTGGCGCGGACAGCCGGTGCTAGTCGTCAACACCGCCTCACGCTGCGGGTTCACCTATCAATATGACGGGTTGCAGGAGCTTTATGACGCCTATCGCGACAAAGGGCTCGTGGTGCTCACCGTCCCCTCCAACAGCTTCCGACAGGAGCTTGCCACGGCGAAGCAGGTCAAGGAATTCTGCGCGGTGAACTTTTCCCTCGACCTGCCCATGGCGGACCTGACCGATGTGCGCGGCCGCAATGCTCATCCCTTCTACAAATGGGTGCGCGAAGAAACCGGTTTCGTGCCCAATTGGAACTTCAACAAAATCCTGATTGCCCCTGATGGCACGGTTGCTGGCACCTGGCGCTCCGGCACCAAACCAACAAGCGCTAAGATCATCGGACCGATCGAGGCCATGCTCGACGGCTAAAAGGCGAGCCCCACAAGCCAGAGCGACAGGCCCGGAAACGCCACCAGAAGCGCCACGCGCAGCAAATCAGAAGCCACAAAAGGCAAAACGCCTTTGTAGGTCGCGCTCATCGGGATGTCGGCTTCGACCCGGTTGATGATGAACAGGTTCAGCCCCACCGGTGGGGTGATCAGTCCGACTTCCACTACGATCAGCGCGAGGATGCCGAACCAGATCGCCACCTCCTCCGGGCTCATGCCAAACTCTAAAGCCTCGATGATCGGGAAGAAGACGGGTACTGTCAGCAAGATCATCGACAGCGAGTCCATTACGCAGCCAAAAACCAGATAGCAGGCCAGCATCCCCAGAAGCACAAGCATCGGTGCGAGCTCCAGCATCAACACCCACTCCGCCAGCGCTTGTGGCGCTTGCGTGAAGGCGAGGAACGAGTTGAAGACCTGCGCACCGAACAAGATGAAGAAGATCATGGCGGAGGCTTGAGCCGTCTCCAACACCGCCTCTTTCAACCCTTGCCAGTTCAAACCGCCCGTGGCCGCGCCATAAAGCCCGGTGATCACCGCGCCAACCGCCGCGCCTTCCGTGGGCGTGAACAGCGCTTGCACACCCGGCCGCGCCCAGTTCCAATCGCCGATGATGCCGCCCATCACCACGCCAAAAATCAATATCACGGGCCAGGTCTGCCAAAGCGCTCGCATCCGTCGCGACAGGGGTGCGCGTTCGGAGACCGGCCCGGATCCAGGCCGCACTCGTACATAAATCGCGACCGTTAGCATATAACCCAAAGCCGCCAGCAGCCCCGGGATTAAAGCTGCCAAAAACATCTTCACGATATTCTGCTCGGTCAGGATCGCATAAAGCACCAAGATCACCGAAGGCGGGATCAAGATGCCGAGCGTGCCGCCCGCCGCCAAAACGCCGGTGCTGAGCGCGTCGGAATACCCCCGTTTGCGCATCTCGGGCAAAGCCACTTGCCCCATGGTCGAGGCCGTCGCCAGTGACGATCCGCAAACCGCGCCAAACCCGGCACAAGCCCCGACCGACGCCATTGCAACCCCGCCGCGCCTATGCCCGAGCCACTCTGAGGCTGCGTTGAATAAGGCCTGGCTCATGCCAGATTTGGTCGCAAACTGCCCCATGAGCAAAAACAGCGGAATAATACTGAGCGAGTAGCTCGAAAACGTGTCATAGGTCAGCGTTTTCATCTGGGACAGCACGGCTGAAGGTCGGCCCAGAACCACCCAGGTCCCAACAAACCCCGTCAAAAACATCGCAGCCCCAATCGGCATGCGCAGAAAAATGGCAAGCAGCATAAGGCCAAAGCCCGAAAGCGCCAGTTCTAGCCCCGTCATCCGCGTGCCATCTCATTCCAGCTGCGCCAAACCGAATAAAGGCTTGTCAGCGCAAAAAGCGCCGCGCCAAGCGTCGCGAAGGCAAAAGGCACCCAAATCGGGAATTGAAGCTCGTAGCTGGTCTCCGGGAAGAACGGTTTGTATCCCATCGACAAAGCATCACGCAAAGGCTGTTCAAGAAAAGGGAATTTTTCGCCAAAGCCCAGGTAAAGCCGCCACAAGATTATCGACGCAATCACCGCGATTGCAACGTCGCCGAGAAGGACCCAGAACGCGCGCAAGCGTGGCCCCATGCGGCCCACCACCAAATCTACGGTCACATGCCCACGTTGCATCTGGCACCAAGGCAGAAACATGAAAACAGCTATGGCCGTTCCCGCCTCGACCAACTCGAAGTCCCCGCGGATGGGGCGCAGCCCGGCAAAGGTAAAGGCGCGCCCGATGACCGAGACGACGGTCATAAGCGCCAAAGCCAGCAAGATAATCCCGCCAAAATAGGCGGACAGCCGCGCCAAGGCATTGAGAGCTGCGCCGATGCGCGCCTGCGCTGTTTCCGCAAGCATCATGGGTTAAAGCCGCGCGGCCCCAAACGTGTCGCAGGTCTGGATCTGCGGGTTTTCATAGCCACGCTGGAACCAACGCTGCCGCTGCTCCGATGTGCCATGGGTAAACGTATGCGGGTTTGGCCTGCGACCGGCATTGCGTTGTAGGGTATCATCGCCAATCTGTTTCGCCGCATTCAGCGCCTCCCCCAGATCGCCACGTTCGAGCGAGTTGAACCGCGCCTGCGCATAGCGGGTCCAGACGCCTGACAGGCAATCCGCCTGCAATTCAATCATCACGGAAATCGCGTTGCTTTCAGCTTGGCTCACTTGCTGGCGAATGTGGTTGGCCTGGCTAAGGATCCCCAGCTCATTTTGAACATGATGCGCGACCTCGTGAGCGACCACATAAGCGGCGGCGAAATCACCGCCAGCGCCAAGACGTTGTTCCATGGTGACAAAGAAATCAGTGTCCAAATAGGCTTTCTTGTCCGCTGGGCAATAAAACGGGCCTGACGCACCGCTCGCCCCGCCGCATGGGCTTTGCGTCGCCCCTTTGAACAGAACCAATGTGGCTGGGGTGTAGCGCTCGCCCACTTGCTCGGCGAAAATCTCGCTCCAGACCTCTTCTGTGTCAGCTAATACGACGGAGACAAACTCGCCCGCACGTTGATCGGCAGGCGTGATCTCTTGGCTTACCGTTTGCCCAGAGTCGCCGAATTGCCCCTGACCTTGCAGCAGTGGCGTCACGTCTATCCCAAGGAAATATCCGATGACCAGAACCAAGATCAGACCAACCCCGCTGATCCCGCCTGTCTTGCCAACACCCCTGCCTGAGGAACGCCGCCCGCGCCGGTCTTCGATATTGCTGCTGCCACGTCGTCCCCGCCACTTCATGACGCACTCCTTTGTCTTGCCCAAGAAGGCCACCCGATGCATATAGCCTAGAAAGAAAATCCGGGCAGGCCAAATGATTAAACGCCTCTATGACTGGACGATGTCTTTGTCAGCGCATCCGAACGCCTTATGGGCGCTGGCCTTCGTGTCTTTCATCGAAAGCTCCGTCTTTCCGATCCCGCCTGATCTGATGATGATCCCGATGATTATCGCCGCCCCGCACCGCGCTTTCCTCATTGCAGGCGTGTGCCTGTTTTCTTCCGTTGCGGGCGGGCTAGCGGGCTATGCCATCGGCGCCCTCGCCTTTGACTGGCTGGGCCAGCCGATCTTGGAGGCCCTAGGCAAGGCTGACCGCATGGCCGAGTTCAACACCCGGTTCAACGATCTGGGCTTCTGGGCTGTCCTCGGCGCGGGCATCACGCCCTTCCCTTACAAAGTCATTACCATCATGTCCGGCTGGACCGGTATGCCGCTTGGCACCTTCATAGTGACCTCGATCATCGCGCGCGGCATCCGCTTTTTCATTATCGCCGGGCTCTTGTGGAAATACGGCGCGCCGATCCAAACCTTCATCGAAAAGCGCCTCGGCCTCGTCTTCACGGTCTTCCTGCTGCTCCTATTCGGCGGCTTCTACGCCACGCGGTTCCTATGAAACCGATCCACCTCGCCTATATCGCCGCCGCTGGCTCCGCCGCCCTGCTCGCAGGCGCGTTTGTGTTCCAGTATCTGGGCTACGCGCCGTGCAAAATGTGCATCTGGCAGCGCTACCCCCATGCGGTGGCCGCCGCCCTCGGCTTGGCCTTCCTCGCGCTCAAAAACCGCCTCATCCTCTGGCTCGGCGCCTTGGCCGCGCTCACCACCTCAGCCGTAGGAATGTATCATGTCGGCGTTGAAAAACAGTGGTGGGAGGGGCCTGCCAGCTGCTCCTCCGGCTCCATCACGGGTCTCAGCGTAGACGAGCTGATGAACCGCATTCTCGCCGCCCCCGTGGTCCGCTGTGATGAGGTCGCCTGGGAGTTCATCGGCATCTCCATGGCCGGCTGGAACGCGATCCTGTCCCTCGCCCTCGCTGCCTTGTGGTTGATTGCAGCACTGGCGCACCGCCGCGTTAATTGAGGAAAAACTCCCCCGTCACGTTCCGCCATTCCCCCGGGGCAATCATCTTGCGATGCGCGAAGCGGACGGAATGCAGCGGCCCGTCCAGCTTGTCCTGCCAAAACTCGATGAATTCGAACAGTTTTGGGTAGTCTGGCGCTAGGTCATACTCCTGCCAGACATAGGTGTTCAGCACGTTTTGAAAATCGGGCATCCGGTAATACATTTCCGCTGTCGTCAGCCCGTACCCAGACAGCATCAACTCGGTCTCACTGGTCGTCATAATGACCTCTCGCATGGATCAACTTTCACCATGCAACCACAGAAAACTTAAAAATCAACAAAAACATGATGTTAGCACTCACCTGCAGCGGGTGACAAAGGTATATCCGCGCCCATTGCACACCAAACCTAGCTTGGGTTATACTCAAACCAACAAAATATAGACGGCCAACGAACAAGATCGGACCTCACGTGAACGACACGCCGGAAACCCCTGAAAACGAAGACGAAAACACGCCCGTTCGTATGGAATACGACGGCCCGCAGGTCTCCATCACCGATGAGATGAAGACCTCTTTCATCGACTACGCCATGTCGGTGATTATTTCGCGGGCAATTCCTGATTTGCGTGACGGGTTGAAGCCCGTGCACCGCCGAATCCTCTATGCGATGCATGAGACCGGCAACACGCATGACAAGTCTTACCGCAAGTCCGCCCGCCCCGTCGGCGATGTGATGGGTCAATACCACCCGCATGGCGATGGCGCGATCTATGACGCGCTAGTGCGGATGGCGCAGGATTTCTCCATGTCGTTGCCTCTGCTCGATGGTCAGGGCAATTTCGGTTCGATGGATGGCGATAATCCCGCCGCCATGCGCTATACTGAGGTGCGGATGGACAAGCCCGCGGGCTTCATCCTCGCTGATATCGACAAAGACACGGTCGATTTCCAGGACAATTATGACGGCAAACAACAGGAACCCACCGTTCTGCCGTCGCGCTTCCCCAATATGCTGGTCAATGGCGCAGGCGGCATCGCGGTCGGCATGGCCACCAATATCCCGCCGCATAATCTGGGCGAAGTGGTCGACGCGACGCTGGCGCTGATCGAGCAGCCCGATCTCGACGATATCCAACTGATGGATTACATCCCCGCCCCTGACTTCCCGACAGGCGGGATCATTCTGGGCCGCTCCGGCGCGCGCAAAGCCTATACGGAAAGCCGCGGCTCTGTCATCATCCGCTCCAAAACCCATGTCGAAGAACTGCGCAAAGACCGATACGCCATCGTCATCGACGAAATACCCTATCAGGTGAACAAGGCCACGATGATCGAAAAGATTGCCGAGGCCGCACGCGAGAAGCGGATCGAAGGCATTGCTCATGTGCAGGACGAATCCGACCGCGTCGGCGTCCGCGTCGTGGTTGAGCTGAAACGTGATGCCACAGCCGAAGTCGTACTGAACCAGCTCTTCCGCTTTACGCCGATGCAAACGTCTTTCCCGTGCAACATGCTAGCGCTGAATGGCGGCAAACCTGAGACGCTGACCCTACGCTCATTCCTCACGAATTTCGTGTCCTTTCGGGAAGAGGTCGTCGCCCGCCGCACCGCTTATGAGCTGCGCAAGGCGCGCGAACGCTCGCATATTCTCTGCGGTCTGGCCGTGGCCGTCACCAATATTGACGAGGTTGTTCAAACCATCCGCAGTTCCGCTGACGCGGCAGAAGCGCGCTCCCGCTTGATGACCCGCGCCTGGCCTGCGGCAAGTATCGCGGATTACATCAAGCTGATCGACGACCCGACCCATACGGTCAATGACGATGGCACTTATAACCTGTCGGAGACACAGGCCCGCGCCATCCTCGATCTGCGCCTTCAACGCCTCACACAAATCGGCGTGAAAGAGGTGACGGATGAGTTGGAAGAGCTCGCAGCCAAGATCAAAGAATACCTCGCCATCCTCCGCTCCCGCGAGCGGATCATGGAGATCATCTCGAACGAGCTGAAAGAGGTAAAAGAACTCTTCGCCGTGCCCCGCCGCTCCGAGATCGTCGATTGGTCTGGCGATATGGAAGACGAAGACCTCATCGAGAAAGAGGATGTCGTCGTCACCGTCACGCAAACCGGCTGGATCAAACGCACGCCTTTGGCTGAGTTCCGCGCGCAACGTCGTGGCGGTAAGGGCCTCAGCGGCATGGCCACCAAGGAAGACGACGTGGTCACCACGCTCTTCGTGGCCAACACTCATACACAGCTGTTGTTCTTCACGACCGACGGAATGGTCTACAAGCTCAAGACCTGGCGCCTGCCGCAAGGTGGACGCACAGCCAAAGGCAAGGCGATTGTAAACATTCTGCCCATCCCCGCAGGTGTCTCTATTGCTGCGATCATGCCGGTTGACCGGGACGAAAAGGACTGGGGCGACCTGCAAATCGTCTTTGCCACCACGGCAGGCGATGTGCGCCGAAACGCGCTGTCCGACTTCACCAATGTCATGCGCAACGGCAAGATCGCAATGAAGCTGCCCGAGGGAGTTGAGCTGGTAAATGCTCGTATCTGCGACGAGAATGACGATGTCATGCTCATGTCCAATGCAGGCCGCGCCATCCGATTCCCGACAACCGATGTGCGCGTCTTCGCGGGCCGTAATTCGACAGGCGTGCGCGGCATCAAACTGGGCGACGGGCAAAAGGTCGTCTCCATGTCCGTGATCCGTCACTTTGTGGCCACGCCGGAAGAACGCACCGCCTATCTGAAGATGCGCCGCGCTATGGCAGGCCTGACGGATGAGGATGGCGAGGATGAAGCGCCCGCCGATCCAAATTTCAGCCAGGAACGCTACGCGGAGATGTCTGCCGCCGAAGATCTGATCCTGACCATCACCGCCGAAGGCTCCGGAAAAATCAGCTCAAGCCACGACTACCCAGTGCGCGGGCGCGGCGGCATGGGCGTGGCAGCCATGTCCATGAAGGCCGGCGATATCGTCGCCTCCTTCCCAGTGGAGATGGATGACCAGATCATGCTCGCCACCTCCAAAGGCCAATCCATTCGCTGCCCCGTCGATGGCATTTCCTTCCGCTCCCGCTCCGCAGGTGGTGTGAAGGTCTTCGACACTGGCAAGGGCGAGACGGTTTCATCGGTCGCGCGGATCGCCGAGCAAGGTGAAGAGGCCGAAGACGAGGCACCTGAGGCATGATCAATGACGCCCTGGCCCTAATCGGCCGGGCGTTTCTTGCCATGCTTCTGGTCCTGGGTGGCTTTCAAAAGCTCGGCGATGCAGGCCCTGCTCTGGGCCTACTGGTCGGGCTAGGCTTTCCCGGGTGGCTCATTTGGCCAGCACTAGCATTTAACCTGATTGCAGGCGCAGGAATACTTCTTGGCATAGCCACTCGCCCACTGGCTCTCGCAGCCGCGGCATATTGTGCACTTACCTCGATCTTCCATTACCTGCCGGACGATCCCTGGCAAATGACGATCTTCGTTAAGAATTGGTCTCTCGCAGGCGGCTTCATCATGCTCGCGCTTAACGGTCCCGGGCGGTTCGCCTTGCTAAACCGCTGATTTAAAATCGCCTTTCAAAACGTTAAGAAAAGTAAACCGGTTAACTTTAACACTGTTAACCAAACCCTTAATATTAAATGGTAATTTTAATTATTTTTTCGTAAACCCTCGCTGGGGCTATTGATTGCGAGGTATTGAAATGACGTTGAACTGGACCAAAACCCTAGCCCTTTCCGCCCTCGGCGCAACCGCCCTGGCGCTCCCACTCTCAGCCATGGATTTCTCAGGGGGCTATCTGACGGGTGCCCATGCCGAATTCACCGATCGCGACACCATCCGGAAATCCGGTGTCACGGCGGGCGCGGAGTATCGCCTCAACGACCGCTATAACCTGCAGATCGACGCCAACACCTTTCGGTTCAACGAGGCCGACACAGGCTCCTACAACCTCGCCGTCCACGGCATCCGACATCTGAACGAGACTTTCTCCGTCGGCGCTTTCGTCGGCACGGAACGCGTCTCCAACCAAAGCGCGGGCTATTACGGCACTGAAGCTGCTCTCGGAAGCGGCCCCCTCACCGTCGAAACCTACGCAGCCAAATTCGTCGAAGGCGACGACCGGGACGCCGCAACCTTCGGCATCTCAGCCAGTGCATCCATCACGGAACGCATCGATCTCGGCCTCGACTATGGCCGTTTCGAGATTACCGGCACGCGTGACGTCAGCCGTGTTTCTGCCAAGGCAAGCTACCAGCTCAGCAACCGCGCCAGCCTGAATGCGGAGTATGGCCGCGTCGAGCTCGGCTCCCCCTTCGGCAATCTCGACGACAACTTCGTCTCCCTCGGCGTCACCATCCATTTCGGGGACACGGGGCGCACAACGTTCGGCCAACGCGGGCTCAGTACGCTTCTCCCCGGCGGCTAAGCCTTCCATTTCATGCGCTCAAGCGCTACATCCGCCGCATGGAAAAGCTAAACATCATCGGCGGCGGAATGGCCGGATCGGAAGCCGCGTGGCAGGCCGCCAATATGGGCGTGCAGGTCACCATCCATGAGATGCGCCCAAAGGTTGAAACCTTCGCGCATCGTACCGGAAATCTGGGGGAGATGGTCTGCTCCAACTCCTTCCGCTCCGACGATGATGAGCAAAACGCGGTCGGCCTTCTGCATTGGGAAATGCGTCAGGCAGGCGGCCTCATCATGTCCGCCGCTGACAAACACGCGCTCCCCGCAGGCGGCGCGCTCGCCGTGGATCGCGATCCGTTTGCGGAAACCGTAACCGCGCGCCTCAAGGCGCATCCCAATATCACCGTCAGCTACGATGAAATCTCCGCCCTGCCCACAGACGGGCATTGGATCGTCGCAACCGGCCCCTTGACCTCTGGCAGCTTGGCGGGGGCCATCGCGGCCGAAACCGGCCAGGACGCGCTTGCCTTTTTCGACGCCATCGCGCCGATCATGTATTTCGACACGATCAATATGGAAAAGGCCTGGTTCCAGTCCCGCTATGACAAGGGCGAGACGGAGGAGGAACGCACCGCCTATCTAAACTGCCCCATGGATCGCGACACCTATGAGGCCTTCATCGACGCGCTGCTCGCCGCTGAGAAGACCGAATTCAAACCGGGCGAAACTGCAGGCTATTTCGACGGCTGCCTTCCCATCGAGGTTATGGCCGAACGCGGGCGGGAAACATTGCGCTTTGGCCCTATGAAGCCGGTCGGCCTCACCAATCCACATGCGCCCGATGATAAACCTTACGCCGTGGTCCAACTGCGCCGCGACAACGCGCTTGGCACGCTCTACAATATCGTGGGCTTTCAGACGAAGATGAAATACGGCGCGCAGAAGGAAGTCCTGCGTATGATCCCGGGGCTGGAAGAGGCCGAGTTTGCCCGCCTCGGCGGCATCCACCGCAACACCTTCATCAACTCGCCAACCCTGCTCGACGCGCAGATGCGGTTGAAAACCAAACCGCATTTGCGCTTTGCCGGACAGATCACGGGCGTCGAAGGCTATGTCGAAAGCGCTGCTATGGGGCTGCTCGCTGGTCGCTTCGCTGCATCCGAGATACTCGGTACCCCGATAGACGCACCACCGCCGGAAACAGCCATGGGCGCGCTGATCACTCATATCACCGGCGGGGCGGAGGCAAAGACTTTCCAGCCCATGAATGTCAATTTCGGGCTCTTCCCGCCGGTTGACGCTAAGGGCGGCAGGCGCAACCGCGCGACACGCTACAAGATGTACACGGACCGCGCCAAACACGCTTGGTCGCAATGGCTTGATCAAGCGCGACTGGACGCAGCCTGAGCTTTTTGTCAGACTTTTCGGATGACAAAGACCTTCCTCGATAAAACCTATTCAACCTCCGGCAAGGAGGCGATGCGCGAATTGTATGACGATTGGTCCGAAAGCTATGACGCCGAAGTGGGCGAAAATGGCTACGCGACGCCTAAGCGTATGGCGGAGGCGCTTAAATCTCAATTGGCTGACAATTCGATCCCCATCCTGGACTATGGGTGCGGCACCGGACTATCCGGCGCAGCGCTGCGTGCAGCCGGGTTCACGAGTATTGACGGGATGGACCCCTCTTCGGGCATGTTGGAGCAATGCCGCGAGAAGGGGATCTATCGCAACCTCATCACGCTCGATCTGGAAAAACCACTTCCAATCGAACCAGAGGCCTATCAAGTCATCATGGCCATCGGAGTTATTTCAACCGGTGCGGGTCCTGCGAGCCTGATGGACACGCTCATCGAGCGTCTTCCAAAAGGCGGTATATTTGGCCTCTCTCTGAACGATCATGCGCTCGCCGATCCGGACTATCCTGAAGGGATCAACCGCCTGAAGGCTGCCGGTCACAAAACGCTTGTCGAAGACTATGGAACCCATCTGCCCGGGATTGATCTTAAGAGCATGATCTACCTGTTCGAGAAAGCATGACATTTCGCACCCGGTTCGCGCCCAGCCCAACCGGCCCCCTCCATCTCGGTCATGCCTATTCAGCAATCCTCGCGCATGACATGGCGCTTAAACATAATGGTGAATTTCTTCTTCGTATCGAAGATATTGACCAATCGCGCGCGCGACCTGAGTGGGAGCAGCAAATCTACAACGACCTTGAATGGTTAGGTCTGTGGTGGCCGACACCGGTACTGCGTCAGTCAGACCGAAGGAGTGCCTACGGCGATGTGATTCAGAGGCTCTGGGACCAGAACTATCTCTTCGCCTGTAGTTGCAATCGGCGCGACATCATGTCGGCACTCGCTGCGCCGCAAGAAGGCGCTCCGCTGCACGGCCCTGACGGCTTGATCTACCCAGGGACATGCAACGAAAAAGGCAGTTCATCCGGCACTTACGCTATCCCCGAAGATGCGGCGCTGCGGCTGCGGATCATCATGGCCGGTTTAGTCGCGGCGGATAGCTTCGACGGCACAAAGATACAGTTCTCGGAAACTGGCAGCGGCCCAAACCAAGAGACGGGTCGCATCGCCTTTGATCTCGATGAACTGGAAAATTGCATTGGAGACATTGTTTTGGCGCGGCGCGATATGGGGACGTCTTACCACCTATCTGTCGTCATGGACGATGCCACGCAGGGGATTACCCATGTTGTGCGTGGTCAAGATTTGTTCGAAGCCACAAAAATCCATGTTGTGCTCCAACGCCTTCTCGGTCTACCAACCCCGATCTACCACCACCACCGCTTGATCCGCGACGATCAGGGCAAACGTCTCGCCAAACGCGACGACGCGCGCGCAATTTCGAAATATCGCGACGACGGCTACACGCCCGAAGACATCCGCAAATTGGTCGGACTTTCTGGTTAACAGCCGGTAAATAGAAATCACTATCTATCTTATTTTCTATAACTTACCGGATTCCCCGCATGCGGAGCCGCGAGACAGCGTTTCTCCATTTGATAGAAAATACTCAGAAGCGAGCCTAGCTTTCAGGCGCCATCAGCTCGATTTCTTCGCCGTCCCGGATCGCGGTGTAAAAACAAACCCGCCGATTTGTGTGACAGGCCGGACCCGTTTGCCGGACCAGTGCGAGCAGACAATCACGATCACAATCAACCCGAAGATCAACAAGCTCCTGCGTGTGGCCCGAACTTTCGCCCTTGATCCAGAACGCCTGTCGCGAGCGCGACCAATAGGTCACCCGCCCCGTCTCAAGTGTTTTGACAACCGCACCGGCATTCATCCACGCCATCATCAAGACCTCGCCAGTCTCTTCCTGTTGGGCGATGCACGGGATAAGCCCCGCCTCATTGTACTTTAACGTCGCAGGATCGAAAGCCATCGCGCATTTCCTTTGCATCTGCCGCAGTGCGGCTTATCTATGAGGCTCTAGCGGCTTAGGCAAGGACCCTCGCGATGAGCACTGATGGCGATCTGATCAAACTCTATTCCGGTCAAATCCTGGCCCTTGCCGCGGATATTCCGCATCTTGATCGCTTGGCCGATCCAAGCGCTTCAGTCAAAAAGCGCTCACCGCTTTGCGGATCAACTGTAACGGTCGATGTAAGCGTTTCGGATGGAAAAATCTCCGAGTTTGGGCAAGAAGTGAAGGCCTGCGCGCTCGGTCAAGCCGCCGCCTCAGTCGTGGGTGCCAACGTGATTGGTCGCAGCCCCAAGGAGATCGAGACCGCACGTGACCAGCTCAAAGCGATGTTGAAAGAAAACGGTCCTGAACCAACCGCTCCGTTCGATGGATTGAAAGTGCTGCTTCCAGCGCGCGACTACAAAAACCGGCACGCCTCAATCATGCTCACGCTCGACGCGCTGGTCGAAGCCACTTCATAAAAAAAACCGCCGCTGCCCCTTGGGATGGGGAGCGGCGGCAGTCAGCTTGTCTGGGTTGGACAGACACGCAATCACCGGGGAAAAGGCAAGCCGGTGGACAGGTTGGGGACAAGGCGTGTCATTGGCGTTTTGCAAGACGGGACAGGACTGCAAAACAAGTCCGGGCGTATCAGACAGCAGGCAGTTATCTCAAAATCAGCTCAAAATCTGAGGCAGGTACAGCGTCACACACATGATCACACCGATAGCAGCAACACCGAGCGCATCCTGAATGATGGCCTTGGGCGAGCGAGTCAGGATTTCTTTCACATCTGCGATCATGGGTTCGACCTCCTCAAGTCTTATTTCTTTGTTGCCTCTTTGTTCTCATTTTAGTTAACGCATGTAAAGAACTTTTTGAGAACATTTGTGAACTTTTTGTTCTGGTTCTTGAAAGCGGAACGCTAACCAACTGAAATCAAACGGATTGCCCGATCCTGCTCCATCAGCCATAGAAGAACACGCGCCGCTTCGCCGCGGGTACTCGTTAACTCCGGATCTTGCATCAGCAAAGCACGCGCATCGCTCTGAGCGACAGCCACAAGCGCGCTTTGACGTTCCAAGTCTGCAATCCGAAACCTTGGCAGTCCAGATTGCGCCGTGCCGATGACATCACCCGCCCCCCTGATCTGCAAATCCTCCTCGGAGATGCGAAATCCATCCTCCGTCTCACGCAGGATGCTCAAACGCCGTTTGGCTGTTGCGCTCAGAGGTTCCTGAAACATTAAAACACAGGTCGAGGCCCCCTCGCCGCGACCAACGCGGCCACGCAATTGATGCAGTTGGGCTAAGCCAAACCCTTCGGCGCGTTCGATTACCATGATGGTAGCATTCGGAACGTTCACACCAACCTCGATTACGGTTGTTGCGACCAATACCGATACCTCACCTGACACAAACTTTGCCATCGCAGCGTCTTTCTCGGCCGGTGGCATCTGCCCGTGGACAAGCCCCACAACGCCCTCGCCCAATGCTGCGCGCAAACGCTTGAACCGGTCTTCTGCCGCGGTTTTGTCTGACACTTCGCTTTCTTCAACCAAAGGGCAGACCCAATAGGCTTGCCGGCCGTCGACAATTGCGCCGCGCAGTTTCTCGACCACCTCGTCCATGCGATTGGTTGAAACGGTTACGGTTGTCACTGGTTTCCGTCCAGGCGGCTTTTCGTCCAGGACCGAGACATCCATATCGCCATATTGCGCAAGGGCCAGACTGCGCGGAATTGGGGTCGCGGTCATCACCAAGACATCAACAGCTTGACCTTTAGCGCCAAGTTCCATCCGCTGAGAGACGCCAAAACGGTGCTGTTCATCGACGACTGCAAGCCGCAAGTCGTTGAACGCCACATCGGCCTGGAACACAGCATGGGTTCCGACCAAAACCTGTATATCCCCGGACATCAGAGCATTCAGTTTTGCTTGCCTGTCTGCACCTTTGTCTCGGCCCGTCAGAATCTCCAAAACGATGCCGGCGTCTTCGGCCAAAGGTTGCAGGCTTTCTAGATGTTGGCGGGCCAAAATCTCTGTCGGTGCCATCAACACCCCCTGCCCCCCGGCCTCCACCGCTGTCAGCAAGGCCATAAACGCGACAAGCGTTTTGCCGGAGCCAACATCGCCTTGCAGCAACCGGTTCATGCGGGACGTGTTGCCCATATCCGCCACAATTTCCGCAATCGCGCGTTCCTGAGCGCCCGTGGGTTTATACGGCAAAACCTGCAATACTTTTGATTGCAATTTACCCGTTGCAACGCTTGCACGTCCCGGTTTCGCCCTAACAGAAGCCCGTGCGAGCGAAAGTGTGAGCTGATGCGCAAAGAGCTCGTCATAGGCCAAACGTTCGCGTGCAGGGGCCGTTGTCGCCATGTCTTTTAGCGATTGTGGACTATGCGCTGCCTCTAGCGCCGATCGGAAGTCGGGCCATCCGCTTTTTTCCAGCTGACTCGCATCAATCCACTCGGCCACGTCCGGGACCATTTCCAACGCTGAACGCGCCGCACGATACATCACCTTCTGGGTCACGCCATGCGTCAGCGGGTAAACAGGTTCGAACTTCGGAATCTCACCCGCTTTGGCAACGGGCACCATGTGATCGGGGTGCACCATCTGCGCCATACTATCAAACATTTCCACCTTGCCGGAGACAACGCGGCGTTGTCCCGTCGGCAACTGCCGTTGGAGATAATCTCCACGCGCGTGAAAAAACACGAGCCGAAACTCAGTCGCAGTGTCGCGCACATGGACATGATAGGGACGGCCTTTTTGGCGTGGTGGCACATGCATGCCGATTTCCACCTCCACCGTTACGACGCCAGGCAAAACAGCGTCGCGAATGGTCTCGCGGCGCGCGCGATCAATGCCGGAACCTGGCAAGGTGAACAGCAAGTCGCGCGGTTTCTCGACATGCAGACCCGCAAAATGCTCCGCTGTTTTGGTGCCCACGCCGTCGAGCTTCGTCAACGCACCAAAAAGCGGGAAAAGGACTTCAGGACGACTGCTCATGCCCCCTCAATGAGCTCGATCCAGGCATCCTCATCAATGGTATCTACCCCAAGATCGGCTGCCTTTTTGGCTTTTGACCCCGCGCCCGGACCTGCAATCAGCAAATCCGTCTTTGCGGAAACCGAGCCGGAAACCTTAGCGCCGAGCGCTTCTGCCCGCGCCTTGGCCTCCGCCCGCGTCATCTTTTCCAACGTCCCGGTGAAGACAAGTGTTTTGCCGGCAACCGGACTGCCCGACATGTCCCGCTTGGGCATGTCTTTGACGTTCAACTGCGCGATCAGACGATCAATCGCCGCACGTTCCTGGTCTTGTGCGAAACTGCTGGTCAGCGAACGCGCCATGACAGCACCTACCCCGTCAATACCGATCAGCTCTTCCCAGGCGGGGCTATTTTCATCTGCCGCCTCAACCATAGCCGCCTCAAACTGCGCCCATCCCAGATAATGGTTGGCCAACAGGTTTGCCGCGCTTTCACCCACGTGACGTAACCCGAGCGCGAAAATCACCCGGTTGAGCGAGATACTACGCTTTTCGTCAATCGCGGCGAAAAGATTGGTAACAGATTTCTCGCCCCAGCCATCGCGGTTCTTGAGCTTGGCAAGCTGCTCTGCGTCACGGGTTTGCAAAGTGAATATGTCAGAAGGCTCTTTGATTGGCAGCTGCTCATCTTTGTAAAACGCCTCGACCTGCTTCGCGCCGAGCCCTTCGATGTCAAAAGCAGCTCTCGATACGAAATGTTTCAATTTTTCCACGGCTTGCGCGGGGCATATCAAACCGCCGGTACAGCGCCTGACCGCGTCGCCTTCTTCCCGCACCGCCTCTGATCCGCATTCTGGGCAAACCTTCGGGAATAAGAAAGGCTCGGCGCCCTCGGGACGTTTGCTCAGATCCACGTCCGCGACTTTCGGGATTACGTCACCTGCGCGATAGATTTGGACCATATCGCCCGCCCGAATGTCCTTACCATCACGGATTGGATTGCCCTTCGCATCCCGTCCAGCGATGTAATCTTCGTTATGGAGCGTCGCATTGGACACAACTACTCCGCCCACTGTCACCGGCTGCAATCGGGCGACTGGCGACAATGCACCGGTGCGGCCCACTTGAATTTCTATCGCCTCTAATCGCGTCCAAGCCAATTCGGCGGGGAATTTGTGGGCTATGGCCCAACGGGGAGTCGTTGACCGAAACCCAAGCCGGGCCTGAAGCGCAAGATCATCAACTTTGTAGACCACTCCATCTATGTCATAGCCGAGAGCCGCTCGCCTTTCAGCGATTTCGGTGTAATGCGCAACAAGCTCAGTTGGTCCGTTGCATCTTTTTGTTAGATCATTTGTTTCAAAACCAAGCACTTTCAGCCGCGCGATCGCGTCAAATTGTGTCTCCGCCAGCGGTGCGCTGGTAACGCCCCAGGCGTAGGCAAAAAATTTCAGAGGTCGCGATCTGGTAATCTCTGAATCGAGTTGGCGAAGCGACCCTGCAGCTGCGTTTCTTGGATTTGCAAAGGTTTTCTGACCCGACTTGGCTTGCGCTTTGTTGAGCGCTTCAAAATCAGCATGGCTCATATAGACTTCACCGCGCACCTCAAGAATTTCAGGCGCACCGGACAAATGCTGTGGAATCGACGCTATCATTCTCGCATTTGCAGTGACGTTTTCACCAACTTCCCCATCACCGCGTGTCGCGGCGTAAATCAGCTGACCGATTTCGTAACGAAGAGACAGCGAAAGGCCATCAATCTTGGGCTCTGCCGTGAAACTAAGCGCAGCCGTATCGTCCAAGCCCAAATACTTGCGAATGCGCGCATCGAAATCCGAAACATCTTCGTCGCTAAACGCATTTCCCAAAGACAGCATGCGCTGTGCATGCGTGATTTTCGAGAAGCCTTCGGCGAGCGGCCCGCCGACCTGCTCACTGACTGAATTGTCCAGTTTCAGCTCAGGAAAGCGCTCCTCTATCGCAAGATTTCGTCGCTTGAGCCGATCATAGTCCGCATCGGAAAGGTCTGGTGAATCGTCTGTGTGATAGGCGCGGTTTGCATCAGCCAAAACTTGTGCAAGCTGTTCAAGTTCCAGTTGAGCTTCATCCGTTGACAATGCCTCAACAGGTTTTTCCTCAAGCTTTGTCATGCACGCTCCGTCCCAAATTTGATGACGCTTTGGGCAGGATAGATAAGCCGCTTATACGAGGGCGTCCAGCAAGGCAGCGGTATAACGCGGCACAAAAAAAACGCCCCGTCCCGGGGGCGTTTTTTAGGAAGAAGATTATTTATTAGGCTCCGATCGCCATGCGTTGCGGATCGCTGTCTTGTTCCGGTACTGGGTCACGCAAGACATAGCCCCGACCCCAAACGGTCTCGATATGACTTTCGCCACCCGTTGCGGTCGCCAATTTCTTGCGCAGCTTGCAAATGAACACATCGATGATCTTGAGTTCAGGCTCGTCCATCCCACCGTAGAGGTGGTTCAGGAACATTTCTTTGGTCAATGTCGTTCCTTTGCGAAGCGAAAGGAGTTCGAGCATCTGATATTCTTTCCCGGTGAGATGCACGGATTTTCCATCAACCTCGACGGTCTTCGCGTCAAGGTTCACAGCGATATCGCCGGTCTTGATAATGGATTGCGAATGACCTTTGGAGCGGCGGATAATTGCGTGAATACGCGCCACCAATTCTTCACGGTGAAACGGTTTGGTTAGATAGTCATCTGCCCCAAAACCAAAGCCTTTAAGCTTGTTTTCCGTATCGTCGGCGCCAGACAAAATCAAAATCGGTGTCTCAATGCGGCTAAGCCGCAACTGGCGTAGAACTTCGTGTCCAGTAATGTCAGGCAAATTCAAATCCAGAAGGATAAGGTCATAATCATACAGTTTTGCGAGATCAATTCCTTCCTCCCCAAGATCCGTCGTGTAGACGTTCAGGTTGGCATGGGTAAGCATCATCGTAATCGATTTTGCTGTAGTAGGATCGTCTTCAACAAGAAGGACGCGCATTGTTCAAACTCCGATAAGCCCCCTCGGAACTCTCAAAATTAACATTTGATCAAAAAGGTTAATTTTATGTTACCAAGCATAGTACACGACGCTACTTGAAACGAGGAGCGAAAAGGATTCGAATTGAAGCTT
>JAPORH010000202.1 GCA_026710325.1 Litoreibacter sp. | reverse complement strand
TAGCACCGCAGGTGCGTGTCATGGTGTGATCTCCTATGGCGGCTTCTACCGCCAGGTTTGGGTGTTTTTGTTCACCCGGAGATTACGCCAACTTCAAATTTCCACCAAATTCGCGACACCACCTTGATCTCTATGACGGCGTCACTGACGCTGGTGATTTTTTCAGAGATTGTCTTCAGCGCATCATTTGCTTTCTCTGTCAAATTCACGCCACCATCGACCTTGTTTTGCGTCGCTTTGATCAATGCTGCGATTTCTTTCGCGGCCTGGCCCGACCTTTGCGCAAGGGCCCCTACCTCTGAGGCAACAACGGCGAAGCCTTGTCCCGATGGTCCGGCCCGCGCTGCTTCTACGCCGGCATTCAGCGCAAGCAAATTGGTTTGAAATGCAATGTCCTCAATTGTGAGAATAATCGTCGCAATTTCATCTGAGCCGTTCTTGATTTCATGCATCGCGTCGACGGTTTCGGATACAATCCTTGTGCCATCCTCGGCCAAAGCGCGGGTCGCATTAGCCATATCATTGGCATCATTGACGTTCTGAGCGGTACTCGTAACAGACTCCTTTAATTGGGTAAGGGTCGTCGTCGTTTCGGCCAGTGATGCGGCTTGTTGTTCAGTGCGCGTGGCGAGCTGGCTTGAGGTGCTCGAAAGGTTGTCGGAACCTTCAGAAATCGCCTGTGTGCTTGAAAACACATCATTGAGCAGTGCCGTCAGTTGGTCGATAGTTGCGTCGAAATCTGTTTTGAGGACCTCAAACTCGCCATCTACGTCCACTTCGATTTTGCGCGTCAGGTCCCCTTTTGCGAGCCTTGACAGGCCCTCACTTAGCTTTTGTATGATAAGGGATTGATGCGCTTGCAGAGTTTCGCGTTCCTTAGCCGCAACGCGTGCATCTTCTATGGCGGCTTCGATTTCGGCCGACTGCTCTTTAACATTATCCATCAATATGTTTTGGCGTTTGATTGCGAAACAAAGTGCGGCCGCTTCAGCGAGAACAACAACGGCATGCAGAGCTGTGCGTCCAAGATTTCCGGCAAGTTCTGCGCTTGGGTATACCATCGCTGGGAAGAAGACCGAGAAACTGAGATGATGTACTGCAATGGCCGCGGTCGCGGCAAGGATCGTTGGTATATCGCGTAAGACCACCAGAATGGCCAATGCCGCGAAAAAGACCATATGGCTGTCCAACTGCCAGGGTTGGCCCGCCATCGAGGCAGTGAACGCGGCACATTGGCCTATCAAAGCAACACCGAGCAACGGTTTGACCGGCGCGTTGAATGCAAATGCGCCAATCAATCCCAAGCCTGCTGCGACAAGCGACAGCACGATCGCAGTTGTGATGCTCGTACCTGAGAGGTAGGCCGAGAGAATGACTATAGGCAAGAAGCCAACGACGCAGATGAGTGCAACCTTTGGTCCCTGGGTGCCCACGCTCTTTTCGCTCATATATTCACTCCACATATTTTGGCGACCCATTCGCCATCAATGGCAAACCAAATGTCTGACTTGCTCAGTTGGTCGAGGAACCCGTCCGGCCCGGTTGCCAGAGCGGCAAGCGGTGCAATTGTGGGGCCTATCAGGCGCCCCTCCGCTTGAACGACATGGTGTGCGGCGTTTGGCGCAATCACCAAAACGGGGCCTTTTGCATCCGCAGGCCCGGCGCTTGCTAAAACCATGACGGGTCCAGTCAAAGCACAGAGGACAAAGCCAAAACCCAAGATCAAAAGACGCATTTTCCACTCATCAAACATTCTTGATAAGCGCTATACGGGGCTCGGTTTAAGGAAGAGTGAAGGCCCTCAGCTCTTATTAAAATGAGCCGTATTGTTTTGAGAAAACCGTTTAGATGAGGCGCGCAAAGAGATCGCGACAGCGGACATTGCCGAAAGAGGGCTCAGTGAGAGCCCCCGGTTTTTGTCAGCGCAGCGGAGAGAAAAGCGTCAGGCCGCCTTGTCGAGTTCAAACGCGTCATGCAGGGCCTGGACGGCCAGCTCCATATATTTACGGTCGATCAGGACGGAGATTTTGATCTCGGACGTGGTGATGACCTTGATGTTGATCCCGTCATCCTGCAGCGCCTTGAACATCTTGGCCGCGACGCCCGCATGGGAGCGCATGCCGATCCCCACGACGGAGACCTTGGCCACATCGGTATCGGCCACAAGGTCGTGGAAATTAATTGACCCGGAGGTCTTGGCGTCTTGCATGGCTTTTTCAGCGCGCGCGACCTCATTGACCGGGCAGGAGAAGGTCATGTCGGTGCGCCCTTCTTCCGAGATGTTTTGCACGATCATGTCGACATTGACCCCGGCCTCAGAGAGCGGGCCGAAGATCGCTGCTGCAATGCCCGGGCGGTCGGCAACCGAGATCAGCGTCATCTTTGCCTCGTCGCGCGAATAGGCCACGCCTGCCACTACGTTGCTTTCCACAATATCCTCCTCGTCGCAGACCAAGGTTCCGGCCGCATCATCCATTTCTTCAAAGCTCGAGAGCACGCGCAGCTTCACCTTGTAGCGCATCGCGAGCTCGACCGAGCGGGTTTGCAGAACCTTCGCACCAAGCGAGGCCAGCTCCAACATTTCTTCAAAGGCGATGCGGTCAAGTTTGCGCGCCTTGTCGGCAATGCGCGGGTCGGTCGTGTAGACCCCGTCGACATCGGTGTAGATGTCACAGCGCTCCGCCTCGAACGCGGCGGCGAAAGCCACGGCGGTGGTGTCGGAGCCGCCACGGCCAAGCGTGGTGATCCGGCCCTCCGGGCTGATGCCCTGAAAGCCCGCAACCACGGCGACTTTCATGCCTTCGTTGAACTTGGCGTCGAGGTTGTCGGTCGGGATTTCCTCGATCCGGGCGGCGCCATGGGCGGAGGTGGTGTTGAGCGGTACCTGCCAGCCCTGCCAGCTGCGCGCGGGCACGTCCATTTCCTGCAAGGTCAGCGCCATTAGCCCGGCGGTGACATTCTCGCCCGACGACACGATCGCATCATATTCGCGCGCGTCATAGAGGGGGGAAGTTTCTTCGACCCAACCCACCAGCTCGTTGGTTTTGCCAGACATGGCGGAGACGATGACAATCACCTCATAGCCCTTTGCAACCTCGACGCCCACGCGTTTGGCCGCGCGTTTGATCCGGTCGAGATTGGCCACCGTGGTGCCGCCAAACTTCATTACAAGCCGTTTTTTCGGGCTGGACATGCCGCTAAGGTCTTTCTGTCAGTCACATCTTTCGGGATGCGTCTTAGGCCCATGGGCGGGGGAGGGCAAGGGCCGGGAAATTCGCTTAGGCGGCGGTGTCTTCAGCGAGATCAAAATAGGGTCGCATGAAGGGGAAGTAATCCAAAACCTGCGCGACCTCCTCCGGCCCCATCCAATTGGTTTTATGCGGTGTGCGGCTGTCATTCTGGTCGTGGATGGTGCGCAGGTAGAAGGGCCTGAGCGTGTTGATGATGACCGATGGGTGGTTCTGCCCGATGGCGAGGTGATGGGTGAGGTAAGGGTGTTTTTCCGTGTCAGCGCGTGACGCAAGGGCGAGGCCGAGATTGACCATAGGCGTGTATTTGTCCGACAGCCGGATCGGCTGCCCCTCTTCGAGAAGCATATTCGCCCCGCGCGCGAAGGAGAGGAAGCGTGAGGGGTCGCCGTCATAGTCGGTTTCCAGCGCGCGGATCGCCTCCCGCCTGCACACCTCGGTAAAATCGAGGGAAAGCGCGTCGTCATCATCCAGCACAACCTGGCATAGCTGCTCTTCGGCGGCGTAGCGGTCCTGTACATGGCCCCGAAAAACGCGGCCCGCCATGCGCGGGGCACGAGAGAGAATTTCGACACGGTCACCGCCAAGCATGTCTTGGGTGAGCTCTGCCAGGAGCGTCGCGTCTTGATCTGGCATGCGAGAGGAGGTGAGCAGGATCAGTTTGAATTCAGGATCGCTTTGGGCTTTCAGGCTGGCGAGCGTGATTTTTTCAAACAGCTCGAAGCGGCGCTGCATCCGTTCCGGCGCAAAAAGCAGGGTCTCATCCTTGCTGGCCTCAGATTGCCAGCCGGACTGCCCGAGATAGGAAAACCGTGTCTGATATAAAAGATGCATGCGACTGCACTCTCACCTAAAACTGAAAACAATACGAATTTTAAATGCGGATTATGGCAATTTTGAGTGACAATCCGCCATTCTTGGCATGCGCCGCTTAGTACGGATGTTCCGTCCCGTCATAGGTCTCAAAACACCCTGTCGTCTCAAGGCTGAGCGCGTCAAAGCGTGTGATCAGTCCCTCAGCCGAGCGGTCCACCGTGATATCTACCGCGCCGCCACCCATATCGGTTTGCACCCAGCCCGGGTGGTAAATGCCGACCGCGATGCCCAGCCCTTTGAGATCAGAAGCGAGGTTGCGCCCAAGGTTCAGCGCCGCCGCCTTTGACGCGCGGTAGATGTAGGATCCGCCGGGCGCGCGCTCCGAGGACGCCATCTGGGAGGAAATGATCGCGATCTTTGGAATTTCTGACAGTTGCAGTTTCGGCAGCATGGCCTGCACGCTTAGGAACACGCCCGTGACGTTCGTGGCGAAGCTGTCAGCCCAAAGCTGCGCGGGGAAGCCATCGGCTAGCGAATGGCCTTTGTCGAGATAGACGCCGGCATTGCAGATGAGCAGGTCCAGCGACTCAGGCTTGAAATCATGGCAGAGCGTGTCGAATTGTTCAGGGTTTGACACGTCGAGTTGCAGCCAGGACCCGTCCTCCGGTGCAGATGTCCGGTAGGTGCCTGTCACGGCATCGCCGCGCGCGGCGTAGCGATCAAATAGCGCCCGGCCGATGCCGCGATTGGCCCCGGTGATCAGGATATCGGCCATTTAGTTGGTCTTTCGCGATGGCATGAAGGGCAGCGGCATGACAGGGACACCGTCTTCGATCAGTGATTTGGCGTCTTGCAGCTTTGCCTCCCCGTAGATCGGCCGCTCAGGCGCTTCGCCATTGTGGATTTTGCGGGCCTCAGCAGCGAAATTGTGTCCGACATCCTCTGAATTGGTCTCGATCTTTTCCCGCAGTTCTTTGAGCGCTTGTTCGGCGGTGCTGGCAGGGGCGGAGAGGGGGCGTTCTACCTCTGCTGGAACAATGGCGGTTTCGGTATTTCCAGATTTCCCGATACGAGGCGCCATGATGGATTTGCGCACATCTGTACTGCCGCAGACCGCGCAGCTGATCATGCCGCCGGCCAACAACTTGTCGAAGGCATCAGCGGATTGGAACCAGCTTTCAAACCGGTGGTCTTTGTCGCAAGTGAGCGAATAGCGGATCATTGATAGCCTTTACCCATCATTATGCGGTTTCGTGACACCAAAATTGACATAACCCCTAGCACAGGCTTTGCAAGTATCGGGTTAATGCGCAGCTCAACGCTCGAGCAGGCTGGGGTCAAAATGCTTGAGGATCTTGCGCAGTTCCGGCTCCCGCACTTTGCCTGCGGCCTTTTTGATGGAGAACCATTTGCGCTTGCGCTCCGCCTTCTCGGGGTAGTCGCGCAGCACTTTCTTGACCTTTACCGGGAAGACCGAAACGGCGCAGGGCAGGTCCATGTCGTCGCCGGCCATCATCTTGGTGTAGGAGTAGAGCCCGAGGCAGATATTGAAGGTCTTGCCGCTGACGCCAGCCTCCTCATAAGCCTCGGTCGCAGCAGCCTCCGCCGGGGTGGCGCCTTCCACTGGCCAGCCTTTCGGGATGATCCAGCGGCCCCGCGTCCGGCTGGTGATCAGCAGCACCTGCGTCTCTTCGTTGTGGACACGGTAGCAGAGCGCGCCAAATTGTGTCCGGACCTCTCGTTTTTGGGAGCCGGTCATTTTCAGAGGTGCCTGTTTCAGTCTGAGCAAAGACATTGCACTGCGCGCTACCTTGGTTTTTATCTACGCCTATTCTGCGCGTTTGCGCCGCAAAAGGCAAGTGAGCCATATAAACAAGGGGTTTTAAGGTTTTGTTAACATCCGGTTTTTTGGGCTTGGCCTGGTGGTAGCGCCGCTGGATGGGGCCCCGCGCTTTATCGGGTCTGAGATTTACCGCGGCTCCACCTATGGGCGATGGCATCCGCTGCGCGTACCACGGGTGTCGACCGTGATGGACCTTGCCCGGACCATGGGGTGGCTGGATCAAAACAATTATGTCACCTCCCCGCAGGCCAAGCCCAAAGCGCTTCTGGCCTGGCACGAAGAGCCTTATGTCGCCGCGCTGTCACGCGTGGCGGAGCGGCAGGAGGTCACGGGGGAGGAGCGCGAGGGGTTCCATCTGGGCACCGTCACCAACCCCGTCTTCCCGGAGATGTTCACCCGCCCGGCCACGGGCGTTGGCGGTGCCCTTTTGGCCGGCGAGCTTTTGGCCAAAGGTGGGGTGGTGTTTCAACCCGGCGGCGGAACCCATCACGGCATGCCGGGGCGCGCCAACGGGTTTTGCTACCTCAATGACCCGGTCTTTGCCATTTTATCTTTGCGACGAAATGGCGCGCGGCGGGTGGCCTATATCGACATCGACGCGCATCACGCGGACGGGGTGGAGCATGCCTTTGGCGATGACCCGGACTGTTTGTTTGTCTCGGTCCATGAGGCGGGGTTGTGGCCGCGTACCGGTGATTTGGCGACTGGCGGGACCGAGACCTACAACCTGCCCGTGGAGCGCGGGATGAATGATAACGAAATGGCTTTTGTCTGTGAGGCTTTGATCTTGCCTCTGGTGGAGCGCTTCGCCCCGGATGCGATTGTGTTGCAATGCGGGGCGGATGCGGTTGAGGAGGACCCTTTGTCCCATCAAACCCTGTCAAATAACGCGCATTGGGGCGTCGTGGCTGCGTTGAAAGGGATGGCACCGCGCCTTTTGGTGCAGGGCGGCGGCGGCTACAACCCATGGTCTGTGGGGCGGCTGTGGGCAGGGAACTGGGCGGTGTTGAACGGGTTCGAGATCCCCGACAGGCTTCCCGCCGAGGCGGAGGGCGTGCTGCGCGGCTTACGATTTGACGGCAATAGACGTGGCCGCAACCCGCCCGAGCACTGGTTCACTACCTTGCGCGACGCCCCGCGCGGCGGCCTGGTGCGCGACGCTTTGCGTGCGGATGTCGCGGTTCTGCGACGCAAGTCGGGCACTTGAAGCTACGCGCAGAGAGCGATGCAGCACAGCTCGGTTGGCCAGACAAGGCTTCGAGCCGCGATAACCGCAACACCCAACCCAAAGTTCCATCCGCTTGTTCTCCCAAGCGTGTGGCAGTAACCTTTGGCCGTATTTGATCGCGGCCTGCAGCGAGCTCATGAAAGTTACGATGTTTAGTGTGAAGTCAGTGTTGGCCGTGTTGATTTGTGCGGCGCTTACAACGAGCGCCGCGTTGGCCCATGACGTCGCCCCCGGTGACGCGGGCTACATCCAGGAGATCTGGGGGGTACACATCATCCCCTTCCTCTACCTCGGCGCCAAACACATGGTCACGGGGTATGACCATATCCTGTTCCTTCTGGGCATTGTGTTTTTCCTCTACCGCATGAGGGATGTGGCAATCTATGTGAGCCTCTTCGCGGTCGGGCACTCGATCACAATGCTTTTGGGCGTATGGTTCGGCTGGGGCATCAACGCTTATATTATCGACGCCATCATCGGCCTGTCGGTGGTCTATAAGGCGCTGGACAACCTCGGAGCCTTCCAGCGGTGGCTCGGTGTGCAGCCCAACACCAAATGGGCCACGTTTGTTTTTGGACTGTTCCATGGCACCGGCCTCGCGACCAAAATCCTCGACTACAACATCTCGCAAGAGGGGCTTTTGGCGAACCTGCTTGCCTTCAATGTCGGGGTTGAGCTCGGGCAATTGCTGGCGCTGTTTGTCATTTTGATCGTTATGGGCTTTTGGCGGCGCAGCCCGAACTTCATGCAACAGGCCATCTACGCCAACTGGATCATGGTGATCTTGGGGGCCATCCTGACCTATGTTCAGGTCGCAGGGTATGTCGCAAGCGCGTAAGGACAGATAACCATGCTCAACGCCCCCACACCCAAGCCCGAGGACCTGCCCAGCACAGCGCGGCTTATTTGGTCGTTCATTGTCGCAGGCGTCGGAGCCGCCTTCATCGCCGTGGCCATCTATCTGCCCGCCGAACATGGTCGCGATCCCACTGGTGTTGGCAAGATACTCGGACTCAAAGAAATGGGCGAGATCAAGCAGCAGCTGAAATATGAAGCTGCGGCTGAAGCCCTCTCTCAGGGCAAGGAGCACTCAGGTGAGGTGAACGACACAATCGGGCTCTCCGGCGCAATGGCGCAAGGACAGGCGGCTTGGCAAGACACACTCACTTTCACCCTTGCGCCGGGCGAATTTACCGAGATCAAGGCGACAATGGAGAAAGGCGCAACGTTGTTCTACGCTTGGAGCTCAAAGGGAGGTCGGATCAACTTTGACCTGCACGCCCATACTGATGACGAGAATGTTAGCTACCAAAAGGGGCGTGGCCAAAGCGAAGGCGCAGGCAGCTTTGAGACACCCTTCGCGGGAGATCACGGCTGGTTCTGGCGCAACCGCGATGACGAGGCCGTGACCATCACTCTGCAATTGAGCGGGGAGTACAGCGCCGTTATAAAAGACGACTAGGTCTGGCCGCGTAGCGCATCTGACCTTCTGGGTCCCCGCTTTGTGCGACGTGTCCGCAGATGCTTTCCAGCTGGCCCCACGGATATTGACACATCGCCGCTAAACCTCCGGAGTGCCACCCGCGAGGACGGTCTGGAACCAATTCGTGTCGACATTGCCGCCGCATAGGATCACGCCTGCGCGTTTGCCCGCCATTTGCGCGCGTTCCTGCATGAGGGCCGCGAGAGGGGCTGCGCCCGCGCCCTCGGCCACGTTATGCGTCTTGGTGTAATAGAGCCGCATGGCAGCAGCGACCTCGTGATCGCTGACCGCCACAATCCGGGATGCGCCTTTGGAATAGATGTCGAACGCCTCCTGCACCGGCACACGCACGGCCATGCCGTCGGCAAATGTGTCGGCGGAGTTGGTTTCGATCAACCGGCCCGCCTCAACGGAGAGCTTGGCGGTTTGTGCTGCTGTCGAGACGACGCCCACCACCTCAGTCTTCAGGTTCAATGCATCGCGGGCCATGATTGTACCGCAAATGCCGGAGCCGCAGCCAATGGGGACGTAGACCACGTCGAGAGGCGGCGCGTTGGTGAAGAGCTCTAGTGCATAGGTCGCGACGCCGCGCACCAGCTCGGGGTGAAAGGGCGGCACGATGAAAAGGTCCTCCTCTTCTGCCACCCGAAACGCCTCCACCCGGGCTTCGTCGAAATCATCGCCAAACTCGACCAGCTCGGCCCCGAAGGCCTCCATCGCGGCGTTTTTCTCAACAGAGTTGCCGCGCGGAACATAAACAAGCGCTCTGAGGCCTCGCGCCGTGGCCGCGCGCGCCTGGCTTTGTCCGTGATTGCCGCGCGTGGCGGTACAAATGCCACGCGCGTTTGGATGAGCTCGCGTCAGCCAGTCGATAAAGGTGATCCCGCCGCGCGCTTTGAACGCGCCTGTGGGGCCGTGGTTTTCATGCTTTACCCAGGTCTCGCACCCGGTGGCCTGATTGAGCAATGGCCAGCTATATTCTGGCGTGGGCGCCATCTGGGTGTGAACCAGCGCTGCCGCGTCTTCGAGATCGGATCGTGTCATACTTTTCATGGCGCTGACCCTAACGCGGGCCTGCGCAGACTCAAGACTTGAAATTGCGCTTGCGCCTGCTGAGATCTGGGGGCCAGTATCACGGGCCATGAGTTTGACCCGCCGCGCCTTTTTATCCTCCGGTCTTGCCGCCTGCGCCATGCCCGCCAGAGCTGCTGACGCGCCCTTGGTCTTCGCGGCGGCCAGCTTGAAATTGGTCTTGGACCGCATTTCGGCCGAGGTAACGCCTTTGCGCCTATCCTATGGCGGCAGCGGCGCTTTGGCGCGCCAGATCATCGCGGGCGCGCCAGCGGACCTGTTTTTGAGCGCGAACCCGGTTTGGACCGACGCCGTCGCGCAGGCGGGGTTGGTGCTGGAGCGGCGAGAGTTGCTCGGCAACCGGTTGGTGCTGGTCGGGCCCGCCGGGGCGGTGCCTGTGGAACTGGCTGGTTGGCAGCCAGAAGCGGCCGTCGCCATGGGTTTTTTGCGCTCTGTGCCCGCCGGGCAATACGGGCAGGCCGCCTTTAAAGCGCTCGGGATATGGGAGGCCGTTGCCCCCAATGTGATCGAGGTTGAAAGCGTGAGCGCCGCTCTGAACTTGGTGGCGCGCGGTGCGGTGCCGTTTGGTGTTGTCTATGAAACCGATGCAATCGCGGAGCCGCGCGTCAGCATGCTTGCCCGTTTCGCGCCGGAGCTGCATCCCGAAATCCGCTACCCGCTTGCCCTGTTGCGCGACACCGCCCGCCCGCAGGTTGATGCTCTGTCAGGCGAAGGCGCCCGCGCGATATACCGTGATGCGGGCTTTGCACTGCTATGACGTTCGGGCCGGAAGAATGGGGCGCGGTGCTTTTGTCGCTGCAGGTGGCAGGGGTGGCGACGCTGGTGAGTCTGCCTCTTGCCATTGCCGTGGCCTACTTGCTTGCGCGCAAGAGTTTTCCGGGCAAGCAGGTCGTCAACGCCTTGGTCCATCTGCCGCTCGTCCTGCCGCCGGTGGTGACGGGTTACCTGCTGCTTTTGAGCTTTGGCGCGCAAGGGGCGATTGGGCAGATATTGGCGAAAGTCGGGATAAGCTTTGCGTTCAACTGGGCCGGGGCCGCCTTGGCGGCTGGCGTCATGGCCTTCCCGCTGATGGTGCGCGCCATCCGGCTGGGGTTTGAGGCGACTGATCCGGGGTTGGAGGAGGCCGCCACGACGCTCGGCGCTTCCCCCTGGCGGGTCTTTGCGACTGTGACCCTGCCGCTGTCGGTCAATTCGATCATCGCGGCCACGGTGCTGGGCTTTGCCAAGGCTTTGGGCGAATTCGGCGCAACGATCACCTTTGTGGCCTCCATCCCGGGCGAAACCCGGACGCTGCCCTCTGCCATCTACGCGTTTCTGCAGGTGCCGGGCGGGGAGGGGCCTGCGCTGCGGCTGACGCTCATTGCGGTGGTGATTGCTGTGGGGGCCTTGTTGGTCTCAGAACGCGTGGCAGCACGGGCGGCGCAGCGATGAACGACGGGTTCGAGATCAGGATCAAACAGCGCTGGTCAGGTTTTGCGTTGGATTTTGAAGCGCAAAGCGAAGCGGGCGGGGTCTGCGCGCTGTTTGGGCCATCGGGCTCCGGCAAGACCAGCGTGATCCGGGCCATTGCGGGGCTGTTGAAAGCGGACGAGGCGTTTATTCGGGTAGGCGACCGGGTGCTGACCGACACCGCGCGCGGCGTTTTGGTCAAGCCGCATGAGCGTCGCGTGGGCTACGTTTTTCAAGATGCGCGGCTCTTTCCGCATTTGAATGTGCTCCAAAACCTTGAATACGGAGCGCGCGGCGGGCGGCCGGCAAATTGGGATGCGGTTCTGGATGTTTTGGGCATCGGTGCGTTGCTGGAACGATCCCCGCGTGACCTGTCGGGCGGCGAGGCGCAGCGCGTGGCCATTGGACGCGCATTGATGAGCGCACCAGATATCTTGCTGCTGGACGAGCCGCTGTCAGCACTGGACGCGCCGCGCCGGGCCGAGATTTTGCCCTATCTCGACCGGCTGCGGGAGGTCTCGGACGTGCAGGCCTTCTATGTCTCACATGCGATGGATGAGGTTGCCCGGCTGGCCGATACGCTGGTGTTGATGCGCGGGGGGCGGGCGATGCGCGCCGGGCCTCTGGGAGATATCCTGTCGGATCCCAGGGCGATGCCGGAGGTCGGTCTGCGCGAAGCGGGCAGCGTCATTGACGTGACCGTAGTAGAGGTGGATGCGGGCGACGGGTTGAGCACATTACGCAGCTCTAACAGCGTTTTATGGCTGCCAAATGTCGATGCGGATGCGGGGGCGGCGATGCGTGTAAGAATCCGCGCGGTCGATATCATCCTGTCAAAAGATCGGCCCGACGGGCTGTCGGCGCTTAATTGCATGGCTGCGACCATCACCGAGATGCATTTCGGGGCTGGCCCCGGGGTCGCGGTGGGGTTGCGGGCCGGGTCAGACCGATTGCTCGCGCGGATCACCGCGAAATCGGCGCGCGCGATGCAACTGGCGGAAGGCGCGCAGGTCTTTGCGGTGATCAAATCCGTCTCGGTGGCGCCCAGCAGCGTGACCAAGCGCTAAAACTTCTAGCGCGGTAGGGGGTTGGTAATCTCTGTGGCGTAATGCTGTCCCGAACGTAGCGATTATGTGGGGATAAGCGCGCATGAAAGCCTTTGGGCTCCTTTTCGTGATGATGTGGTTGTGTTTTGCGACCTCGGCTACGGCGCAAGACCGCCGGGTGCTGGGCTATGGCAGCTTTTTCAACAATGACCTCATCGGGGATGGGGAGGATCGTTGGCGGACAGGCGGCTACACGGTCAGCCAGCTGCGCGGCCCTGAATGGGACGGGGAGGTGCCGGAGCAGTTTGGCAGCCTTCTTGAATACCGTTTCAGGGCCGAAATCATTGCCCCGCGCGATGTCGCGAACCCGCAGACTGGTAACAGGCCCTATGTAGGGGCCTTGTCGGCGGGCGTGCATTCCCATTGGCAACGCGCGGGCACCGAGATGGCACTTGGCCTTGACGTGATCGTAGTTGGCCCGCAAACCGGGCTCGATACGCTTCAAGACGCGTTTCATGACCTGTTTAGTGCGCCGCGCCCGCGGGTTGATGGCGTCCAGGTCGGCAATGCCATCCGGCCCACTGTAGTCTTTGAAGCGGGCCGGCCCTATCAGGGCGACGGTGTCGAGATGCGGCCTTTCGTTGAGCTTCAGGCCGGGGCCGAGACATTTCTTCGCATTGGGGGCGACGTCAGCGTCGGGCCGGTTGCAGGGCGCGGGTTGCAGCTGCGCGACAGCGCGACCGGTCACAGGTATCACGGCATTATGAGCGGGCCGCCCGAGGGCGCCTCCTTCTTTCTTGGCGGTGACGTGGCTTATGTCGCCGAGAGCCAATATCTCGACACGCAAGGCATAGGCTCGCGCGAAACGCGGTCGCGCCTGCGCGCCGGTGTCAATGCGGGCGTGCCGGGTGGTAGCGTGTTTTATGGGATCACCTATCTCAGCGAAGAGTTTGATAACCAGGAGGAGGGGCAGATCCTGGGCTCTTTAGATTTGAGGTTCCGCTTCTGAGCCAGGCTGATTGTGCTTCGTCGATTACCTATGGCTCCTTTGCGAGCCAGCTCGTTTGCGCTCAAGTGGTTGAAGCCTATGACTCTTCTCAAGTTCTTAACTTTGTGTTAACGAATTAAGCAACGACAAGAAAAAAGAGCAGGTTGGACATATGGGCGCGGGCTTTGGCGGCACCTACGTTCTCTCGATGACGCAAACAACACTTGATGGCGCACCGGCGCTTCCGGGGCGCGCACCGCGTGTTGGGCAGGTTTGGCGTTGGCAAGGGGCGGCAACCCGGTTGGACGGGTCACAATCCATATTGACGCTGGATCATCCCTCGGGACAAAGCGCATTGCGCGCGCGCGTCGCCAAAACGTTGGAACGGCGGTTTGACCTACCGTATCGCGACGCGCTGGAGGATGCCGAGTACGATGATTTACGCGGCGGTTTTATCATCAGCGACGGCGCCTATCACTATTTGCTGGTCCCCATTTTGACGGACGAGGCGAGCTCCCCGCTTCTGTGGTGCCCCGATGGGGTGCCTTTTGCGAAGCGTGATTACGAGGTGAGCTATGTCTCCCAGGATCATGGACGCTTGCGCCGCGACACAGGGATACGCGGCGACGTGATTTGTTTCACAGCTGGGACCAGTATCGCCACAGAGCGCGGCGCTGTTCCGGTTGAACACCTTGGTCCCGGCGACACTGTGCTGACGCGTGACAATGGGGCGCAAGAGATCACATGGGTTGGGTCCCGCCGCATCTCCGGGGCGCGGTTGCATGTTTTGCCAGAGCTACGTCCGGTCCGCATTCGGGCGGGCGCTTTGGAAGACGGCGCGCCGGATCAGGATTTGCTGGTCTCCCCCCATCATCGGATGCTGTTTCAGGGAGACAAGGCGCGCGCCTTGTTCAACGAGGATGAGGTGCTGATCCGGGCTGCGGATATGGTCGATGATCATAAAGTTATGGTCGACCATACCCTGCGGGAGGTCGTCTATTACCACCTGCTTTTTGATCACCATCAGATCGTCTGGGCCAATGGCGTGCCGAGCGAAAGCTTCCATCCGGCACAGACAAGCATGGCCAGCCTCGATGCAGTGCAGCGCGACCTTCTCTACGCGCTTCGCCCCGAGCTTGAGCTAGATGCGCATCACTACGGCCCGAGCGCGCGGCGCAATTTGACGCAAGCTGAGGCGGCGATCCTTTTGAACGCACCGCATTAGATGCGGCGCGCGCGCCAGTTTCTGCTCGATCATTGGCAACTCCTCAGCCTGATCACGGCTCTTTTCGCGCTTTGGCAAACGCCGCTGGTCTTTCCGCTGAAATTGACAGTGGTTTACTTGCATGCGCTGTCCCACGGGTTGGCCGCCGTCCTGACGGGCGGTCGGGTCCTGGAGATGAGCGTTTCGGCGCAAGTCGGCGGTTTCGCAGTGACCCAAGGTGGCAATCTTTTTGCGATTTTGACGGCGGGCTATCTGGGGTCGCTGGTGCTGGGGGCCGGACTTTTGCTGGCGGCCTTGCGCAGCGTGGCGGACCGCTACGTGACCGGCGGGCTCGCGGTTTTGACCTTCATCGTCACGGCCGCCTATATGCGCGACGGCTTCGCGATTGCCTATGGGGCTTTGACGGCTGCCATGCTCTTAGCGATTGCTGTGTGGTGCGGGCACGCGATGAATGATCTGGTGCTGCGGGTCATCGGATTGGCGAGCATCATCTACGTACCGTTCGACATTTTCGACGACACAATCCGCAGGTCTTTCCTGCGATCGGACGCGCGGATGATGGCTGAAGAGTTCGGCGGAACCACGGTGATGTGGGGTGGGGTTTGGCTTGTCATCAGCCTTGTTGTGATCGGCTGGACGCTGCGGGTCGCGCTGCGTCATCCCAGCAATGTGCGATTTGGCAAAACCGGGCGTTGACTCCCTGCCAAACCCTTATATAAGCGCGGCTTCATTGGTGTTGGTGGCCCCCGCAAGGGGATGCCCTGTCGCTGCAGCCAAATCTGCAGAGAGGACAACGCCCTTCGAAACCCAAACGAAGGAGATCAGCAAGTGACGAAACGTACTGCTGCCAAATACAAAATTGACCGCCGGATGGGCGAAAACATCTGGGGTCGTCCAAAATCCCCAGTGAACCGCCGTGAATATGGCCCCGGCCAGCACGGTCAGCGCCGCAAGGGCAAACTGTCCGACTTTGGCCTGCAGCTGCGCGCCAAGCAAAAGCTGAAAGGCTATTACGGCGACCTGACAGAGAAGCAGTTCAAGCGCATTTACCTGGAAGCCGCGCGTGTCAAAGGCGACACCGGCGAAAACCTGATCGGATTGCTAGAGCGCCGTCTGGACGCTGTTGTGTATCGCGCCAAGTTCGTGCCGACCGTGTTTGCGGCCCGTCAGTTCGTGAACCACGGCCATGTCAAAGTGAACGGCAAGAAGGTCAACATCCCATCCTATCGCGTCAAAGAAGGCGACGTGATCGAGGTGCGTGACCGCTCCAAGCAGAACGTGGCCGTTCTGGAGGCTGTGCAACTGGCTGAGCGCGATGTGCCTGAGTACATCGAGGCAGATCACTCCAAAATGACTGCGACTTTCGTGCGCACCCCGGGTCTGGGCGACGTGCCTTACCCGGTGATGATGGAGCCAAACCTCGTCATCGAATATTACGCGCAGAACTAAGCTTTCGCGCCATTCTATTCAGAAGGCCGTCCCTCCCAGGGGCGGCCTTTTTGCATGAAAGCCACGCCTTTCGTCTTTGTTTCCAAATCAAAAACAAATTTTGCGATTGTTCGTTATTATCCCTGAGCGCTTTGCCGACTGGGGAGACGGGGGCGCGCTGCCAGAACTATTGATGTCCTACGATGAGGCCCGATATGTCTGTGCCACCGCATCGTTCCCAGTCTGGGCAGTCCGCCCGCCATAGCCAGGATTTCCTCACCCGCCTCGAGGAGGCGCGTGCCCGGCGTGCGATTTCGCTCAAAGAGCGCGCCTCCGACGGTGTGACGACCGAACCGGCACCTTTGATCCTTGTCGAGCCGACAGCTCAAGAGGCCCATGTCCCGGTGCCAGCTTTGCCGATTGGCCAAGTCCTCTCGGGCGCGGGCGCTTTTTTGAAAGCCCGGATCAAAGTGCTGGTCACGTTGCCGCTGGTGCGTGAAGAAGACCTGAAACTGCTATGGGCCGCGCCGGTCCTCATGCTTTATGGATTGGTGGTCTTGGTGCTTTCGGACGGCGTGGATCGTGGCGAAGAGGAACTTTTGACGAAGGTGCCCGCAACCGAGGTGCAGCTTGTCTCCGCGCCTCTGGTCTCGCTTTTTGTCGAAAAGCCGCAAATGGTGGATCGGGCCTTTGCGACCATGCCGCGGTCTGCGAGCGTCTTGGGGGTGACCAGCATCGGGGTCTGGGGCAGCCATCCTGAGCGCGCTCCGCAGCTTGAGGCAGCTTCCAATCCTGTTCAGTCGGTGGTCGTTCCGCTTGCCGGATTGAGCGAGCCTGCCGCCTTAGCCGCGTTGCCAAATGAGCCGCAAGTGACAGCTGCCGATGCCGTGCTGGCCATACGCCATTCGGGGAGCAGCGCCGAGCGCCCACTTAAGGTGTTTATGCCCGAGGGCATGGCCAAAACGTCACGCGACGGCGCGCTGGCGCGATTCAGTGTCGCCGCATCTCAGCCCACGGATTGTTGGGTTCGAGATCTCCCAATCTCACATTCGCTACTATGACCGCGCTGACTTGCCGGAGGCCAGGGGCATGTCCGAGACGCTCGGATTTTTGCTGCGGGATATGACGGCGTTTGAGCCAAAACCGCCGCGCGGATTGATTGAGGTCTGGGTTGCAGGTCTGCCCGCAGACGCCCCGCCACGGATCGAAGCCGAGACCTTAGCAGCGCAACCTGCGCCTGTGCGCAGCACCAGACCCGCGACGCGCGCCGCGATCGATGACGTCCTGAAAGAGCTTGCACCCGCGCCTGAAAAAGCCTCGGGCCATGTGAAGCCCCGCGTGGTCTATGAGGCCGAAGTGATCGAGACCTCAAAGCCCGCTCGTTCGGGCGGTTTTCTGGGTCGATTGTTTAAAGCCAACTAGGTGATGGGCGGCAGCCCGACCGCCGCGCGGCCCTCATCCGTTTTGAGCGAGAAGTCTTGGCCAACCCAATCGTCGCCGCCGGGACCGCAGAGATAGGCGAGGCCTTTGGCGACCCAGTCGGCCGGGATATGCACCCCTGGGTCCAACTGGCTGACCGGGTTGATCCCGCTGGCCTTGATTTCGACCTGCATTTCGGTGGCGACTGTTCCGGGCGAAAGGCCCATCACACGGATACCGTGCTCCGCCATCTCCTTGTGCCCGCATTTAGTCAGCGACAGCACGCCGGCCTTGCTTGCGCAATAATGGCTCCAACCTTCCAGCGCGCCGGTGGCAGCACCGGAGGAGATATTGATGATCGTGCCTCCGCCTTGCTTTTGCATGACCGGCATAGCGGCGTGATAGCCGTAGAAGACGCCTTTGAGGTTGACGTCGATGACCAGCGCCCAGTCTTCCGGGTCTGCGTCTGTGATCCGCGTGATTGGGTCGATCAACCCTGCATTGTTGATCAGAATGTCCAGGGAACCAAAAGCTTCAACTGTCGCCTGAACAGCCGACGCGACATCGTGGTGCCAAGAGACATCGCAGGACTTAGCCTGCGCCGTGCCGCCCGCTGCGTTGATTTCCGCCGCGATGCGGTTGATCTCTTTCAATGAGCGCGCGGCCAGCATGACCTTCGCGCCTTGGGCTGCGAAATGGCGGGCCGTGGCCTCCCCTATGCCGCGCGATGCGCCGGTGATTAGGACTGATTTTCCTGCTAGATCGCTCATGGCTCCCCCTTCATTTGATGCGCGCTTGATATAGCGGTTGGTCCACCGACGGGAAGGGGAATTACGTTTTGTGCTCGCCAAAGCGCCTTGGCAGGCGTATCGGTGAGGAATGATCGGCGATAGTATCAGACGGGTTGGCCTCGAGGAGGCCCGGGCGCTTCCCTTCCTGAAGCAGCCAGTGTTTCTGCTGTTTCTGATGGCCTTTGCCATGCCGATGACCTTCGCCACCTGGTCCGCGCTTTTGAACAATTTCGTCATCGAAGTGGCGGATTTCACAGGGGTTGAGATCGGCTGGCTGCACACGGTGCGCGAGATACCAGGCTTTTTGGCCGTCGGTGTGATCTTTTTGATCATCTATGTGCGCGAACAGGTGCTGGGGCTGGCGTCCCTTGTCTTGCTTGGTGCGGCCTCGGCCGTAACGGCTTATTTTCCGAGCTTTGGTGGCCTTTTGCTTCTGACCCTTCTGTCATCGATCGGGTTTCACTACTACGAGACGGTCAACCAATCGTTGCAGCTGCAATGGATCGAGAAGGAGCGCGCCCCAAAAGTGCTGGGCTGGCTGACTGCAGCGGGCTCGCTTGCGTCCCTTTTGTCCTACGGCGCGCTGGTTTTGACCTGGAAGACCTTCGATCTGAGCTACGAGTTTGTCTACATGGCCTCGGGCGGGATCACCGTGGCGATTGCTGTCTTCGCCTTCTTCTACTTCCCGCAGTTTGAGGCCCCGAATCCGCAGGTCAAGAAGATGATTCTGCGCAGGCGCTATTGGCTTTACTACGCGCTGCAATTCGTCTCTGGCGCGCGGCGGCAGATTTTTATCGTTTTTGCCGCCTTCATGATGGTGGAGCATTTCGGGTTCGAAGTGCATGAGGTCACGGCGCTGTTTTTGATCAATTACGTGGCAAACATGATCATCGCGCCTTTGGTTGGGAACGCGATCCACAAATACGGCGAACGCAACATGCTGATCGTCGAATATACCGGCTTGAGCCTGGTGTTTTTGGCCTATGGCGGGATTTACTATTTTGGTTGGGGCCTGATGGTCGGCGCGGCGCTTTACGTGATGAACCATCTGTTTTTCTCTATGGCCTTTGCCATCAAGACCTACTTTCAGAAGATCGCGGCACCTGAGGATATCGCACCGACCGCCGCAGTCGCGTTCACGATCAACCATATCGCGGCGGTGTTTTTGCCCGCGGGGCTGGGGTATCTGTGGGTCGTGAGCCAAGTGAGCGTGTTCGTGTTGGCCGCCGGGATGGCGATTACGTCTTTGGTCCTATCAGCGCTGATCCCGCGCCACCCGATGCCGGGCCATGAGACGATCTTTGCCTCCGCCCGAACGCGTGCGCAAATCGGTGCGGCAGAGTAGCAATTTCAAGCGCGCCGTTTATATCTTTGGACAAGAAACATCGGAGGCTTCGGAATGTTTGGATTTGCCCGCAAGAAAATCGAGATGGTCACCCCGTCGACAGCGTTGCCGGGACGCGCGAATGCGATCCCGACCGCAGAGACGCATTTTGTGAATGGCCGGCCTTTGACCCTTGATGTGCCCGAGGGCATGGAAGAGGCCATGTTCGGCATGGGCTGTTTTTGGGGCGTCGAGCGGATGTTCTGGGGCTTGGAGGGCGTTTACCTGACCATGGTGGGGTACGCGGGCGGCTTTACCCCGAACGCCACCTATCAGGAAGTGTGCACCGGGCAAACCGGGCACAACGAGATTGTGCGGGTGGTCTATGACCCTGCGGTGATTTCTTACGACGCGCTATTGCAAGTGTTCTGGGAAGGCCATGACCCGACCCAAGGGATGCGGCAGGGCAATGATATGGGCACGCAATACCGGTCTGGCATTTATACCTATTCCGATGCTCAGCTTGAAGCAGCGCGCGCGAGCAAAGAGGCTTTTGCCCCACGCTTGTCTGAAGCTGGCTTTGGCGCGATTACGACCGAGATTGTCGAGGCGCCCGAGTTTTTCTTTGCCGAGGATTACCACCAGCAATACCTGGCCAAGAACCCAAATGGCTATTGCGGGATCGGCGGAACCGGGGTGACCTGCCCAATTGGAACTGTGGCTTAAACAACTGACCAAAATGTGCGGCTGCGCCGCGCGCGATACTGGGGTTGGGGGCTCTGCCCCCGGCTGCGCCTCCCCCGGGATATTTTTAAAGCAATGAAGCCTGTTGACGCTATTTTCCGAGGGGCCTAACGCTGCGCGTGACTTTTGGAGGGCTGCGCATGCCGACATTTACCGCTTTGACGACCTTGATGGGCGAGGGCCCCGCCTCCGCCCTCGGGGAGGCGTTGGAAGGGCTTTCGCCAGAGCCTACTGGCGTTGGCGTGTTTGAAGTCGAAGATGGCTCTGGCCTTTGGGAAGTGGGCGGCTACTTTTTGGAGCCGCCTGATGAGATTGCCTTGGCGCTTTTGGCGGCGGCCCATGGGGCAAAGCCGTTTGTTGTCTCGGAGGTTCCGGATCAGGATTGGGTGGCGCATGTGCGCCGCGAGCTAGCGCCCGTCGAGGCTGGGCGATTTTTCGTCTACGGGTCGCATGACGCAGACAAAGCGCGAGCCGACAAAACTTGTTTACTGATCGAGGCGGCGATGGCCTTTGGTACGGGGCATCATGGCACAACTCTGGGTTGCCTGCTGGCGCTGGAAGATTTCATTGAAGAGGGCGGAACTTCGGAGCGTTGCGCCGATATTGGCTGCGGGACAGCTGTTTTGGCGATGGCGGCGGCCTCCGTTTGGGGCAAGATTGTGATCGCGAGTGATATTGACCCGGTGGCTGTAGAAGTGGCGGAAGCCAATCTTGCCGCCAACGACATGACGGGGATGGTAACCTGCGTCGAGGCGGCTGGATTTGAGCACCAAGCGCTTGCGGATGCTGCGCCCTATGACCTTGTTTTTGCAAATATTTTGAAGCCTCCGCTCTTGGCATTGGCGGGCGATATGGCGCGTCATGTGGCACCCGGTGGCACGGTTATTTTGTCCGGACTTCTGGTCGAGCAAGGGCAGGAGATTGTTGAAGCTTACGAACAAGTTGGTTTCAAACTGTCACACAGACGCGACATCGGAGAGTGGACCGCGTTGCGCATGGTGAAAAATTAACGACTCGTTGATCTCAATGTGCTAAGTTCAATTTCGGGTGTGGGAACCTTTAGCTGGGGAGCTTCGTTCCACCGTGGCGGATGTTAACAGAGATAGATTTAATCAGCGCGTTGGTGTGCTGAAGAAAAAAGCAGATCCCAATGTGCGCGTCGTGCGCCGTGTTCAGGAAGATGGCCTTGTCGTTGATGTGGCACAGACCAAATCTGCAGCTCGTAGTTTGTTGCCCATCAAAGGGCTCATCGCGACCGGAATTATTTTTCTGGCCTTCAAGTCTTTCCTGCTCGCCGAACTTGGCGAGACCGAATACTTGGAGCGTATTGATGGGATGAAAACCGGCTCCGCCATGGAAGTGGCTGCGGCCTTTCTTCTAGACATGGATCCGGCGACTCAAGCCATCGCCAATACGCTCAAGACGTTTTTGAATTGACGCGGATACGATAGCCTTCAGGGGATGATATCCCTAAAATGAAAAAAGCCACGCGATTTGCGTGGCTTTTTCATTTTGGCGCGTTGCGCCTTTTACATGTTCTCAACATCGCTGCGGGACAGGCCAATGTCGGAAAGCTCACGCTCGCTGAGAGTGTGAAGCGCATTGCGGGTTACGCGACGGTCATTCCAATCCATGACGATGCCCAAAACGCGGGAGAAGAGGGTCGACGGGTTAGCCCGGACGCCTTCAGACAGCGCGCGGGACGGTTCGAAAACAGCCATTGAAGTCATCCTTTTGTTCTTGCTGAAATTTTCAGCGTTGTGATTTCTAATCCGGTAGATAGGGGTGATTTCATGCCGCGACAATCGCGATTTTTGCATTGCTCCTATGCGTTTTCAGCATGGGTCAAGTTTCATTTAACGCACTGTTTTAAAACGGTAAAAATAGATAAATTCTTATGTTTCGAGTTTGGTAAGAAAGGTTTCGAGAATGTGAACGAGCGTTTGTGTATAAAAGCGACGAGCGCGATGCCGTTTTTGGCTCATCACCTCTCAGCTTGGCAAATGTTCTTGTTTCGTGCTAGACTCAGTTAAACAGAATTAACCGTAAGGTTAGCGCCAAGGTGAGCAGTATGCGCGTGATGGGAATTGATCCGGGGCTCCGGAACATGGGCTGGGGCGTGATCGAAGTTCATGGCTCGCGCGTGACACATGTTGCCAACGGTATTTGTCGCTCGGATGGGGATGATTTGGCGCTGCGGCTTTTGAGCCTTCATGTACAGTTAAGTGAAGTGATCATGGCGCATAAACCCGACAGCGCCGCAGTTGAGCAGACATTTGTAAACAAGGACGGCGCGGGAACCCTAAAGCTGGGCCAGGCGCGCGGGATTGCGATGTTGGTGCCTGCGCAGGCGGGTCTAACGGTAGGCGAATACGCCCCGAACAAGATTAAGAAAACCGTGGTCGGCGTGGGCCATGCCGACAAACGCCAAATTGACCATATGGTGAGGTTGCAATTGCCGGGCGCAGAGATTGCGGGCCCTGACGCCGCGGATGCTTTGGCGATTGCCCTGTGCCACGCTTGGCATGGGCGCGCGCAGACAGGGCTTTCAGCGGCAATCCAGAGGGCCAGCGCATGATCGGCAAATTATCTGGGCGGTTGGAGTATCGCGGGCTCGACCATGTGATGATCGACGTGGGTGGCATTGGATATGTCGTGTATTGTTCCGAGCGGACTTTGGCGGCGTTGCCGGGGCCGGGCGAGGCGGTGGCGCTTTATACCGACCTGCTGGTGCGCGAAGATTTGTTGCAGCTTTTCGGCTTCACCACTCCGGTCGAGAAAGAGTGGCACAAGCTGTTGATGGGGGTGCAGGGGATCGGGGCGAAGGCCTCGATGGCGATTTTGGGCGCGCTTGGCGCGGATGGCGTCTCGCGGGCGATTGCTTTGGGAGACTGGAACGCAATTAAAGCGGCCAAGGGCGTCGGACCAAAGACAGCGCAGAAAGTTGTGATTGAGTTGAAGGACAAAGCGCCGAACGTAATGGCTATGGGGGGCAGCTTGCCTCAGGTCACGGGCACGGTGGAGGCACAAGTGATTGAACCGGTCGCGGGCGCCTCTGGCGCGGCGCAGGCCGAGGCTCTGTCCGCCTTGGTTAATCTGGGATATGCGCAAGGCGACGCGGCGAGCGCCGTGGCGCAGGCAGGTGAAGGGGCAAGCGAGACCTCGGATCTGATCCGCGCGGCGCTGAAGCTGCTGGCACCTTCGGGCTGATCGTTGCATATGAGGGCCTATGACCGAGCCTGACCCCACTTTGCGACCAGACCGCCGCCCCGAAGATGCCGACCGCGCGTTGCGGCCCCAAGGGCTGGAGGAATTTATCGGGCAGCGCGAGGCACGGGCGAACCTGCGAGTCTTTATCGAAAGCGCGAAGCAACGCGGCGAGGCGATGGATCACACGTTGTTTCATGGGCCGCCGGGCCTCGGCAAAACGACGCTGGCCCAGATCATGGCGCGGGAGCTCGGGGTGAATTTTCGCATGACCTCCGGGCCCGTTCTGGCCAAGGCAGGCGATTTGGCGGCGATCCTGACCAACCTGGAAGCGCGTGATGTGCTGTTTATCGACGAGATTCACCGGCTGAACCCGGTGGTGGAGGAGGTGCTGTATCCGGCATTAGAAGATTTTGAGCTGGATTTGGTGATAGGCGAGGGGCCTGCCGCGCGCACGGTGCGGATTGAGCTACAGCCCTTTACGCTGGTGGGCGCCACAACCCGTTTGGGGCTGCTAACCACGCCTCTCCGCGACCGGTTCGGGATCCCGACGCGGCTGCAATTCTACACCACTGATGAGTTGCACGAGATTGTGCGGCGCGGGGCGCGTCTGCTGGGAATAGCGACAGAAGAAGACGGTGCACGGGAAATTGCCAAACGTGCGCGCGGAACGCCACGGATTGCCGGGCGGCTGCTGAGGCGAGTGGTGGATTTTGCACTGGTTGAGGGCGACGGGACGATTACCCGTGCGCTGGCTGACAACGCGCTCACAAGGCTGGGCGTGGATGATCTGGGGCTGGATGGCGCGGACAGACGGTATCTGAGCTTGATTGCCGAGAATTACCAGGGCGGGCCTGTTGGAATTGAAACGATGTCAGCCGCCCTGTCGGAAAGCCGCGACGCGTTGGAAGAGGTGATTGAGCCCTATCTTTTGCAGCAGGGCCTGATCCAGCGAACGCCACGCGGGCGGATGCTGGCGGCGAAAGCCTCGGCGCATTTGGGGCTTTCCGCGCCGAAGGGCCAATCGGATTTATTTGAAGGGTGAGACATGACTGTTGATGTAGCCCCGTTTTTCACGCGTTCCGACGGCACATATCTATTCGCCTGTTGGGGCCGCCCGATCGCGCCAGTGGCCTTTGGGGTCGAGGATGAAACCGTCAGTGTCTTGAAGGGCGCGATTGAGGCGGTGTGCCAGCTCGCGGGCCATGAAATGGCGGAAACCGACCCGGACCTGGGCGTCAATTTCATAGTCTTCTTCCTGCGCGAATGGCAGGAGCTTTTGGATACCCCGAACCTCGATAAACTTATCCCCGAGTTGGATCAATTGGTGCCGCGGCTGCGGGATGCGGAGGCCAACCAATACCGGATTTTTAGGTTTGACGAGGCTGGGGGCATCAAAGCCTGTTTCGTTTTTTTGAAGATGGATGCGGTGATGTCGGAGGTGCCTGCCGATACGCTGTGTTTGGGCCAGGTGGTGCAATCTATTGTGCTTTGGTCCGACGAGGCCTTCCTGAACGCCTCGCCGCTGGCTTTGACAGGTGACAATGTCGCGATCTTGCGGCCAGATGTCAGCGAGATCATCCGCGCAAGCTATGATCCCGTAATGCCGGTGACGGCCGATGATCCGAGCCACGCGCTGCGGGTGCAGGCGCGGATAGCGAAACCAAGCTAGCTGCTTAGGATCGGGATCAGGCTCGACAGGCTGAGCGTTGCGGCTCCGAAGAGCAGCGCCAGGACGCTGCGAAACATCAGCGATACTGTGATCAAGAGCGCAGCCAGACCCATGACCATCGGCAGGCCGGGCAGGCCTGCACCGAGAATGGCAACCAGTCCGGTAACGCCAATCAGCATGCGCGGCACGAGGTCGAAAGGCGGCAAGACCGCCCAATGGACATAGCGCTTGCGCTCTGGGGTGTCGGACTGGCGTGACAGATGTTTCCCCAGTATGTGCTGAAAAAGCTTTGTATTTACAATCGGGTCGCGAAAGACCGCAGGCAGCGTCAAGCAGGGAAGGCGCATGGCCAACTGTATGCTGAGCGCCAGCAATATCGCACCAAACAGCACAGCTAGCGGCGGTATGCTGCTCGCAGGCGAAATAAGAAGTAAACAGGTGAGCATGAGGGCGGGGTAGAAAGAGGTTTCGCCCAAATCCTCGAAACCAGGCCGCAATTGCAGCCGCTGGTCAGGTGTCATAACCGCCGCACCATCGGCCGCGCCGGGAAGTGTTTGAGATAGATCAGCCATGCCAATAATTTGGGACGGTACGGCTTTCAAAAAAAGTAGGCGGAATCATACTCTTGCGAAACCGGCGGGTTTTTGCCGCGCTTGCGTATGCACGACCAATGCGCCAGTTAAGAGTATGACCCAAACTGCGCCCCATCATTTTACCTGTCGCGTCTATTATGAGGACACGGACCTCGCGGGCATTGTCTATTACGCCAACTACCTGAAATTCATCGAACGCGCGCGCAGCGAATGGGTGCGAAAGCTGGGCGTTGACCAGATTAAGATGAAACAAGACGGGTTGGTTTTTGCGGTCAGGCGCGTCGAGGCGGATTACCTGAGCCCGGCCCGGTTTGACGATGTGCTTGACGTTCAAACGAGCCTCGACGAGATGACAGGCACCCGGATCAAGCTCACCCAAACCGTTTTGCGCGACGAGGCCGTGCTATTTCGGGCGGCTGTGACGCTTGTTTGCCTGTCAGAGACCGGCAAACCCTCGCGCATCCCGGAGGAAACCCGCGCAAAATTGCGCGCTCACGATTAGTTTTTTCGCGTATCTGCCCAAAACGGGCCAAGGAATAATAGCTTTGCCGCGTCTGACATAGTATAGATGAGGCATAACAAGCCGCATCAAAGCGGCGCTGAGGAAAAGAGCGGGTATATGGAAGCTGAGGCAATTGGCCTGGCCAGCGAGGTGGACTTCTCTGTCACCGCGTTGTTCTGGCGGGCAACTCCTACTGTAAAAATCGTCATGTTGATGCTGATTGCAGCCTCTTTCTGGGGCTGGGCGATCATCATCCAGAAATTCATCAACTACCGCGTAGCGCGGCGGCAGGCGGATGCGTTTGACCGCGCTTTCTGGTCGGGGGAGCCGCTGGATGAGCTGTTTGACAAGGTGGGCGGCAGCCCCACGGGCGCTTCAGAGCGCATTTTTGCCGCCGGGATGACTGAATGGCGCAGGTCTCACCGAGAGGACGGCCAGTTGATCGCGGGGGCTTCAGCACGGATCGACCGATCCATGGATGTGGCAATTGCCAAGGAAGACGAGAAACTGAATTACGGGCTTGGCTTTCTGGCGACCGTTGGCGCGACGGCCCCGTTTGTGGGGCTCTTTGGCACGGTTTGGGGCATCAAACACGCCTTTGAAGAGATCGCGATTGCGCAGAACACCAATTTGGCGGTGGTTGCCCCCGGCATTGCGGAGGCGCTGGTGGCCACGGCTTTGGGCCTTCTCGCCGCCATCCCGGCGGTGATTTTCTACAACAAGCTCTCGGCCGACGCGGACCGGATCGCGAGCGGCTACGAGGCCTTCGCCGACGAATTTTCGACCATCCTGTCGCGCCAGCTGGACGCCTGAGCCATGGGACCAGGCGTACAAGGTGCGGCGTCAGGCTCCCGCAGGGGCAGGCGGCGCAAGTCGAAGGCAAAACCAATGTCGGAGATCAATGTCACGCCCTTCGTGGATGTGATGTTGGTGCTTTTGATCATCTTCATGGTGGCGGCACCCCTTTTGACTGTGGGCGTGCCGGTGGAATTGCCACGCACCGCAGCCAACGCATTGCCGACTGAGGAAGAAGAGCCGCTGACGATCACCGTCGAAGCTTCGGGCCAATTTTCGATCCAGAATACGGAAGTGGCGTCTTCCGAGCTGATTGGCCGCCTGCGCGCGATTGCGGCTGAGCGGACCACCGATAAGGTGTTCCTGCGAGCCGACGGTGCCGTGTCCTATGCGCAAGTCGTGCAAGTGATGGGCGCGCTGAACAATGCGGGCTTTTCGAATATCGGCCTTGTGACCGAGGCGGATGGGCCGACATTTGACGGCGTGAGCGAGTAAGCGCGGATGCGCCCCGAGGACAAAGAGGACATGAAGACAGGCGCCTACGTTTCAGGCGTTGCCCATGCAGCTCTTTTCCTTTGGCTGCTGATCGGCGGGCTTTTTGTTGCGCGGGATGACTTCGATGCAGTCTCGGTCACCGATGTGTCGATCCTGTCCTTTGACGAATACCAGGCGCAGCTTGCGGCGGGGCCGGCGGTTGCTGAGGAAGCGCCAAGCTTGCCTGCGGCGGAACCAGAGGAAGCGCCCGCCCCGGAGCCGGAGCCTGAACCAGAGCCCCAACCAAGCCCGCCAGAACCGGCCCCCGCGCCAGCCCCGCCAGAGCCAAGCGCGCCGCCCGAACCGGTTGAAGCCCCTCAGCCGCCAGAAGAACCTGTGACCACGGAGGGCGAGCCCGGCGCGACTGAGATTGGCGAGGCGGAGGAGGACCCAACCCCGCAAGCGGCCGACATCATCGCGCAGGAGGTGACAGAAGCCCCCGAGCCTGAGGCGCAGGAGGCGGAGGTTGCACAAGAAGAGGCCGCGCCTGAGGCGGAGGCAGATGTGGTTGTCGAAGAGGCGCAGGAGGAAGCCGCGCCGGAGGAGACGACAACCGAGATTGTAACCGAAGCCGATGAGCCAGTGACCCGAGCGCCCACGATTTCTCGGCGTCCCGGCCAGAAGCCGACCCCACCTGCGCCTGCGCCCACACAGACGGAAGTGGCAGACGCGCCGGAGGAAGAAACGCCAAGCGCTCCGGCTTTGGAAGACCTGATCGAAGACGCTGTAACGGAAGCGAATGAGGCTGAACCTGCGACCGAAACGGCTGAGACCAGCGCGGGCCTCGGTAATCCTATTACGCGCGCCGAAAAAGGGGCGTTGATCCTTGGCATTCGTCGCTGCTGGAATGTTGGTGCTTTGAGCACGGACGCGCTCCGGGTGACGGTGACGCTTGGATTCACCATGACGCCGGACGCGAAGCCTGAAATTGGTTCGATCAACCTTGTGAGCGCTGAGGGCGGCACAGGCGATGCAGTGAATCGCGCCTATGAAGCGGCGCGGCGGGCAGTGATCCGCTGCGGCTCCGCCGGTTTCGACTTACCGGCTGACAAATATGAGCAATGGCGCCTGATTGAGGTGCAATTCAACGCGACGACGAAGGAAATTCGGTGAGCGCGTTATTGAATAACACGTGGGTAGGCCTGATGTTGCCTATGAAGAGCCCGCAAAGGGACAGAGACGTTGCAATTTACCTGCAGCGTGGGAGGATGAGAGCATGATGACACGCGTTCTGGCTATTCTGGGCCTTGTATGCATGAGCCTTTGGGCAGGCCTGGCGGCGGCGCAAAGCCCGCTGCGCATTGAGATCGACAACCCCAATATCGAACCGCTTCCTTTTGCTGTTCCTGAGTTCATTGCTGAGACCTCCGGCGCGGATCAATACGCGGCGAACCTTGCGCGGGTCGTGGCATCAGACCTGACAGGCTCCGGCCTGTTTCGCGAAATACCGCAAAACGCCTTCATCTCCACGCTGACCAATTTCGACAGCCCGGTGCAGTTTTCCGATTGGAAGGCCATCAACGCGCAGGCTTTGATCACCGGCGCGGTCAGTACGGTGGGGGACGGGCAGATCGCGGTAAAGTTCCGGGTCTATGATGTTTTCGCCGAGCAAGAGCTCGGTGGCGGTCTGCAGTTTGTGGGCTCCATCGATGGCTGGCGTCGCATGGCCCATAAGGTGGCGGACGCGGTCTATTCGCGCATCACCGGCGAAGGACCTTATTTCGACAGCCGCGTGACCTTTGTCTCAGAGACCGGCCCCAAGAACGCGCGCCAGAAGCGCATCGGCATCATGGATTATGACGGCGAGAACACGCAGTTTTTGACGACGGATCAGTCGATTGTGCTGGCCCCGCGCTTCTCGCCAGATGGCAACCGGGTGATTTACACCAGCTATGAGACGGGCGAGCCGCAGATTTACGTGCTGGAACTTGGCACTGTGACGCGCCAGCGTTTGGCGGAGCAGCCGGGAACGATGACTTTTGCACCAAGGTTTTCACCCGACGGGCGGTCGATCGTCTATTCGCTGACCACAGGTCGCAACAACGACATCTTCCGCATGAGCCTGGATGGCAGCGCGCCGCAGCGGCTGACCAATGACCCGACGATTGAAACAGCACCGAGCTTTTCGCCCGATGGCAGCCAGATCGTTTTCGAAAGCGACCGCTCCGGCACGCAGCAGCTTTATGTAATGCCTGCCATCGGGGGCGAGGCCACACGGATTTCATTTGGGCAAGGACGCTACAGCGCACCGGTTTGGTCGCCGCGCGGGGACCTGATCGCCTTTACCAAGCAAAACCGCGGCCGCTTTCATATCGGGGTGATGAATGCTGACGGGTCGGGGGAGCGGCTTTTGACCGCGTCTTTCCTAGATGAAAGCCCCACCTGGGCGCCCAATGGCCGGGTTTTGATGTTCACGCGGGAGAGCCCCGGGGAGGCTGGAACTTCGACGCTGTATTCCGTCGATATCTCGGGCCGCAACCTGCGCGCGATCCGCCCCAATGCGTCTGATCCAAGTTGGTCACCGCTTTTGAAATAGTGGGGGGCGAGAGCGCTTCCCACAGAGACCCGGACCGTGTTACCCTGACAATAATCGAGCCAATAAGAGCCATAAGGACAGCAGAGATGAAAACCTTTTCCACCATTGCAGTATTGAGCGCAGCCCTGACCCTGTCGGCCTGCTCCGGCGGGTTGTTTGACTCCAATAGCCGCTTGGGCGGCACCGGTGCCAACGGCGTGAACGGCGCGGGCGGCAGCGATATTTCCGCCGGCGCGCTCGCGCCGAACTCGGTCGCTTACTTCGACCAAACCATCGGCAACACGGTGCTTTTCGCAGTGGATCAGTCGACCCTATCGCCTGAGGCGCGCAGCGTGTTGACCCAGCAAGCCGCCTGGTTGGTGGCCAACCCCAGCTTCACCGCGGTGATCGAAGGTCATGCGGATGAGCAAGGCACCCGGATCTACAACCTTAACCTCGGGTCCAGCCGCGCTGCGGCGGTACGCGATTTCCTTGTGTCGCAAGGCGTCTCCGACGCGCGGTTGCAGATCGTGACCTACGGCAAGGAACGGCCACTTGCGCTGTGCTCTGACGAGGCGTGCTATGCCAAGAACCGCCGCTCGGTCACTGTGATCGGCGCCGGCGCGATCAGCTAGGGAGATTACCCGCATGCGTTTGTTAGGTGTTGTTCTGACGGTTTTTGCGTTGAGCCTTCCCGCATTTGCGCAGGACGCAGAAACGCTCGGCGATATCCGGACGGAGCTTCGCGTTTTGCAGGGCGAGATGGCCCGGCTGCGCGCCGAACTTTCGCCGACAGGGGCGGGCAGCAGCACCCCGATTACAGGCGATACTTTACAACGCGTAGACGCGATTGAAGCGGGGCTGACCCGGCTCAACGCCAAAGCCGAAGAGCTGGAAAACCGCATTAACCGGGTCGTAGCCGATGGTACCAACCGGATCGGAGATATCGAGTTCCGCCTGGTGGAGCTGGAAGGCGGCGATCTTGGCGCCATCGGGGAGACGGCGCAGTTGGGCGGAGCAACAGGTGCTACGGTGCCGGTGGTCCCAACGGCCCCGGCTGCGACCGAAGGCCCGGAATTGGCTATTGGCGAGCAATCGGATTACGAGCGGGCGCAGGAGGCGCTCGCATCCGGTGACTTTCAAGGCGCCGCAGAAAAGTTTGCGGCCTTCACCCAATCCTACCCGGGCAGCCCGCTAGAGGCAGATGCGGAGTTTTTGCGTGGCTCCGCCCTTGAGCAGGTGGGTGACATGCGCGGGGCGGCCCGGGCGTTTCTGGCAAGTTTCTCGGGCGCTCCGCAAAGCCCCCGTGCGCCTGAAGCTTTGTTCAAATTGGGTCTGTCGCTCGACGCATTGGGGCAGATGGATGAGGCGTGTTTGATGCTGCAAGAGGTCATGACCCGCTACCCGGCTTCGCCCCAAGCTGCGCCCGCCAACCAAGCCCGTGTGAGCCTTGGGTGCAGCTGAGCAAAGCTGACGAAGACACGCTGCACGCAACGGTTGATGCGTGTTTTTCCTGGATCGCCCCAAACGCTGATGCGCCCAAAATTGGCTTGGCTGTGTCCGGCGGCGGCGATTCTATCGCGATGCTGCATCTTTTTGCGCCTCTCGCGGCGGCGCGTAGTGCTCAGCTGTTTGTTGCCACCGTTAACCACGGGTTGAGAAAAGAAGCCTCAGATGAGGCGCGTTTTGTCGCGGAGGTTTGTGCGGAATACCACCTGCCGCATGAGGTTTTGAGCTGGGATGATTGGGACGGCTCGGGGAATGTTCAATCCGAGGCGCGGGCGGCGCGATACCGGCTTTTGTCGGAATGGAGCACGGCAAATAGTCTCGACGTGGTCGCGCTTGGCCACACGTGCGACGACGTGGCTGAAACCTTCCTTATGCGATTGGCGCGCGGCAGCGGGCTGGATGGTTTGGCCGCCATGGAGCGCCATTTCGAGCGGTATGGCGCCACATTTGCGCGGCCGCTATTGGGCTTGAGACGCGAGACGTTGCGCCTGTTTCTTGCAAGCCACGGATATCGCTGGTGCGAAGATCCGAGCAACGAAGATGCACGGTTTCAACGTGTGAAAACGCGTTCGGTTTTGAAGGAGCTTGCCTCACTTGGAGTGGATTCCGAGGAAATTGCGCGCGCCGCAGGGGAGCTGCAATCGGTAAAATCTCTCATTCGCAGATATACCAAGGAAACAGCTGAAAAGATTGTAGAATTTCAAGGTGGCGACCTTGTCGTAGCCCAGGCCGCGTGGCGTGCTGTACCGCGTGAAATGCAGCGGCGCTTGTTAAACGCGATGCTGCAATGGGTGGGTGGAACCGACTACCCGCCGCGTGCAGAGGCCGTGGCGGAGTTGCAAGCCCAATTGCTCGCAAACAGCACGCATAGTTTGAACGGATGTTTGGTGACCCAGTCGGCTGAGACGCTGCGCGTTGTACGGGAGCATAAAGCTGTTGAGAGTTTGGTCGGCGAATTTGGTGACGTATGGGACGGGCGTTGGATGCTGGATGGCCCCAGCGGGCCGGATTTGCAACTGCGCGCCTTGGGGGAGCGAGGGTTGAAGCGCTGCCCGGATTGGCGCGAAACGGGTCTTCCATACCGTTCCCTTTTGGCATCGCCTGCGCTTTGGCGGGGGGACGAATTGGTCGCGGCTCCGCTCGCTGGGCGCGCAGACGGGTGGTGCGCCAGATTGACACGATCCCGCGAACAGTTCCTTTCTTGGCTTTTCTCGCATTGAACTACCTGCCATTACCCCTATTTTAATGTGAGCGTCGTAAGAACGGCGCACTCCATGCTGAGATTTGGGAGACATTCCTTGGGCAACGCGCGCAATATCGCCTTCTGGCTCGTTCTGCTTTTGCTGATCGTAGCGCTTTTCAACCTGTTTAGCGGCGGTCAGACCCAGATGCGGTCCAACGAGATCGCGTATTCAGAATTTGTTGACCGTGTCGAAAGCGGCGATGTGAGCGAAGTGACGCTCGACGGCGAGCGCATAATCGGGGTCGCTGGCGGACAAACTTTCGCGGTTATCAAACCCGAAGGTGTCGACGTGACTGAGGTGCTTCTGGCCAACAACGTCGATATCAAGGCGGAGTCGCAGGAACAGAACGGTCTGCTCGCCTATATCGGGACGCTACTGCCATTCATCATCATCATCGGCATCTGGATTTTCTTCATGAACCGCATGCAAGGCGGCGGCAAAGGCGGTGCTATGGGCTTCGGCAAGTCGCGTGCAAAGCTGCTGACCGAGAAACACGGCCGCGTCACTTTTGACGATGTGGCCGGCATTGATGAAGCCAAGGAAGAGCTGGAAGAGATTGTAGAATTCCTGCGCAACCCGCAAAAATTTTCGCGCCTTGGCGGCAAGATCCCCAAAGGCGCGCTTTTGGTCGGCCCTCCGGGCACCGGTAAGACGCTACTGGCCCGCGCAATTGCGGGTGAGGCGGGCGTTCCGTTCTTCACTATCTCTGGTTCTGATTTCGTTGAGATGTTCGTCGGCGTTGGTGCCTCGCGTGTCCGGGACATGTTCGATCAAGCCAAGAAAAATGCGCCATGCATCCTGTTTATCGACGAGATCGACGCCGTTGGCCGCTCCCGTGGGGCTGGCTATGGCGGCGGCAATGACGAGCGTGAACAGACTTTGAACCAGCTTCTCGTAGAGATGGACGGTTTTGAAGCGAATGAAGGGATCATTATCGTCGCTGCGACCAACCGCGCTGACGTTCTTGATCCAGCACTTCTGCGCCCCGGTCGTTTTGACCGCCAAGTGCAAGTTCCAAATCCTGATATCAAAGGGCGTGAGAAAATTTTACGCGTTCACGCCCGAAAGACGCCGCTTGGCCCTGATGTTGACCTGCGCATCATCGCACGTGGTGCACCAGGCTTCTCTGGCGCTGAATTGGCTAATCTCGTGAACGAGGCGGCCCTGTCTGCCGCGCGCATCGGTCGCCGCGTTGTCACTATGGAAGATTTTGAGATGGCCAAGGACAAAGTCCTGATGGGTGTCGAACGTCGCTCTATGGTCATGACGCAAGATCAGAAGGAAAAGACGGCATATCACGAAGCAGGGCACGCAATTGTAGGTTTGAATCTCGACAAATGTGACCCTGTCTATAAGGCGACGATCATTCCGCGTGGCGGCGCGCTGGGCATGGTGGTGTCGTTGCCTGAGATGGACCGTTTGCAACTGTTCAAGGATGAAGCCAAGCAACGCATCGCGATGATGATGGCCGGCAAAGCAGCAGAGATCCTGAAATACGGCGCGGATTCAGTGTCGTCAGGTCCCGTCGGCGATATCCAACAAGCCAGCCAGATGGCGCGATCGATGGTGATGCGCTGGGGTATGTCTGACAAGGTCGGCAATGTGGACTATCAGGAAGCCGCGGATGGCTACCAAGGCAATGGGGCGGCCGGTGGTTTCTCAGTGTCTGCTGCGACGAAGCAGTTGATTGAGGATGAGGTCAAAGCCATTATTGATGAAGGCTATGAGACGGCTGTCAAAATTCTGACTGATCACAACGAAGAGTTTGAGCGTCTCGCGCAGGGCTTGCTGGAATATGAAACGCTGACAGGCGACGAAATAACCAAAGTCATAAATGGCTTGCCGATCGACCACGAAGACGACGATGATCGTGACGCACCTGACGCTGGTGGCAAAGCATCGTTGGCAGCTATTCCAAAAACCAAGAAGAACAAACCGCCAAAAGGTGATCCGGGTATGGAGCCCGAACCCTCTGCATAGTTGAGAAACCCCGGTCCTGCACCGGGGTTTTCTTTTTGTGAGCCCCACTATCAAAATCGCTGATTGGACTTGGGCGCAACGAATGGCATGGTGTCCTCAAATAAATTGGAGACCAACATGCCTGCGCTTATCAACTCGGGGGTCAGTGGAAAAATCGTGTGGCTCGGCGCGCTTGCCAATCGCAGCGTTGCTTTGCGCAGCCTGAAAACGGATCAGATCGAGGCAACATATGCCGGGCTTGCCGGTGATGATCATGGTGGGCTGACGCGCCCCTCTTGTTCGCGGGTTGTGACGCAATATCCCAAAGGAACAGACATCCGTAATGTACGCCAGTTGTGCATCGTTTCAGCCGAGGAAATGGCAGCGGTTGCCGCTGAAATGGGCGTCGAGGCATTTGATCCGGAATGGTGCGGTGCAAATATGGTCGTCGAAGGAATTCCCGATTTCACGCATGTTCCGCCCTCTTCCCGGCTGCAAACGCAAAACGGCACTACTCTTACCATTGATATGGAAAACCAACCTTGCCATCTGCCAGCGCCCGTTATTGATGAAGATGCGCCCGGACATGGGCGTGCTTTCAAGGCGGCTGCGAAAGATCGGCGGGGGGTGACCGCCTGGGTTGAACGCGAGGGCGTTTTGGCTGTTGGTGACACAGTTTCGCTGCACATTCCTGGGCAGCGTGCCTGGGCGCCTGAGATCTAGCTCATCATAACAGCGGAAAGCGCCGCCGTTTCTTATACGAAATTCCCAAGGCCACGCGGGCCGATTCCTAAAGGCAGAATGTCGGAAATGCCCTGAGCGGCAATTGCATGCAGCGGTATAGCGAAAGCATCCAACCGCGAATACGCGCCAATGAGGGAAGACCGATGGGATACAAGTCAGATATCGAAATTGCTCGCGAGGCAAATAAGAAGCCAATTCAAGAGATCGGCGCGAAGCTGGATATTCCGAGCGAGCACCTGCTGCCCTATGGCCATGACAAGGCGAAGGTCAGCCAAGAGTTTATCAACTCGGTCAAATCAAATGACGATGGTAAGCTGATCCTGGTCACTGCGATCAACCCGACACCCGCAGGCGAAGGCAAAACGACTACGACTGTCGGGCTTGGCGACGGGTTGAACCGGATCGGGAAAAAGGCTGCTGTTTGTATCCGCGAGGCCTCGCTCGGGCCCAATTTCGGGATGAAAGGTGGTGCGGCTGGCGGCGGCTATGCCCAAATCGTGCCAATGGAAGACATGAACCTGCATTTCACAGGGGATTTCCACGCCATCACCTCCGCGCATTCGCTGTTGTCCGCTATGATCGACAACCACATTTATTGGGGCAATGAGTGTGAGATCGATATTCGTCGCGTCCAATGGAAGCGCGTCGTTGATATGAATGACCGCGCTCTGCGCCAAATCAACGTATCGCTTGGCGGGGTGGCCAACGGATTCCCGCGCGAAGGTGGGTTTGACATCACCGTGGCCTCTGAGGTGATGGCGATCTTGTGCCTGGCAACCGATCTGGCCGATTTGCAGAAACGTTTGGGCGATATGATCGTAGCCTATAGGCGCGACCGGAGCCCTGTGTTCTGCCGCGATATTAAGGCCGATGGTGCGATGACTGTCCTGCTGAAAGATGCGATGCAGCCTAACCTTGTGCAGACTTTGGAAAATAATCCGGCCTTCGTGCATGGTGGGCCGTTTGCCAATATCGCGCATGGATGCAACTCGGTCATCGCGACGACGACCGCTTTGAAACTCGCTGACTACGTTGTGACCGAAGCCGGCTTCGGTGCCGATTTGGGGGCAGAGAAATTCATGAACATCAAGTGCCGCAAGGCTGGGCTTGCCCCTGACTGCGTCGTGCTTGTTGCCACCGGGCGGGCCATGAAGATGAATGGCGGGGTCGCGAAAGCCGATTTGGGCGAAGAAAATGTCGATGCGGTGAAAGAAGGCTGCGCCAACCTTGGCCGTCATATTGGCAACCTCAAGAGCTTTGGCGTACCCGTCGTTGTCGCGATCAACCATTTTGTGACAGACACCGATGCTGAGGTGGAAGCTGTTAAGGAGTATGTTGCCACACAAGGTTCCGAGGCGATTGTCAGCCAGCATTGGGAGCATGGATCGAAAGGCTCGGAAGCGCTTGCGACCCGCGTGGCCGAAATCGCGGATAGCGGCAGCAGCCAGTTCGCACCGCTTTATGGCGACGAGCTGCCGCTGCTGGAAAAAATCAACAGGATCGCAAAATCGATCTACCGTGCCGATGAAGTTCTGGCGGATAAGAAAATTCGGGACCAGCTGAAGCTGTGGGAAGAACAGGGCTATGGGAACCTGCCGATTTGTATGGCGAAAACGCAATACTCCTTCTCGACCGATCCCAATCTACGCGGTGCGCCTGTTGGGCATTCTGTTCCCATTCGGGAGGTGCGCCTCTCGGCTGGCGCAGGGTTTGTCGTTGTCGTGTGCGGCGAGATCATGACCATGCCCGGTCTGCCGCGCGTTCCATCTGCTGAGAACATTCATCTCAACGCTGACGGTCAGATCGAAGGCCTGTTCTGAGCCGAAAAGGGGGCGGTCCGAGGCGGCATCGAGCCCCCTCGGACCGCGTCACCGCTTGCGCGGCTCCCCCACATAACACTAACCAAAAGAAGAAATGAAAAGGGGGTCGGGATGGCCGCAACAGTGATCGATGGCAAAGCCTTCGCAGCGAAAGTACGGGGCCAAGTGGCCGAACATGTCACGCGACTGAAAGAGGAGCAGGGCATTACACCGGGCCTAGCGGTGGTGCTGGTTGGTGAAGACCCGGCAAGTCAGGTCTATGTCCGATCTAAAGGCAAGATGACGGTCGAGGTCGGGATGAAATCGGTCGAGCATAAGCTCGACGCAGACACGTCCGAGGCCGACCTGTTGGGGATCATTGAACAGCTAAACTCGGACCCGAGCATTCACGGCATTCTGGTGCAATTGCCGCTTCCCAAGCATTTGGACGAGGACTTGGTCATCAACTCCATTGCGCCTGAAAAGGACGTGGACGGGTTTCATATCTCCAATGTTGGACTTCTGGGGACAGGGCAGAAATCCATGGTTCCGTGTACGCCTTTGGGGTGCCTTATGATGCTACGCGATCATCACGGGTCGCTGTCAGGCATGGATGCGGTGGTCATTGGGCGGTCGAACATTGTGGGTAAACCGATGGCGCAGCTGTTATTGGGTGACAGCTGCACGGTGACGATCGCGCATTCGCGCACGAAGGATTTGGCGGATGTTGTCCGCCGCGCCGATATCGTTGTTGCCGCGGTTGGGCGGCCGGAAATGGTGCCGGGCGATTGGATTAAACCAGGCGCCACTGTGATTGACGTGGGCATCAACCGCCTTGATGCGCCTGAAAAAGGCGAAGGCAAAACCCGTCTTGTGGGAGATGTAGACTATGAAAGCTGTGCGGCCGTTGCCGGTGCGATCACGCCCGTACCGGGCGGCGTCGGGCCAATGACTATCGCCTGTCTGTTGGCAAACACGCTGACGGCGTGTTGCCGCGCGAATGGGTTAGCTGAACCCGACGGCCTGACCGCCTGATCGCACGCGCCTGACCGGGACCGCGCAGGGCGCGCGCCCGGTCACGATGGCAAAGCTTTTATCATCGATAAACGGCTCGAAGGCCGAATGGTCGAGAGAGAGGCCACCCGTATAGGTGCCAAATGCTGGCATGATCAGCCGCGATTGAGTGACGAGGAAGCATGGCCGCGACACGTTTCGACCCCGCAGAAATAAGCGCGTCTTGGGGTGGAAATGGCCTGATATCTCGGCCTCAGTAGTGATTTCTGCGATGTGGCGAAAGGTGAGCGGGGGTGCCTGGAGTTGGTCCAAATGCGTTCCGCCGAATGCCAAAGGGCCGGGATCATGGTTGCCTTCGATCCAGATCCAGTCGTGGCCGATCATCATTTGCGTGAGTGTGACCTGATCTTCCTCTGGCAAGCTGTGACTAGCCTCCAGATCGTCAAAACTATCGCCGAGGCAAATGACCCGTCGCGGCGCAAGCTGCTCGAGCAGCGCGTCGAGTTGCACCAATGTATCCCGCGTTTCATAGGGGGGTAGCAGCTGGCCTGATCGGCGCGCGATGCGTTCGGACTTACCTAAATGCAAATCAGAGACGATGAGCGTTTCTTCCGCTGGCCAATACAAACCGCCGGACCCATAAGCCCGGAGCGCAGTGCCCGCAAAGTCAAACGCATGGAAGTTCATGTTACGTTCTTACTGCGAGAGACGCGAATTTGCCAAGCTCTAAAAGGGGACCGCCCAACGTTTAGGCTGGGTCACTGCATCAGGTAGAGCGGCATCTGCGAAGAGGTGGTCGGCCTCCTCTGCCAAGAGGCGCTCTTCGGCCAGACCTTTGATTGGGACGCGCCCGGCTTCCAGAAAGAGTGGTGCCGCCAAAGGGGTGACACGGTCGAGCTCGATCAGGTCGATGCGGCCCTGGGTGCGAATGATCATTTCTTCGACACGGCCAAAGTCGATAAGACCTTTCATGGCTTCCTCCCGCGTGATGGCGAGCATCAGGTGATCAGGGTCGTATTTGCGCAGCGTGTCGTACAGAATGTCGGAGGAAAACGTCGCTTGCCGACCCGATTTGCGCGCGCCGCGGGTCATGCGATCAATCAAGCCAGCCACGATGGCAGAGGCGCGAAAAGTGCGTTTCATCACTGCATTGCCGGCCAGCCAATGCTCGAGCCCTTGCCGCAGGTTTTCGAGATCAAATATGGGCTCGGGGTCCTTGAGCGGGTCTAGGCCCCAGATCAGTGTGGCGTAATCGGTCGCCACGAAGCCGAGAGGCGCGAGGCCTTGTTCCTCCATGCGTTGCGTGACCAGGAGCCCCAGCGTCTGCATCGCGTTGCGTCCGGCAAAGCCGTAGATCACGGTGTTTGCGCGCCCGTCACGTGGAAAACTCTCTATGAGGAGACGACCCGGTTCAGGCAGGCGAGACCGCTCGCGCTGTAGCATCAGCCATTCGGCGGTATGGTTTGGCAATTCGGGCCAGCTGTCTTGCTGGAAAATCTCGATGATCCGGTTCGAAAGTTGCGTGGAGGTGGCGAACTTCGTGCCAAGAAAGGTTGCGATGCGCGGTTTGTCGGCTTGAGACCGGGTGACCTGCACCGTCATCTCATTCAGGCCTTCATATTTGACGATCTGCCCCCCGATGAGAAATGTGTCGCCTTGGGTCAGCGTTGCCGCGAAACCCTCTTCGATTTCGCCCAAGGGCGCGCCGCCGCTGCCCGGGCCCCGGCGGGCTTTGAGCCTGACTTTGAGTGTTTCGGTGTCGATAATCGTGCCGAGATTCATGCGGATTTGAGCGGCGGCGCGGGGGTCGCGCAGCTGCCATTTGCCGCTTTTTTCGACGAGGCGCTGGTAGCGGTCATAGGCGCGCAAGGCGTACCCCCCCGTCGCACAATAGGTCAAACATTCCTCAAAGCCCTTAGGCGACAGCTCGCGATAGGGGCCGGCTGTTGTCACCTCCGCATAAAGGGTCGCGGCATCAAAAGGACCGGCGGCAGCGCAATTGAGAATATGTTGGCAAAGCACGTCGCGCGGGCCGGGGCCTTTGGGCTCGCCGTCGAGATCATAGGCCTTCACAGCATCAAGCGCGGCTTTGCATTCGACAATCTCGAAGCGGTTCGCGGGTACAAGAAGCGCTTTGGACGGCGCATTGTAGCGGTGATTGGCGCGGCCAATACGTTGGACCAGCCGCTTGACGTTTTTGGGCGCGCCGATCTGAATAACCAGGTCAACATCCCCCCAATCGATTCCCAGATCAAGCGAGCCGGTGCAGACGATGGCTTTGAGGCTGCCGTCGACCATCGCCTGTTCCACCTTCAAACGCTGCTCTTTGGCGAGCGCGCCGTGATGGATGCCGATCGGTAGCTGGTCTTCATTGGCAAGCCAGAGGTGATGGAAGAATAGTTCGGCCTGCGCGCGGGTGTTGTGAAAGATCAGCGTTGTGTTGTGCCGGCGCACCTGATCCAGCACCGCCGGGATTGCATATTTTCCGCCACCGCCAGCCCAAGGCGGAGGTTCCTCGGTACGCAGCATCTGGATGTCTGGATCGGGGCCGGGATCTGCCGTCACAATCTGCGGTTGTGCGGGGTGGCATGCCATGAAATCCGCGATGGCTTGCGGGTCTTCGATCGTGGCGCTCAGACCAACGCGGCGCAGGTCGGGCGCTAGGCTTTGCAAACGGGAAAGGGCGAGCATGAGCTGATCCCCGCGTTTGCTTTCGGCGAGCGCATGGATCTCGTCAATTACGATGCGTTTGACGCCGGCGAACATCCGTGGGGCGTCTTCATAGGCCAGGAGGAGGGCGAGGCTCTCGGGCGTGGTCAGCAGAATATGCGGGGGATCGGCGCGTTGCCTGCGTTTTTGAGTGTAGCTCGTATCGCCGGTTCGATCCTCGATCCGGATGTCGAGACCGATTTCATCAGCGGGTTTGCGCAAGTTGCGTTTGATATCGGCCGCGAGTGCTTTGAGCGGGGAGACATAAAGCGTGTGCAGGCCATCGCCAGGATTTTCGCTGAGATCTGAAAGTGTTGGCAGGAACCCTGCCATTGTTTTTCCGCCGCCCGTGGGGGCGATGAGCAGGGCCGATGGCGCGTCTGCCAAGTTGAGCATAGTTTGCTGATGAGGGTGGATTGCCCAACCCTTCCCCGCAAACCAGTCGGCGATTTTTGATGGCAACCCGGTCATGCGCCAAACCTAGCGGCTCAGCGCATGAATGACAGGGTTTAAGCGCTTTTCGTTTAATTTGAACCAAAAGGCACTGCATCTCGCTTCGCTCGAACGCGCCTTTCGAGGCTTGTGCCTTGCAAAAAACGCGAAACGCTTTAGTGAACGATTTCCTCATCCTTCACATACATATTCGCCCAGGCCCGGTCGAGCAGATCGGGCGACATCTGGTTTGGAATGCCTTCGTAATCACAGACACTGATCATCTGGTCGATAAGGAAGTTGCCGTGATAGTTGGCGTAGATATTGTCGATGGTCGGGTATTTTACCTTCAACATGTGAATAAGCGTCGCCTCATCCAAAGGCATATTTTTCTTCTTGGCGACCATGGCGAAGACCTTCAGGAATTCTTCCTGTGTAGGGCCGTCGATCTTGATCTTGTAGAAAATCCGCCGCAAGGCCGCGCTATCGAAGAGCTTGTTGGGGTGGAAGTTGGTCGAGAAGACGACGAGCGTATCGAACGGAACCTCGAACTTCTCACCGGATTGCAGGGCGAGGATGTCGTAGCCGGCTTCCATTGGAACAATCCAGCGGTTGATAAGCGCCTGAGGCGGCTCTTCCTGACGGCCAAGGTCGTCCACGATGAAAACGCCGCCGGTCGCTTTAAGCTGAAGCGAGGCCTGGTAGGTGCGCGAGACCGGGTTGTAGTTCAGGTCGAGCATATCAAGCGTCAATTCACCGCCGGTCATAACCGTTGGGCGTTCGCACAGAATGTAACGCTTATCATATTTATTGTCTGTCCGGCGCAGCGCAGACCCGCCGCCCTGATCGCTTTCGTCGATCATATTGTGCACGATCGGGTCGTACAGCGTGATCACCTGACCGGCATATTCGATGCAATGCGGGATGTAGATCACATCGCCAAGCGCATCGCGAATACCGTTTGAAATCGCGGATTTACCGTTGCCGGGTGGGCCATACAGCAGCACCGAACGGCCGGAGCTAACTGCGGGGCCGAGATGTTCGAGCAAGTGTTCGGGCAAGATCAGGTGGCCCATATTGGCGAGCAAGCGGTCGCGCGTGATCTGCACGTTTTTGACCGACTGATTTTGTACCTGTTCTTTATATTTTTCGAGCGGGACGGGCATGGGCCCGTAATATTCCGACTGGCTGAGCGCATCGAGCGCGCGCGCCTTCCCCGCGTCAGACAGCTGGAACGCCATCTCCGAGCTGGAGCCCGCATGCAATGTACCCTGTGCCTCAATCAAGCGCTGCTCGCGCGCAATCTCGACCAGTTGCTGCGTCAGCGGCAACGACATGCAAACGGCTTTCGCCATTTCCGAGACATGTTCAAGGTTCTTGCGGAAGATAGTCTTCAACAAGATATCGCGCATCATCACCGTGGTGAGTCCGGTGTCCTGCAGCGATTTCGGCGGCGACGGGGGGATGACCCCTGTGGGAGCGTGCATATTCATACGTTCAGTCCTACCCAAGGATTTCGACTTTTATTGGGCGAAATTAACCTTTTAATCGCCATATATCGGTCAAAACCAGACCGGCATTCGACGTCACATTAGCCTCAGCGAAGTTTAGAAAAAGATAATACCGAGCAGCGGAATGGATCAGATTACAGGGCGCAGGCTTCTTGCCTATCTCTTTGGGATTGTTGCTTTAATTGCCGTAATGACCCTCTCCAAGGGCGGGTTGTATATCGACCGTCACGAGGGCGATGTCTTGCATTTGACCGAAATCGTCTGGCGCATGGCGCAGGGTCAATGGCCGCATTTGGATTTCGTGACGCCTTTGGGCGGCATTTCTTTTGTACCGATTGCGGCTTTGGTGGCCTCGGGCTTTGGAATCGGCATGTCGATCCTGATCTCTCAGGTCTTGTTCGCCCTAGCCTTGGTCCCCGCCGTTTATTGGGTTGCGCAGACGCGGTTGGAACCCACGTTCCGGCTCGCTTTTGGTGCAATGGTCCTGATCATGGCGCTGGCGCTCATCCACGGGGAGGCTGCGGCCAATGTCTCGCTTTCCATGCATTATAATAGATGGGCGTGGTGTTTTGCCTTTTTGGCGGTGCTGATCGCGCTGTTTGCTCCAAAAAATAGCAGGATGGAGTGGCCAGACTGGCTGATCCTTGGGCTTGCCATGGCATTTTTTGTCCTGGGCAAGGTGACGTTTGCGGTAGCGCTTGCGCCCGGTTTGCTGATTGCTTTGGCGCTACGCGGTGCGTGGCGTACCATGGTCGCTTCGGTTGCAGTCGTTTTGCTCGCGGCGCTGGTTCCAGTGCTCTTGGCTGGCCCCGCATTTTGGACTGCATTTGTCGGGGACATTTTGCAGGTGAGCGGTTCTGGCATCCGCCCGCGCGCCGGCGAGAGCTGGGCCGCTTTGCTCATGTCGCCCAAGTTTTTGGTAGGAAATGCGGTATTGGTGACGGCTGTCGTCTTGCTACGTCGGGACCCGGAGCGGGCCAATCTTGGGTTTGCGTTGCTTCTGCTGGCGCCCGGGTTTCTCTATATAACCTATCAGAATTATGGGAATGATCCCAAGTGGTTGGCGCTTTTGGCGGTAATTTTGATCGCCGCCAGCAAAGACTGGAAATATCGCATGACAGCGCTTTGCGCAGCGTTTCTGATTGCGCCGTCCTTTGCCAATATGGCGACCAGCCCGGTGCGGCATGCGCTTGCGGGGAAGGTAAATTACACTTCCGTTTTTGCAGACGCGCCGCATGATGATTTCTACACTTTGCGATCGCGCGTCTTCCGGGTGATGGAACGGGGGACGATCACCTTCAAGGACCCGCAATTTGCGATGTTGAATGAGTTTGCGGATAAGGAGCCGGACCTTGAGTTTGCTGGCGTGACTTACCCATCTTGCGTGCAGGATTTGGGGCTATTGGGCATGATGGGCGCGGTTGGGGCGGATTTGCGCGATTTTGGCCTTGGCGATGATGCCCGGATTTTCACGGCCGATACATTTGGCGGCATCTGGATGTTTGGCGGGTTCGAGCCCCTGCAAGGCGGCGCGCCTTGGTATTATGGCGGTTTGTCTGGGTTTGAGAATGCGGATTACCTGCTGGTGCCGACCTGCCCAATTACGCCGCGGGCGTTCAAAGCGATCCTAAAAGACATCGAAGAACGTGAGGCGGTCGAGCTATCTTTGCTGCGGGAGACAGAACTTTACCGGCTCTACGCGCTGGATCAGTAGCCGGTCGCTGCGAGGATCAGATAAACCAACAAAGTCAAAGCCAACGGGTAGCCCATGGGGAAGTCTTTTTTCCGTTCCCAACTTTCCCAATGCGGCACCAAATTGCGGATCGGGGTTTCACGCGCGATCCGGTGGCTGATGAAGCCAAAGAGCGCGCTGATGCCAAGGATCGCAATAATGTTTGTGGTGTCAGGCAACAAAATGAAAGGCGCCGCGGCGGCGGCAAATTTGGCGTCGCCCGCTCCCATAACGCCAGCGATACTCAGCACGAAGCCTATCGCCAGCACGACAAAGAAATGCGGAATTTGCCATAGCCAAACCTGAAAGGGAAAGGCAATGAGCCCGACGACCAGAAACACTGCGATCAAGGCGAGGACCGCCTTGTTCGGGATTTTCATCGTCGCGAGGTCAGACCAGGCCACCCAAACGCAAATGGGCAGCACGAAGGGTAGAAACCAGAAGGCCTGCGTCTCGCTTAGGAGCATTCGGGCTTAGCCCTCTAGTTTTTTGAGGGAGCGAACCGCAGCCTCGAAATGCTTGGGATGCGCCTCAATGGCTTGTTCCAAAAGGTCTTTTCCTTTCAGAGTGTCGCCTTGCTTGATGGCGGCCAGAGCCATTGTGTGCAACAGCTGCGCGCGCTCCACCTGCGTGATCTGAATCAGAGGCAGGGAGTAGTTTTTCTGCGCAGCCCGAGCCAGCACCATGTTGTTCTTGGCGGTGAAGAGTGACGGATCATAAGTGATCGCCTCGCCAAACAGGCGCTCTGCCTCGCGGTTCTCTCCACGCGTCAGCTTGGAGTAGCCCCAATTGTTCAGCACGCTGCCGGGCCGTGTGGTCATGCCGACGGCCGTTTCATAGAAGCTGTCTGCCTTCTTCCATTCCTGGTTGCTGTCGGCGATCACGGCTTCAAGCTTGTAGCGCTCAAAGGTTTCATGTGTGGGTGGGACTCCGTCGAGAACAGTCTCTGCCAATTCCCAATCGCCGGTGCGGATCAATGCGTCGGCATAACCCAGCTGATCTTCAAAGGTTGCGTCCTTGTGCACAATAACGCGCTTCCAGATCACGACTGCCTCCGCGCCACGCTTGGCACGGGTCAGTGACTTGGCCAGACCTCGTTGCAGGTCGATCCGTTCTGGGTTGTCGGCCATGGTGCGTTGGAAATAGCTTACAGCCTCATTCGGATCCGCGGAGGTCAGCATGATGTCGCTGAGATTGCTTTCGTCGATCACATTGATGTTTTTCGATCGTGTGACCTCGTCCTTGCCTGCTTTTTCGCAAGCGGCCAAGGCAAGTGTGCCCACCAGGCACAGGGAAAGGGCTTTCATTTGGCGCATTTTTTGGCGTCCTCTGCTGCTCTCAATACCGCCCTCTTTACAACGGAAGACGCAGCTTAACGGGAGGATAAGATCAGGTACCGCCCTTTGCCGCGACGCACGAGGTCGAAGGCTTTTTCTTCTTTTTCGCGAGTGTAGGCCGGGTTTTCGACATTTGCGAGCGCGCGGCGCAGATTTTCCCGGATTTCGTCAGAATTGCCACTATCGAGCGCGAAGGCGGTTTGAAAAACACGTGCGGCCTCGGCAGTTTTGCCCTGTTCCATCAAAACGACGCCCAGATTGTTCCAGGCGGGGACAAATGTCTGATCTTCCTTGATCGCGCGGCGCAGCAGTTTCTCGGCCTGACCGATCCGGCCCAGCTGCAAATTGGCCGATCCAAGCGCTGAGAGGACATCGCCATTAGTCCCGACCTTGGAGGCCGCGCGCAGATAGGCTTTGATCGCGAGCTCATATTCGCCGGCTTCCATCAGCCGGTGCCCCACGATCAGTCCGTCAACCCCTTCGCCGCGCGCCACAACGCCTGTCGCAAATGGATCAGCCCCCGGGGCAAGCGCCGGAGGCTGAGGCTCGCAAGCTGCGAGTGCTGTTACGATCAGCGTGCTCCCCAACGCATATTTCAAGTTTTATAAGGCACCCGCTTACCACCCCTCAGTTTATCCAGATCTCCCAGAGTTTGGGTATTTTGGCGTAGCCAGCGAGACATCTTCGGATGGTGCGGAGTCCGGCTTTGAAGAGCGAGCATAGGGACCGCTGGGCCTTTCGAACCCCCTTTTTTCGCCGCGTTGCGCGACGTTGTGTTCTTCTGCGGTTCCTGTTGAGACGGCCCAGTACATGGCGATGGTGAGCACAAGGATGAGCCGCGCCAATCGATCCGGTTTTTTGATCTGGCTTTGGGTGATGCCGAAACCCCGGGTCTTAAAGTCGGAGAACATGGCCTCAATGCTCCATCGCATGCCATAGTCGAGAATTCTGTATTCAGACGGGGCCACATTCATGGCGATGATCCACGGCTCCTTGTGCCCGTCTTCGTGGAGCACGCCGATGTTGGTGATGATGCCTGTGCTATAAAGCTCCGCGTTTGCGAGGCCTTCTGGCATCAGTTCAGCA
>JAPORH010000109.1 GCA_026710325.1 Litoreibacter sp. | reverse complement strand
TACCGAATTTAAAATCAAACAAAATCAATGTCCTGCTGGACAATCATCATAGGAGACCTAACATGACTGACCAACCCATACTCGTCATCGGCGCAACCGGCAAAACTGGCTCCCGAGTCGCCAGTAAGCTTGAAGCAAAGGGCGTTGCCATACGGCGCGGCGCGCGGAAATCGGACACGCCCTTCGATTGGGATGACCCCACAACATGGGCCCCGGCGTTGAGTCGTGTTTCGAAAGCTTACGTCACCTATTTTCCCGACCTAGCCTTTCCCGGTGCAGTGGAAAAACTGGCCTCCTTCACCAAAGTTGCGGGTGAGAGCGGTCTGCAACATATCGTGCTTCTTTCAGGTCGCGGCGAGCATTTTGCGGGCTTGGGCGAAGACATTGTCCGCAATTCAGGGCTCCCTTTCACGATCGTACGCGCGGCTTGGTTTGCGCAGAACTTTAGCGAAGGCTATCTGCGCGACCCGATCCTTGGCGGTGTGCTGCCAATGCCCGGCGGCGATATCGCGGAACCTATCATCGACATTGACGATATCGCTGATGTCGTCGTGGCTGCCCTCACCGAAGAAGGGCATGTAGGGCAACGCTATGAGGTGACAGGTCCGCGCTTGATGACCTTTGCCGAGATGGCCATGGTCCTGTCTAAGACGCTGGAGCGGCCGATCTGGCATATCCCGATCACGTTTGAGGATTTTCATGCAAATGTTGCGGCCTCAGGCGGCGAATTTGTTGCCGATGTTTTTTCACAAATAGCCCGTGAAACTCTGGATGGCCGGAATGCCTATGTCGCAGACGGTGTCGAGCGCGCCTTGGGTCGCAAACCGCGCGATTTCGCCGAATTCGCAGCGACCGCTATGCGCGCGGGCGCATGGTCTGCCGCCGCTTGACCCCAACACAGGCGGCAATTCATTTGCCGCTTTTTTCTTTGCAGGAGCTTCGAAAATGTCAGTACTCTTCCTTAGTCTTCTAGAAGCCTCGATCCTGGCCATCGCTCTCATCGGCGGCGTGTTCCTGGCCTTCTCCGATTTCATCATGCGGTCGCTCGCAAAGGTGGATGGCCATGGCGGGGTAGAAGCCATGCAGAGCATCAACCGAGAGGTGTTCCGCTGGGTGTTTATGGCGCTCTTTCTGGGTATGGCTGTTCTGTCGCTTATCTTTGTCGGCTACGGCTTATTTGGCGCCGTCAGTTGGGCCACGACGTCGGTTACGATGGCTGGAGTTGTCTATCTTGTAGGCTGCTTTGCGGTTACCGCAGTGTTTAATGTGCCCTTGAACACGGCTCTTGCCAGCAAAGAAACATCTTTAAGCGCCACGCGCCTTTATTGGCTGGATACCTATATGCCTCGGTGGAGTTTTTGGAACACGATACGAACGCTGTCTTGCATTGTTTCAGCCGCGCTGCTGCTTGTTGGGCTTCCTTGACCTGTCAAGACGCCACCGCGCTTGCCATGATGCGTGGAGGCGTTTGCCTGAAACAAATTCGCCAACATTTAAGTGACAAGACGCCAGGGTTTAATCCGGTTTTTTGCGGACAAGACTGTCGACATGTAGCACAAGGCTTCTGACGACGGTCCGGTCGCTGAGGAAAGCTCGCTGTTGCTTTACGATGTGGAAAGCCTTGCGTGGTAACTACAGCGCGTGTGTTTAACGAGTCTGAGGCGAGAAATGTACGGTCTGGTAAATAACGGGGTGCGCACTTTCATCGTGGAAAACCACGGGGAGGATGTTTGGAACGCCATCTGCGCAAAGGCGGGTGTCGACACGCAAGAATTCGAAACCATGACCGCTTATGATGACGCCCTGACCTACGCGATGGTGGGCGCTGTCAGTGAGACTTTGGACCTTCCGGCCGAGAGCGTACTCAAAGTATTTGGGCGCTACTGGGTTGGCTTTGCCCAAGCGCCAATGACGCGCCGTCGGGTTAGCTGCTTTGCGGGTAACTGATGATTGAAAGGTAGCGCGCGGGCAGGGTGGTGAGTTTTTCGGGCCCATGCGGGGCGTCCGCGTCAAAGAACAGCGTGTCGCCGGGTTTCAGCGTGAATACGTCGTTGCCGTGCCGATAGTCGACTTCGCCTTCTAGCATGTAGATGGTCTCAATGCCGCCATGCTGGAAGGTTTCGAACGTGTCGCTCTCGGCTGTTAATTCAATCAGGTAGGGCTCGACAATGACGCCACTGGCATTGCTGCCGATATGCCCCAGCAAATTGTACTGATGCCCGGCCCGAGTGCCTTCGCGTTCTGCCTTCAGACCTTCACCGGCCTTTGTGTGCACCGCTTCTCGACGTTCCTCAAATTGCCGAAAGAAAGAGGTGAGCGGCACCGACAGCGCATTGGCGAGCGCCTGAAGCGTTTGAAGCGACGGGGACGTGTTCCCGTTTTCAATCTTAGACAGCATCCCGATCGATAGACCTGTCGTCTCAGAAAGCTCGGCGACGGTGGTTCCTTGCGCCTTGCGAAAGGCGCGCACCTCACGCCCGATCGCGACTTCAAGAACTTTCTCGCGTTTTGCGCGTGTCGAATGAGGGTCTTGTGTCAGGCGCACAACCATATCGGAGGCCATTTTGGTAATTTCCATGCTTGGCTTTCCCTAGGGCTACAAGACGATGTCGTCTATAGAGTAAGTGTAGCTAATATTCTTATGAATGGTACAAGTATTCCTGACAGTATAATTTTGCCGCGTTCGGAGGGATTGAAGGCAATGTCACGTCCGCTTCTGACAGGGTTTCTAATTTTCCCGGGATTTCCGATGGCATGCCTGACGTCCATGATTGAGCCAATGCGCGCGGCCAATGAGATTTCGGGCACATCCGCATTCGGATGGCAGTTGGTTTCGGTCACGCCGTCAAAAGTTCAATCCAGCGCGTTGATAGACTTTGAACCCGCTCAGACCTTGGCGACCGTAAAAGACCTGGACCTCCTGGTTGTTTTGTCGTCACCAACCGCGAGGTTCGTGCGCACTGGCGATGCGGCGCGCTTGCGCGAATTGCAACGGCACGGCACGGTAATCGGCGCGGTCAGTGGCGGTGTTTTCCCGATGGTGCAAGCCGGGATCGGCGTAGAAAAACCACTTGCGGTACATTGGTGTTACAAAGCGGCCTTCGAGGCAGAATTTCCCAAACATGACAGCTCGGACCGGGTGATCGAGCTGGCCGGCGACACGATCACAGCGGCCGGGGCGGCTGCGGCGTTTGATCTCTCCTTGCATCTGATCGAGCAAAGGCTTGGACCCGCCATTGCGACCGAGGTGGCATGCTGGTTCCAGCATCCGGTTATGCGTCGCGAAGGCGTGGGTCAGGCCGTACCGGCGCTTTCGGCAAATGTTGCGGGTGAGCAGCTGCCGCCCTTGGTCTCCCGCGCCGCCGCGATTTTCTCCCAACACATAGAGGAGCCTATTGCGTTATCTGAGGTGGCGGCAGCGCTTGGGATTTCGACGCGGCATCTGGAACGCTCCTTTAAAAGGGCGACGGGTGCGAACCCCACGCAATTCTACCGAAAGATGCGGATGGAGGCGGCGCGCCAGATGGTACTTTATACCAACGACCGGCTCAGCGATATCGGCGCGGCGGTCGGTTATGCGAGCTTTCAAACCTTCAAAAACCATTACGAGAAGACTTTTGATGTCGCCCCAAATGAAGATCGCGATCGGATCAACCTGTTTCGCGTAAAAGGAAATCTGCCGCTGCCCTCAGTGTGACTGTCAATGCGCCGCGCGCATGGCTGTCAGAAGTGCATGGTGCAAAGACCCAGCCGATGACCGTGGGCCTAAAATACGCAAATGATCTTCGCCCCGCCGGGTCACGAAGCAGCCAAGATGATCAATTGTGGTGCGCCTTGCACGGCCCACTGTGAGTGTTCGCATGTCGATGGGGCAGAGCAGCTCCATCACCGGAAGGGCGTCGCCTTGCAGGTCAAAGACGGCCCAGGCATCGCTTTGTTCCGTGATCGAGGCGGACGGGCCGAAACGCGTTATTAGCCGGGCTGCAAGGTCTTCATGGCTGTCATGCGGCGCGCCCACTATCCATTGATTGGGGCCAATCCAGAAGGCTGCCTCCGGATCATTCATCACCAGTTCCTCGACATCTGGGGCCGCTTGGCCGAGCAGGGTCGAGAGATGTTTTTTGCAGGCGTCTTCCTGCCCGTGTCTTGCAGCGACGGAGGCCAAGGCGAGATGCGTGACCTCGGTCAGGGTCACTGGTCCATGCACGTGCTTTTGCGCGGCGCGTCCGCCAAGCGCGGAAAGCGGGATCATTTCAGGTAGGGGATTAGACACGAAGCCGCTCTCCTTCGGGGTCGATGAAATGGGCGCTGACGACTTCGACCTCGTGGTCAATTTCGGTCAGCGGACTGACGAGGCGTATCACTTCCCCGATGCGCGCGTCGCCACGCTTCAAGTAGGCCAGAGCAATGTGATGGCCGAGATTGGGGGAGAAACAAGCCGAGGTCACATAGCCTTGGTCATGCGCCGCATCGACCGGGTCCCCTTTGGTCATCAGATGTGATCCTGCCGGAACCGGTTTTTCGGGGTCAACAGGTTTCAGGCCAACGAGTTTAAATGCATCCTCAGTGTTGAGCCCCTCACGTTCCGACAAGGTGGAGCCGATGCTGTCTTTTTTCTTGTTGACCATGCGCCCCATGCCGAGGTTGAGTGCGGTTGTCGTGCCGTTGAGCTCATTGCCCGCCGCGTGGCCTTTTTCGATCCGCATCACGCCAAGCGCCTCGGTGCCATAGACTACTGCGTCGAACTCTTCGCCTGCCGCCATCAGCCTGCGTATCAGCGCGTCGCCATATCGGGTTGGCACCGCGATCTCATAAGCCAGCTCGCCCGAAAAGGAGATGCGGAAGAGCCTTGCGCGAACGCCACCGATGCTGATCTCGCCGCAGGCCATGTAGGGGAAGGCCTCGTTGGAGATGTCATGCTGCGGGTCGATGACTTTTTCGAGCAGCTTGCGTGCATTAGGACCTGCCACTGAATACTGCGCCCAAGCCTCGGTCGTGGAGATCAGTTGCACATCGAGGTCCGGAAACAGGCATTGGCGCACGAATTCCATGTGACGATAGACGGCGACCGCATTTGCCGTGGTTGTGGTGACGACGAAGTGATCCTCAGCAAACCTCGCTGCGGTGCCGTCATCCATGGCGATGCCATCCTCGCGGAGCATCAGCCCATAACGAACTTTACCGACTGGAACTTTCGCGAACGGGTTGCAGTAGATTTTGTTAAGAAACGTCGCCGCATCAGTGCCTTGCACGTCGATCTTGCCAAGCGTGGTCACGTCGCAGATGCCCACAGATTTGCGGGTCTGAAGCACCTCCCGGTCCACCGATTGCCGCCAATGCGTTTCACCTTCGCGCGGAAACCATTGCGCGCGTAGCCACATGCCGACCTCGACAAAGACTGCGCCCTGTTCCTCGGCCCAAAAGTGAGAAGGCGTTTTGCGCACGGGGCGGAAATCCTCGTCGCGCGACCTGCCAGCAAAAGCGCCGATAGCCGTTGGAGTGTAGGGTGGGCGGAAGATCGTGGTGCCGACTTCGGGGATGGGTTTGCCCGCGAGCTCAGCCATGATTGCGAGGCCGCCCATATTCGAGGTCTTGCCCTGATCCGTCGCCATGCCGAGCGTGGTGTAGCGCTTCAGATGCTCGACGGAGCGGAAGTTTTCCTGATGCGCGAGCTTTACATCTTTGGTGGTCACGTCGTTTTGCTGGTCAAGCCACGCGCGTTTCGCGCCTGAGACATGCCAGAATGGCGTGATTTGGATCGGTGCGTCCTCGGCTTCGGGCAGGGCAGGTGCTTTGGCTTTTATGCCTATTGCATCAAGCGCTCTTCTGGCCGTTTCGACCCCACTTTCCAGCGTACCATGCGTTGACAGGATGCCGGATGCGGCACCAGCGGCATGCATTCCTTGGGGCAGGGTGTCACCGGGACCAAAGGCTGCGATTTTCTCATTCCAGACGGGGCGCCCGCGTTGGTGGCTGGCCAGATGTACATTGGGGTTCCAGCCGCCCGACACACCAAGTGCGCCACATTCAAGAACACGCTCGGAGCCGTCCGCTCGGGTGACTTTGACAAAGGTCAGCCCCAACCGTCCCATAGTGTCCGCAACATGGGCGCCTTTGAGAACCTCATAATCGCCACTAGATGGCGCATCCGCGCGCACGTCTATAACTGCTGCGACCTTGACGCCTTTGGCGTGTAGGTCCGACGCCGTCCGGTGCCCGTCATCATTGTTGGTGAACACCGCGATACGTTGAGAAGGGGTGACGGCCCAACGGTTGGCATAGCTGCGCATGGCGGAGGCCAGCATGATGCCGGGGCGGTCATTGTTCTCGAAAGCAATCGGGCGCTCGGTTGCGCCAGCCGAGAGGATCGCTTGCTTGGAATAGATGCGCCACAGGATTTGACGCGGTTTTCCCTCCGCAGGCACTGCCAAATGGTCGGATACCCTTTCCAGCGCGCCGTAGATGCCATGATCAAAGGCACCGATCACTGTTGTACGCGTCATCAGGCGTACATTTGGCATGTTGGACAGCTCCACGACGACGCCAGCGGCCCAGTCAGAGCAGCTCTGATCGGCGATAGGCATCGCTTCCGCATTGAGCCGCCCTCCCATTGTGAAATCTTCATCGGCTAGGATGACCTCGGCCCCTGCTCGGCCTGCGGTCAAGGCTGCCATCAAACCCGCGGGACCCGCGCCAATGATCAGCAGGTCGCAATGGCGGTAGCCCTTGTCATAGCTGTCGGGGTCGGGATCAGTGGCGAGCGTGCCGAGGCCTGCAGCTTTGCGGATGATCGGCTCGTAGAGCTTCTCCCAGAAGGAGGCGGGCCACATGAAGGTCTTGTAGTAGAAGCCTGCGGTCAGGAAATTTGAGAGCCGGTCGTTGATCGCCATCGCGTCGAAGGCCAGCGACGGCCAGCGGTTTTGCGACTTGGCAACCAAACCGTCGAACAGCTCGGCCGTGGTGGCCCGGGTGTTGGGTTCCTTGCGCGCGCCTTCGCGCAGCTCGACGATGGCATTAGGCTCCTCGGAGCCTGCGGTCAGGGGGCCGCGCGGGCGATGGTATTTGAAGGAGCGGCCCATGAGGCGCACGTCATTGGCCAACAGGGCCGAAGCCAGTGTGTCCCCTTGGAAACCTGAGTAGCTTTTGCCGTCGAAGGTGAAATTGAGCGGGCGGCTGCGGTCGATCTGCCCGCCTTCAAGCCGGTTCTTTTGGGTCATGTCGAACGCCCCTCTTTGCGCGCCACATCGAGCGCGAGCTCGACGGATGTGATCTCATGCGTTGTGGTGTCGCGTGTTACCACGAGCCAGGAGCGGTCGCCTTGCTCGTGAAACCAAAGCTCACGGTGCAGCCCGGCGGGGTTGTCGCGTAGATAACCGTAGTCTGTGAAGGCTTGCAGCGCGTCCGGCGCCTCCCAGTCTGGGCGGTGAATGAGGCTTGCGTCGCCCTTGTAGACAAACTCGGCGGCATCGCGTGGACCAAGGAGCGGGTGGTTTATGATCATTTGTCGGCCCTCAATGCAGGTTGGGCTGGTTGCCCATGCCCTTCTCGTCGATCATCAGCCCCTTTTTGAAGCGATCGAACCTGTAGGCGGTGGCAGTTGGATGCGGCTCGTCCTTGGCCAGAAGATGGGCGTAGACATAGCCAGAGGCGGGCGTGGCTTTGAAGCCGCCATAGCACCAGCCGCCGTTGAAGTAGAGCCCGTCAATATGAGTGCGGTCGATGATGGGCGAGCCGTCCATCGACATGTCCATGATGCCGCCCCACATGCGCAGAAGCCGCGCGCGGCCCAGGTTGGGAAAGATCGCCATGCCGCCCTCACAGACATCTTCGACGACCGGAAGGTTGCCGCGCTGCGCGTAGGAGTTGTAACCGTCGATATCGCCGCCAAATACCAGCCCGCCTTTGTCGGATTGGGAGCAATAGAAATGCCCAGCACCGAATGTGATGACGCCAGGTAAAAGCGGCTTGAGCCCTTCGGACACAAAGGCTTGCAGCACATGGCTTTCAATCGGGAGGCGCATGCCGGCCTTTTCCATCACGCGGCTCGACGAGCCTGCAACGCAAGACGCCACCTTGGCCGCTCTGATCGTCCCGCGCGTCGTCTCCACCCCGGAACACACGCCGTCTTCGATCAAGAACCCGGTAACTTCGCAATTCTGGATGATGTCGACACCAAGCTGGTCGGCGGCGCGCGCATAGCCCCAGGCCACGGCGTCATGGCGGACCGTGCCGCCGCGATGCTGTGCCAGACCGCCTTTGATCGGGAAGCGGGCGTTGTCGGTGTTGAGGAACGGGTAGCGCTCCTTGATCTGGGTCGTCGTAAGCAAATCCGCATCGGCGTCATTCAGGATCATCGCATTGCCGCGCCGGATAAACGCGTCGCGCTGCGCGTCTGTATGGATCAGGTTCAGGATCCCGCGCTGTGAGACCATGGCGTTATAGTTCAAGTCTTGCTCCAGCCCTTCCCAGAGTTTGAGCGAGAACTCGTAGAAAGGCTCATTGCCGTCTAAGAGATAGTTAGAGCGGATAATCGTGGTGTTGCGCCCAACATTGCCGCCACCGATCCAGCCCTTTTCCAAGACGGCGATGCGCTTCCCACCATAGACTTTTGCGAGGTAGTAGGCCGTTGCGAGCCCATGGCCCCCGCCGCCAATGACCACCGTATCATAAGATGGCTGAGGTTCAGGGTCGCGCCATGCTGGCTTCCAACCACGATGCCCGAGTAGTGCTTCTTTTATGACCTGAAAACCGGAATAGCGCATGGAATCAGACCTCCTTGGGGGAACCTAGCAATTTTTATTGACCAATATGCGCTGAGAACGGAACAGATCGCACGCAAATCGGACTCTTGAGCTTTTTGCGCTTGTGCGAGATCAATTCACGTCGTCCGAATTGCGACTCCGCAAAATGATCAACGGTCAGAATACGTGAAGGTGCGGGGAACAACCGAATGTCAGTTCGCCGCCGGTGCTGTGCATGCGGCACGCGGCACGCGGGGGAACCTTCCTGAAATCTGTCGTCTCGCCACAAGGGGAACCGAAAGTGAAATTAGCGAAGATTTCTTGGGCTATCGAAGTTTTGGCCTTTGCACCATGCGCGGCCTTCGCGACTATTCGCGACTTTATCCCCGTAAGAGATGGCGCTTACTTTTGATATGGCTATCATGACCTGGGCGGCGGCCAAAAGAAGGCCCTCGAATTATAGGTCGCGCCAAACGCTGTTTTGGGGAAAGTGATGCTACAGGCCGTCAGTGTTGGGACGAATGATCTTAAGGCGTCGACGGCGTTTTATGATGCGCTGTTAGGTGTTCTTGGTATCGAACGCCTTTTGCAAAATGAAACCGAGGTCGGCTACGGTACATCAGAGACGGGCGCGCTGTTTTTTGTTAATCTCCCTTTCGACCGGGAAAGCGCGACAATTGGCAATGGTGTTCAGATCAGCTTCGCGGCCAAGGACCGGCAAACGGTAGACCGGTTTCATAAATGCGCTTTGGAGCTAGGCGCAGCGGACGAGGGCGCGCCGGGCTTCAGGAGCTATTCGCCGGGGTACTACGGAGCCTATTGCCGGGATCTCGATGGCAACAAACTGCATGTTGCCTTTGTCCCGGACAAGTAGCGGTTCCGGAGGCGATCAGTCGGCCCCAGCCAATGGTGTAATCTCGGCCAAGTCGACAAGGTCATTTTTGCCCCCGGCGTAGCGGTAGAGCCTTTTGCCTTGATCGGGGTAATCTATGATGTCCTCTTGCAGCCGCTGGCCTATGACTAGAAGTCTGAGCGGCTCGGAGCCGGTATTGTGGATTTCATGTGCAGGCCCGCCTTTAGGGTAGCCTAAAAAATCGCCTGCATGAATTGCGTAGCTTTCGCCACAGGGCAATCGCACTTAAGCTTTGACAGTTGGGACGAACTGGATTCTTTAGGTTTCATCATCAGATGGAGCTTCGAGATGCCGACATTATC
>JAPORH010000213.1 GCA_026710325.1 Litoreibacter sp. | reverse complement strand
AAAAAACTCCCAACAGCCGTCCGAGCAGCCGAGGCGATTACAACATTGGTCATGAATTTCCCTTTCCGACATGGCTTTCTGTGTCGAATTTAAATTGCGCGCCTGGATGGCGCGCCAACACGCCTTCCCTAACAACCCTTTAATGGAGAAGCAAATTTGCGCCGTTTGCTCGCATGCAAATTTATGCGACTGAAGGTCACAGCGAAAGCAATACTGCCAGAGATTGGCAACTAGCCCGCCGCTCGAAATCCTTTTCCAAGCCGTTCGGGCAAGCGTAGCTGGGGCGCACCGAACAGATAGCCTTGCAAGCAGTCAACCTCTGCACCAATGAGATATTCTGCCTCTTGCGGTTTCTCGACACCCTCGGCCACGACATGCATGTCGAAGTGGCGCGCAATCGAGGTCAGAGCCGCAGTTAGAACCTGATTGTCACGATCTTCGTGAACATCCTTTATGAACTGGCTGTCGATCTTGACCAGATCGAAGTAGAAATCCTTGAAGTGGCGAAAAGCGGTATAGCCCGCGCCAAAGTCATCAAGGGCGAAACTTACGCCTTTGCTATGCAGCCGGTCCATGAAGTTACAGACGACGTCCGGCATCGTCATAGCGGATGCTTCGGTGATCTCGATGATCAGGCGCTCAGCGAGTGTGGGGTCCATATGGACAGCCCGGTCAAAAACGGCATCCCACTGCTCCAACCCAATCGTGCGTGGTGAGATATTGATCGACAGACGCAGGTCGGGATTATCTATCAGCGCTTGGCACCCCATCTCGAGCGAGAGGCAATCGATCAGGCGCCCTTCCTCAAAAGGCTCGATCTCATAGATAAAATCAGTGGCGGGGATGACGCGTTTTGTACCGTCGCGCACACGCACCAAACCCTCAAAGAATGAAGGGTGATCAGTATTTTGGCTACTAAAGATCGGCTGAAACGCGAGCAAAACGTTTCGCTTGCGCAGACCTTGGCGCACCATATTGATCGTCTCGCGGTCCCGTTCGAATACGGCTGCCGCGAGCGGGCTGTCATAACTGCCCCAATTTTGATTTTCCGACACAGGACCCCTCCTTCGTACGAAAGGTGCATAACCGCGCCGGACTTAAGCATAAGTAAATGTTTCACTTTTGTTCCAATTTGGTTAAACTTGGAAAGAAACCCTTGGAAGAAAGACGTAAAATGGTGGAACGCTGTAGCTGGTGCGAAGGGCATCCCGAGTATATCAGCTATCATGATGAGGAATGGGGCGTGCCCGAACGCGATAGCCGTGCGCTGTTCGAAAGCCTTATTCTGGAAGGGTTTCAGTCCGGCCTAAGCTGGATCACCATTTTGAAAAAACGAGAAGGCTTTCGCCGCGCCTTTGCCGCGTTCGACCCAGACGTGATTGCAAACTGGGGTGATGATGAGATTGAGCGCCTTGTTCAAGACGAGGGCATTGTGCGCCATCGCGGGAAAATTGCAGCAACCATCAAGAACGCGCGGGCCTGGCAAGAGATTGAGGCGAAAGGCGGATTTTCGGAATTCATTTGGCGCTATGTCGATGGCATCCCTTTGCAGCCTCAACGTGCTGCTCTGTCTGATGTACCTGCCAAGACCGACCTTAGCACTCAGATTTCGAAAGACCTGAAGAAAGCCGGATTTGGTTTTTGCGGCCCGACAACGGTTTATGCCTTCATGCAGGCCGCCGGGCTCGTGAACGATCATGTCGTGACCTGCCACCGTTTCGAGCCTCTCTCCGGCGGCTAGTCGCCAGCTGCGCGATGTTTTCTAGCCTTGCGCGCGCAACACCTGTGCCGGGCGCGCGGCAAGCGGTCGCCAAGCAAAATAGAACCCTGACAAGAGCGTTGCGATGATGCCGCCAGACACAACCGCAAGAGCCGAGGGAAGCGCCACGCGGAATTCGCTATCCATCACGAAGTGGGTCACAGCCCACCCCGCGCCTATCCCGGCCACCAGCGCGATGACGCCAGCTGTGAGACCGAGAATGGCAGAGCGCATCAGGAAATTCCCCAAAACCGCGGTGCGCGTTGCACCGAGTGTTTTTAGGATAGCCCCTTCATAAACGCGCGCGCGCTCGCCTGCGGCGGCCGTACCAATGAGTACAATGGCCCCAGTGAGCAGGGTCGCCAAGGCGCCATAAGTTACGGCAGCTGCGATCCCGGCCAGCAGCTCAGAGACGCGGTCGATTGCATCGCGCACGCGGATGGCCGTGATATTGGGGTAGGCTTGCGCCATGTCGCGCAACAACGCGCCTTCGTCCGCCTGTTCGGCGTAGATTGTGGCGATGTGGGAATGCGGCGCGCCTTGCAGGGCGCCGGGGTTCATCGACAGGATGAAGCCAATCCCACCAGTCGAGAAATCGACCTCACGGAAGCTTGTAATTGTCGCGGTAATGTCGCGGCCCAGCACGTTGACGGTCAGGTTGTCGCCCAGATTGAGGCCCATTTCTGCGGCTTCTTCGGCGGCAAAACTGATTTGCGGCAGGCCCTGGTGATCCGCCGCCCACCAAGCGCCTTCGGTGATATTCGTGCCATCGGGCGGGGTCGCGGCGTAGGTGATGCCCCGGTCGCCTTCAAGCACCCAGTGATCGCCAGCGACCTCCCTCGCGGGGCGATCATTGATCCGGGTGATGACCCCGCGCAGCATGGGCGCGGTTTCGATCCGCTCGACACTGTCGCGCGCGCGCAAAGAGGTGGTGAGCGGCTCAAGTTGACCCGGCTGGATATCGACCACGAAGTAAGCGGGCGCAACTTCGGGCAAGTCGGTGGAGATCGCATTGCGCAGGTTCCAATCTATCTGACCGACAGCCGCGAGCACCGAAAGGCCAAGCCCGAGCGACACGACGACCGAATGTGCCTCCCGCCCTGGGCCGCCAACGGCAGCTAACGCAAACCGAACGAGCCGGGCTTTGCGAAAGCGCGGGGCGAGCTTGCGCGCCATGAGTTTTACCAAGCTGGCCGCAACAAGCAGGAGCGCGAAAGCCCCCAACACCCCGAGCGCGGCCCAGAGGGTTAGCTGCCAAAGCCCGGTGAGATATGCCGCGACACCGACAAGAGCTGCAAAGATCGCGGCGCAAAGCGCGATCCAGATCGGACGCGGCCAACCGCTGATGCCGGATTTGGCGTCGCGGAACAATGCGGCAGCCTTGACCTCTTCCGTCTGCGCGAGGGGCCAAAGAGTGAAAAGTGCTGCGGCGAGCGCGCCATAAAGTGCAGCTTCGAACAGCGGCTTGGGACGGAGTGCGAATTCGACCGGTACCGGGAGCCGGGCTTCGAGGAGGGGCGAAAGCAGGAAAGGCACCGCCGTGCCGAGCGCCAACCCGATCGCTGTGCCAAGCGCCGCGAGCACCGCAATTTGCATCATATAGGCCTGGAAGACGACGCGGCGTTCGGCGCCGATGGAGCGTAAGGTCGCGATGACATTGGTTTTTTCGGACAAGTAGGCGCGCACCGCAGCGGAGACACCGACGCCCCCGACCGCAAGACCGGTCAAACCAACAAGGACAAGAAAGGCAGACAAGCGTTCAACAAATTCCGCGATGCCGGGTGCGCCATTGCGGCTGTCGCGCCACCGAAACCCGGTACCGTCGAGCTGCACCTCCGCCTCCTGCTTCATCGCTTCCGGATCATTGGCACTGCGAATGCGGTAGAGCGTTTCAAACAGAGTACCGGGCGCAACAAGCCCGGACCCTTCCAATGCCGCCGCTGAAACGATCACCGGGGGACCGAGCGCGAAACCTGCACCGGCGCTGTCGGGCATGCGTTCCAGCCGGGCGGTAACGGAAAAGCTCTGTGCACCAAGGTTGACCTGGTCACCCACGTCAAGGCCCAGCCGGTCCATCAGGATCGGGTCAACAGCGATCCCCGGCAGGCCATCAGCCCCTGCGAGCGCTTGATCCAAAGGTATTTCAGGGTCGAGGCGCACAGAACCGTAGAGCGGGTAAAGATCATCGACCCCTTTGACTTGCGTCAATGCCCGCTCCTGCGTCTCGGTCACCAACATGGAGCGGAAATCGACAAGTTCGGAAACGTCCCCCTGCCCCTCCATCCAGCTGCGTTCTTCATCTGTGGCGTAGCGGTAGGTGAGTTGCACCTCCGCATCGCCGCCTAGGATCACAGCGCCTTGCTCCGACAGCCCTGCCTCAATGGCGGACCTGACGGTGCCAATGGCCGCGATGGCCGCAACGCCGATAGCAAGGCATGCAAGAAAGACGCGAAAGCCGCGCAAACCCCCGCGAAGCTCCCGCCGTGCAATGGTCCAGGCGATGCGGCTGCTGCTCATTGTGCAGCGACCGCGAGACTGTCATCGAGCACTTGCCCGTCGCGTAGTTGCACGATCCGGTCGCAGCGCGCGGCAAGCTCGGGCGCATGGGTCACAAGGATCAGGATTGCGCCCGTTTGGTCGCGAAGCTGGAAGAGCAGATCCATAACCATCTCCCCCGTGGCCGCATCCAGATTTCCGGTCGGCTCATCAGCGAGAAGAAGTGCAGGCCGGGCGACGACAGCACGGGCGAGCGCGACGCGCTGCTGCTCCCCACCCGACATTTGGGACGGATAGTGCCCGGCACGGTCGGCCAGCCCTACGGTTGCCAGTTCTGCTTCGGCACGGCTGAAAGCGCCTGGCTCACCTGCGAGTTCCAAAGGCAAGGCTACGTTTTCGAGGGCTGTCATCGTGGGGATCAAATGAAAGGATTGGAAGACAACACCCATGTGATCACGCCGGAACCGCGCAAGCGCATCCTCGCCCATCGGCGTCAGGTCCTGACCAAGCACCTGGACAAGCCCCGAACTCGCGCGTTCCAGCCCGCCCATCAGCATCAAGAGGGACGACTTGCCCGATCCAGACGCCCCCGTCAGACCCAGCGTTTCGCCTGCCGTGACGTCAAATGTGATACCTTTGAGGATATCGACCGCACCGGCATTGCCATCGAGCGACAAACGCACATCTTTAAGGGAAAGAATGGACAAGAGGGCCTCCATGTTTCGCTCGTCTTTAGATAGGACCCGTTTCGCACTCCTCAACGCTGCGACGATTTTTGTGACCTTACCGGCATTGGCCGAGCCTGTGACCGTGGCCGCTTTAGGCGATAGCCTGACACAAGGTTTCGGTTTGGTGCCCGAGCAAGGGTTCGTTCCACAAATGCAAGGCTACCTAGACGCAAGCGAGCTAGACGTCACGCTTATCAACGCAGGCGTCTCTGGCGACACGACGGCGGGTGGCTTGTCGCGCATCGATTGGACCCTAACCGAGGAGGTCGACGCGGTCATTGTGGCGCTTGGTGCCAACGACATGCTGCGCGGCCTACCGCCGGAACAGGCCCGCGCCAATCTGGATGCAATCCTGTCAAAGATCGCGGCGCGCGGATTGCCTGCGCTTTTGGTGGGGATCGACGCCCCACCGAATTACGGAGCGGAGTACGAGCAGGCTTTCGAGGCCATGTATCCAGACCTCGCTGAGCAATATGGGGCGCTTTACTTTCCAAACTTCCTTCAAGGCTTGGCCGATCTGGGTGATCTGGAGCTCGTCATGCGCGAGCATATGCAAGGCGACCGCATCCATCCCAATGCCTCGGGCGTCGCTTTGATCGTAGAAGCCATGGGGCCAGTTGTGACAGAGCTTATTGGGCGCGCCGATCCATAACGACAATTGCGCCCAATCGCTTTGGCTCTGGACGGTCCCGCTGGCTTGGCCAATAAAGGATGAAAGCTTCGATCAAAGGGACGGCTCCTCATGACCAAATCCTTCAAGGCCCGGATGCGCGACGGCGACACCCTTGTCGGCACGTTTCTGAAAACGCCCGCGCATGAGATGATTGAGGTGCTCGCCAAATCCAATCTCGATTTTATTTGTCTGGACGCAGAACACGCGCCTTTTGACCGTGAGCGCTTGGACATTTGTCTGGCGGTTGCCCGCGCGCTCGACATGCCAACGCTGGTTCGGGTGCCCGTGGGCGCGCCGGTGGAATTGCTGAAAGCGCTTGATAGTGGCGCAACGGGTATCGTCGCGCCCCACATCGACACGGTTGAAAAAGCACGCGAGCTTGCACGGGCCGGACGGTTTGGCCATGGCGGACGCGGCTATGCGGGCTCAACCCGCTGGGCGGGCTTTGCCACACGATCCATGCCAGAGGTTTTGCAACAAAGCATCGACGAGACAGTTGTGATTGCGCAGATCGAGGAACCGGAAGGCGTCGAAGCGGCGGAGCAGATTGCGGCGGTTGATGGCATTGACGGCTTGTTTGTAGGTCCGGCTGACCTGGCTGTTTGCTATGGCAAAACTGATATCGCTGACCCGCAAGTACGCGATGCGATGCGCCGCACCGGTGAGGCCGCCAAGGCCCATGCCAAGACTTTTATGACATTTGCACCAGGTGCAGCGCAGGGACCTGCGCTTAAGGAGCTTGGCGTGACAATGTTTTTCGTCGCCTCCGAGCATGCCTTCATGCTGCGCGGCGCAAATGAGGAAGCCGATGCCCTACATGCCCTTTGAGCTGCGTGATGCTCAAGCGAACATCACCTCATTGATCGCCCGGGAAATGCTGGCTTTGTCAAAGGGCTTGGAGATCAAAACGAAGTCGTCTTCTTTCTCCGTTATCAACTCGCTTTCCGGGTAGCCCGACATAAACAAGACGCGCGCATCTTTGCGATAAGTGCGAAGCGAGCGCGCAAAATCCACGCCGCTTTGTGTTCCCGGCAGGAGCACATCAACCAAAAAGAGCTGCACGCCCGGGTTTTGACGCGCAAAGGACATGGCGTGCTCCACGTTCTCCGACGTCGAAACTCGGTATCCCAACGATGCGACCGTACGAGAGACTGTTTCGAGAACATGGGCGTTGTCTTCCAAAATATGAATATGCTCGCGATTTCCCTCGCTGGTCGGGCTGACTTGCCTAGCCACTTCGCAATCCGTCGTGCGATGAGAACGCGGCAAGTAGAATGTGACTGTGGTCCCTTGCCCAATTGCGCTTTCGATGCGAGCATCTCCGCCAGATTGACGGGAGAACCCAAGCACCATGGACAGTCCCAGACCGCTGCCTTGCGCTATACCCTTGGTCGTAAAGAATGGCTCAAACGCCTTTCGCAGGGTTTCGTCGGTCATCCCTTGCCCCTGATCACGGACCGAGATTTCGACATATTCGCCCGGCTCGATCTGCAAATCATGCAGTCTTCGCATCTCTTCTGCGCTGCGATTGGCACAGGTGATTTTCATCTCACCACCTTTTGGCATAGCGTCGCGCGCATTAAGGGCGAGGTTCAGAATTGCGGTCTCAACCTGCGTCGGATCAGCGTAGATGCGCCAGAGGTCTGAAGGCGCTTCGTACTGCACTTCGACAGATTCACTGATCGCGCGCAATAAAGTCGTTTTGATCCGCGGGATGGTGATGTTGAGGTCGACGCTTTTAGGGATAAGCGTTTGCTGTTTTGCAAAGGCGAGCAAGTGACGTGTGAGCGCTGCGCCCCGTTCAGCAGCACTGCGAATTGCGCCAGTGAGGTCCGGCTGGCTGTTGTCCAACTCTTCGAGCAATTCGGCGTTGCCCTGGATCACGGTCAGAAGATTGTTGAAATCATGAGCGAGCCCACCCGTTAATTGACCTATCGCCTCCATCCGCTGCGATGCCATGAGAGTCGTCTCAAGCTCTTTGCGCTGCGTGATGTTGTTGAGCAATCCAACCGAGCGCAGCGCATTGCCCTCGTCGTCGTAAACGCATTTGCCCTGCAAATGATACCAATGCGCGCTGCCATCTTTAGCGATGATACGCATCTCATGCGAAAGCTGCTTGGACGGATAGCTCAGATGCTCTTCGCGCTTCTCGAGGTAGTCGTCGACATCATCTGGATACACGAGACTTTCGAAGCGATCTGCCCCCAAGATCTGCTTGAATTCATCTTTCGTGTAACCCAAGGCTTCAATAAAATTCGGCGAGAAAAACAGCCGGTCCGCTTGCACATCCCAATCCCAAATTGCCGCCGCTTGAACGGCCAGTTCGTACCGCTCCCGCGAAATTCGTAACTTGTCCGAACTTTCGGCCACTGCAGATTTTAGCTCGGCTTTCTCGGATTGATCGCGCTCACGCAGTCTGACTTGCTCGGTGATGTCCTCCTCACTTATGACGATGACAAAGTCACCAGTGATTGGATCGCGGCCCTTACGTATGGCCAGCATGTGAGTACGCAGCCCGGCTTGGGTCCGCATTTCAGCTTCCCAAGTAGCGGAATTATCGATCAAGGCGCTCTCGAGCGCGCGCCTTGCATTCTCGCTGTCCGCAAAACGTGCTTCCAGATCGCTTTCCCCATTCTGGAGGTTTGCCGCGCCGTAACACGCCAAAGCGGCAGGGTTTTGTGCCAGCACGCGACCTTCCAACGAAAAAGTCGTTATGTAGAGGGACGTTGCCCGAGCTGCTTCTAGAAGCCGCCATGTTTCGTGATCGGAGTCTCGCTCGAGTATCTGTAGCAACTCGATTAGAATTCCGTTGGCGCCACCCGCAATTTTAACGGGTTGAAACGACAAAACGACCGTCTGGGGAACGCCCCCGGGATACAAGGTCCATGTGTCGGAGACGCGTGTCTCGTGTGTTGCAAGTTCAACAATCTGGGTCAGACGGTCTCTTACGGTGGCGCTATCGGTGGAAAAGTCACGTGTATTGAGTTCTGCAAGGCTTCCTGCCTTCCAGAATGCTAAGCCTTGATCGTTCGCCCACCAAATGCTGTGCTGGTCCGCATCAAAAATCCAAACTGGCGTTGAAAGATGCGTGAGTTGGCGAAGATCAGACTGATCTTCAAACGACAATCGTTCCAAAAAAATTACTTTTGTTTGTTAACTAAATCAAACTTGCTTGCGAATTTCGAAATATTCAAGGTGAATTAACCCGCACTGTTCCCCTCGCCCAGTGCCGCAAATCGCCCATCGTAGAATTCTGCAACGGGCCGCACCCAGACGCAGCCCTCAGCATCATCATAAACCACCACCTCGCTGCGGTCAGCTTCCAACACAGCATGCATGATGACCCGGTAGCGCCCACCTTTGCGGTGCGCGTGAGTGGCGAACCAACCGTTAGATGGGACGTTCGCTACCTGAGCGTCGGCAACCGGTTCCTCGGGAACAGACCGGCGGAAAACACCGCCGATCCAATTTGTAAGGTAGCTCAAGCTCGTCATTCTACTTTTGTGACGCCTAGGCGGCCAAAACGGAACCCGTAATTTCGTTCGGCCGATAGGTGGTGCAGCCTTTGCAACCTTGCAGGTAAGCCTGACGGTATACGTCTTGGAACGCCTCAAAGCTTATGTCTTTAGGGCAGTTCACCGTTTTGGATATTCCGCTGTCGACCCATTTTTGTGCTGCTGCTTGCATGCGTACATGCTCGCTCGGGCTCAGATCAGCAACGGTTACAAGCGCTTCGGGGAGCGGTGCCGTTGCCCCCTTAAGCCGCCGATGCAAACGGACAGCATAGTCCTCAACGAGCTCCTCAGCTTTTGATCCGTCGGGCTGCGTGATAATACGCGTGTAGCTCGCTGAAAAAACTGGCTCGATGCCGGAAGACACGTTACCGGCGAATAGTGAAGTTGTTCCTGTCGGCGCTATGGTTGTTAAAGTGCCGTTGCGAAGCCCGTGTTTTTCCACCAGGGCGCGCACGTCCTTGTCTAGCGCTTTCACCGCAGGGCTTTGAAGATGACGTTTAGGATCATAGGCAGGGAAAGCACCGCGTTCCGCGGCGAGATGTGCCGAGGCACGGTAGGCCTCATTTTGGATAAGTTGCATCCAGGCATCGATCAGCGCAACTGAGGCATCACTCCCGTATTTCACGCCGAGCATGATCAAGGCATCCGCCACCCCTGTCACTCCGACACCGATGCGACGCTTGGATTGTGCCTCCGCCACTTGTTCCACGGTTGCAAATGCAGAGACGTCAAGCGCGTTGTCCAGCATTCGAACCGCTGTCGCGACAAGACTGCCGAGCGCCTCCACATTTAGCTTGGCCCGGTCAGTGAATGGCTCTGACACAAGCCTTGCCATGTTAGTAGAGTCAGGGAGAGGCGCGCCCTGCTGTAGGTGCGGGGAGTTGCTGTTTTCCGGTGGCTTTCGCCCTTTACCGGTGCCTCAATCCTCACCTTGGCCAC
>JAPORH010000186.1 GCA_026710325.1 Litoreibacter sp. | reverse complement strand
GCCAATGCTGTTCTGGGCATTGATGGCATCGGGCCAAATCCAGATGCGCAAGGTCGATGGCTGGGAAACCCTCGATCAGCCGCTCAACGAAATCCTTGACCTCGCAGCATAACAAAGCCAAACAATAAGCCGCTCGGAAACGCCATGGAATAATTTCCACCACTTTCGAGACACAACCAATGTGTCCAAGGCTTTAGAGTATTGCAGACTGGATTGTGAACTTAGTACCAATTCAAATCGATTTTTGGCTTCGGCATTTTCTGAGCTAATGACTTTAACTGTTCGACGCGTGGTTTGTGTCCGGGGATCCTATCCTCATGCGTTTGAGCAAAGATATAGTGAATGCGTGACATCACATCCTGCCGATTGAACATGGTTTCAAAAAGCTCTACTTCGGCACCTTCTATATCTACTTTTAATACGCCCACTTGCTGATCTAGCCCTAGAATTAATTCGACAACATCGACCGGCGGTAAGTCAAAATATTCGTCTTTCGAGATATTTTCTTTGTCAGCAATGATCGAACTAGAGTGAGAGTTAGCGTCCGGGTTACTTGAAAATTCGGGGTGACGGAAAAGCTTGACTGTTCCAGAAGTGGTACCTGCGGCTGCAGCAACAATTTCGACATTACTGAGAGAGCGAGTGTTTTCTCTCAATTGCTCGAGTGACCATGGAACTGGTTCAAAAGCAATGACCTTGCTAGCTTGCCGGGCAAGCCGTTTTGTGAACTTTCCGACGTTTACACCAATATCGATTGAGATCGTTCCGGCGGTCTCCTTCGCGGCATAGTCAAGGCGCCATTCTGTCTCTAGAAGCTCACACTTTTTCGTATAACCTTGACCAATAGAGCCAGGGAAATGCCTTAGAATTTGGTATTTCTGTCTTTTCCAGCTTGTTATGGCACCCGTGGTCCTTTGTGGTTTAATGGCTATTACGCAGAAGCTTGGCGTGGTTCAACACCCTGTTGTTCAACCGACCTTGCGATCCCTGAGTTTCTCACGCCGTTTCCTGTTCCATTGGCGCAATTGGGCAATGCGTTTCTCGCCGAGCCAAAGCCGCCCGAGACGCTGCGGGGAGAGGACGGTGGACAACCCGTCTTCGGTGTAGCCTTTCACCATGCCTTTTTCGCACCAAATCCCAATGGGCCAAGGCCGCGATCGATCTGCATCAAAAGGTTATCTCTGAGCTCAAAATTATCCTCAGGACTGACGATAGGTCCAGTCGATTTGCGGAGGTGCGCAAAAAACTCATGGCCATAGGTCTGCGAAACCTCAACTACCTCAAAATCCAGTCCTCTAAGAAAGATAAGATCACGCACCATCGGCTCCAAAGCAGCACCGAAAGCGACAGTACAATAGACATCGAAGTAGTCCGGATTGGGTGCGAGAAGATCGCCATAAAGCCGATACGCATTCTCAATGTCTCGGTTCGCTACAAATCCGTGAGGTGTACTTTTTTCAATGCATGTAGATTGAAGGAAGTCATGCCCTTCCTTGTAACGGGCACGTAAGGAATGACTGTCAAAGACCATATCACAGTCGGGCGCCGAAATGTCCTCGCGATAAGCGCGCAACCAGTCACTCAACCGCGTTGGTAACCTGAAGTGATCGAAACAATACCTATAATCCGGGATTGCCATTGAGAGCATTCCGCCCTCTTCGAGTATCTCCGCACAGCCTTTCAAAAACTTGATCGGATTCGGGAGATGCTCGAAATTATCAGACGAAACATTTTAATTGAAGCCGGGGTCATACGGGCTGTCGCTGACAAGGCGTGAAGTTGAGCTGGCATCGCCCACAATGTCGACATCTTCAATTTCGTGCACCCTCTCGTCTGGGATCAGGTCCGACTCGCGGGCGCGATCGCGTAGGCCGTCTGCGGCCTGAATGTCCAAGATCAAGACATTGTAACCCTCTGATTTCGGTACTGCAGGGTTGAAGAACGGGGTTATTTCAATGCCCAAAGCGTCCTTTGTCACATGTTTGGTTAACATGTTGAGAAGTTGCGATTTCTGCGTCATTTATGCCCTCCGAAAATCCCCAGCCTTCAAGTCTTTACCCTATGCCGAAAAATTTGGACCCGATGTTCGTTTCAAACCCGCCCAAAGAAATCGCAATGACTGCATGATTTCAGGCGCTATTTTAACTCCCTTCGTGACTGATCTGCCCGACAACATCTCCGCCTCAACGGTAATTTCACGTCCGGCATCGCCTGCAATACGTGAAATAATCCGAAGCATGGCATCCGCCGTCTGCGGCGCCATCGTGAGCGGCGATTTTTTGAGGAACTGAAAGCCGCAACATCTAAGGGTAAACTCTGGGAGCACATAGCCACTCGCTTGGCGGGAAACGGCCGCCAAAATCACTGCAATGTGATCTGCGCGGCCCGTGGGGGTACTAGCGTCGCTTTTCAGGATCAGCTATCGCTGCGTTTCAAGCCTCGGGGACTCTGGAAAAATGAGTTCTTGGGCAATCTTATCAATCTCGGCGTCATCCATTCGCGCTAACTCGGCGTCAAGCTTGTCGACCTCATAGGTCGCGCCATGGCTGAAGCCACGCGCGAGAACCCACTGAGACAGCCCGATCTCTCCGCGACGGACAGTCCGGGACTTGTCATTTCTGATTTCGAGTTTGTTCCAATACTTCAGGAAATCCGGGTCCTTCAAAATGGCCGAACCAACGCCCAAGGCATAAGAGGCGTAGTGAAAAATTTTGTGTTCAAAACTGAAATCCCAAGTGATTTCACGAAACCGGTGTGGATCGACCCTTGGCATGGCAAAGTTCGACGTCGCGCCCACAAAATCGGTTTTCAGGGATCGTGCATCGTCGAACCAGCTTGTTGCCTGGTGCACGGACCAGACTGAATAATTTAGGAGCCAGAGACGGTCAAGTGTGCTCAATTGCGCAGCCAATTCCAAAACACCGTCGCGGTACCTGCCGAAGTCATACCCGACGTTGGGGCGTTCCAAAATCAGCGCTGAGGATTGTGCCAGTTTCGCACGATTCTCTTCATTTAAAGGCAGGTTAGAGACGACGAGCGGCGAAATACCGGCGCTTGTCATTTCTTTCAGCATTCTCAAATGTGAAGGCAGCACTCCACGTGGCGGGTAGATCACGTAGATGCCAATCTAGCGCTGTAGCGGCTGAGCACCAGTATGACTGACTATCTTCCGCGCCTGCACCTTGTCGCAATACCGGCGCACAACCACCATCCGGGCGAGCTCAGCCGTTCCGCGAAACGGTGCATAGGCAAGCCTTAGAAGTTCGCGACGAATTTTCCAGAGAGGCGGCATCTTGAATATAACAGGTTATGAGTGCGGCGATGCATCTCGCCGCCCATCTCTACTTTGCAGCCAGCATATTTATTAGCGCCATCGAGAATGAAACCTGCAGCTTGATGTCATGAAGACGAAAACCCCGGCTACAGACAGCTTCGGAAGCAACAGGCGCAAAACATTTGAGTTTGCCGGGGTGGGTTTCCAAATGGAGCGGGCGATGAGATTCGAACTCACGACCCTAACCTTGGCAAGGTTATGCTCTACCCCTGAGCTACGCCCGCGTCCTTTGGTGTCGCGTGAGATATAAACTCCCAGCCCATCCTGCAAGCGTAAAATCGAGGTATTTTGATTTTTTTGGCATCAGCTTGCGCTCAGATGTCGATTGGGTCTTCAGTGACGGGTGCATCTGGGGCAGGGGCCTCGTCCGGGCGTTTGCGGCGAATGATGATGTCCCCATTCGGCAGCACTTCGGGTGGGTGGTAACGATCCAGGTCGCGAAGCTGCTCGCCTAGCTGGTCCATGAATGGGGTGACGTCCTGCTCAAACCGGTTGAAAAGGTCGCGCAGGCTGTCGGCCAGTTCATCCAACCCCTCGAATATAGGGGCTTGCGGCGGTTCAGTCGCGTCCTCGGCCAACGCTGAGAACGGGAGCAGGGCAATCACAATTACAGATAAAAAACGGCTCATACGTCAAACATAAGCGCTTACAGGTCAATCTCCAAACTCACCGGGAAATGGTCGGACGCGGTGAGCAATGCATCGCACAAGGTAGCGTTGTCCCAGCAGGCCGGGTCATCGAACGGGTGCCAGATATGCCATTTGGGCGATTTCTCCTGCAGCTCAGGTGAGATCATGATGTAGTCCAGCAGCGCGTTGAGGTAGCGCCCTTCCTGTTTGAGGAAAAACCGCGACGTGGAGCGCCCCGTACCAATCCGTCTGGACAGCGCATCACGCGCATGCGGATCGTACATTTCGGCTGTGCCGTCTCCCATCACAATCTCAACGCTGGAGCGGCCGAAGAGTTTTTCATACTCGTCGAGCCCGGGGCCGTCATTGAAGTCGCCCAAAACGATCAGCGGCTCGCCCACGCTCAGATGCGCCTCGACCCGCTCCCGCAACCAGATGCATTGCGCAAGCTGCTTGCGCCTATTGGCAATGGAAAGCCGGATCGCTGCATCCGCATTGCGTGCGCCATGAGGCGCTTTCGATTTAAGATGCGCGCCGATCAGTCGCAGATTTGTGCCGTTTTTCAGGGTCAAAGCAACTTCTAAGGGTGGCTTTGAAAAGCGCACATGGTCTTGACGGTCGTCAATGTCGAGATCGAGGTGGAATACACCGTCAAAGCGCGGGGCTTCACCCTTGCTGCCCTTTTCCGGGCCGAGCGGGTCATGCTTCGCATCCATAAGATCGGGGTCGTAGAGCAGGGCGATTTCCTGCTGCGTTTCATTGGCGAAGCCAATCAACGCTTTTCGCGCCCGAAGGTCATAGCGTTTGGCAAATCCTTCCAAAGCGCGGGCGCCATTGCGTTTCGCGCTGCTGTCAGGTGCCTCGATCACCATGACCGCATCGGCGTCCAAGGCCTGAAAAACCGTCCCAAGCGCTGCGGATTGCTGTGCTTTGGTCACATCATGCCGCCCCGACCAGCCGTCATCGTTGATCAGCTGCCCTTCATCATCAAAAAGCGAGGCGAACCACTCGACATTGTAAGTTGCGAATTTCACGCGGCTTTGCCCGAGATCTCTTCCCAGGCGCGGTTGATGGAGACAAGCCGCTTTTCAGCCATGCGCACAGCCTCTTCCGGCAAGCCGCGCGCCATCATGCTGTCTGGATGGGTCTCACGCACGAGTGCACGCCAAAGCGCGCGCACCTCGTCAATCGACATGCTGGGGTCAGCCCCCAGCACGCAATAGGGGTCAGGCTCCGCATTTGGAACATAGCGCGCGCGCAGTGTCTTGAATTCCGCTTGGGTCATCCCAAAAATCTCCGACACAATGCGCAGAAATTCGTCCTCCGCCTCGTGGTAATCGCCATCAGCCACCGCGATGTGGAAAAGCCCCTCCATCAGGTCAAACAGCGTGTCATGCCGGTCCTCAAACATCGCCGCGATCTTGCGCGCGTAGCTGTCAAAGCCTGCGACGTCGGTGCGTGCCAGGTTGAACACACGAGCCGCATTGGCCTCATCGCGTTCTGGGATTGTGAAAATTTCGCGGAAAGCCGCGACCTCGTTGCGGGTCACCAGCCCGTCCGCTTTGGCTATTTTCGCGCCCAAGGCCACGACCGCAATGGTGAAGGCAACAGTGCGCTCTGGTTCCGGCTCCGCCCAAAGGCGGTCGAACACAGCCGCCAACCCTTCGCCATTGGCGAGGGCTGCGAGCGCTTCGGCAATGCGGTCCCAAATCGACATAGCGCCAACCTACCGGATCGATCCGGGAATGTCAGAGGCTTTTCTGCATTAACACAAGGTCGAGCCTGCGGCCGAATTTTTCACCAATTTCAGGCAGGTGGCCGACGGTCTTGTAACCGCGCTGCGCATGAAACTGCTGCCCTGGAGTGTTTTCGCCCGATATGCCCGCAACCATGAAATGAACGCCCTGGGCGCGGGCTTCCTCTTCCAACTGATCCAAAAGCTGTGTGCCGAGGCCATCCCCGCGCGCCGAAACCGCAAGGCAGATCGAATGCTCCTTGACCCGCGCATAGCCTCGTCCCGCACGAAACGGACCGAAGCTCGCAAAGCCGATAATCTCGCCATTTTGTTCGGCCACGAAATAGGCGTCTGCCGTCTCAATTGCCTGCGCTATCTCCGCTTCCGTCCTCTCGTCAGGCAGGAAGGTGACGGTCGTCTCCCGGATAAGGCGGTTGTAAATCGGCAAAATGCCAGCCGCGTCTTCCGCGCTCGCGCGCCTGATCACGGCACTCATCCGACCCGGATTTCCCCATTGGGGCCGTCGAAAATAGCGACCAATTTCGGCGCTTCCGCCGGCATGAACTGTATCGTGTCCTGCGCCATCAAGGGCCCCAGTACTTGTGCCATCGCCTCCGCCTCAGGGTGGTGCAGGCTCAAACGCAAGAGCCGCAGCCCGCTATCGGGCAGCGTTTGGGTTGGGTGCGCCGCGCCTTGCCATTCAATAATAGCTGGCCCCCAACCGCCCCAAGGCAAAATTCCGTCTTCTGGTACCGCCATTTTCCAGCGTAAGTCGTTGCGCTCAAGGAACATAGGCGTGCCAAACCCGCCTGGTAGGGCGGCCAAAGCGGCGTCGATATCATCGCAGCGCAAAATCCAGTTGGTCAGCCGTGGCGGGCCAGAAAAATTGTCAATGTTGAACCAGCGTGGCCGATTGGGACCAGGGGCTTCAGGGTTGATCGCGATCAGCTCAAAGTAAATCTCGGGTCCAAGGCCCGTCAGGCGGTTATGGGTCCCCATCTGTGCATGTGCACCAGCCACGGGCAAGGTTACGCCGAGCTGTGCTTCGACCGCCGAAGCGGCCGCCTCCAACCCCACGCAACTCATGGCGATATGATCCAAAACAAGCTCTGTCATGGCGCAATCTTAGGCCGCGCTTGCATTGCGTGCAATCGCTCGGCACAAGGCGGATATGACCGATCTGACCGAGCTTAAAGCCGCCGCCCGCAAGGCTGCCTTCGCCCGACGCAAAGCCGCCCGCAACGCCGAGGCTGATGCGCAGGCGGTGGCCAATCTGCTTTCCGTGCTGATGCCCCATAAAGGCAAGCCGATGGCAGGCTACATGCCCATCCGGACCGAGGTCGACCCGCTGCCCGCAATGGCCGCCTTGCAAGCTTTTGGCCCGGTCGGCGTCCCCGTGATCGAGGGCGAGGGCCTGCCACTCACCTTCAAATCCTGGACGCCAGAGGCGGAGATGGTCGACGGCCCTTTTGGTGCCAAAATCCCCGCCAAAGGCGCGCTCATCATCCCGCAAATCGTCATCGTGCCGCTGGTGGCTTTCACCAAGACCGGCGAACGACTGGGTTATGGCGGCGGGTTTTATGACCGCACGCTCGAAGGGTTGCGTGCGCGCGGCCCGGTTCAGGCTATCGGTTACGCTTATGCCGCGCAGGAGGCAGACAGCCTGCCAATGGAGCAGACTGACCAGCCGCTCGACCTGATCGTCACCGATCAAGGGGTCCTTACGCTCTAATTTCATTGCGCGGCGCTCCGGCAAGGCGTAGGCAAAGGTATGAAGCTGCTTTTCCTGGGCGACGTTATGGGCCGCGCCGGCCGCGCCGCGATCACCGAAACACTGCCAAAATTGCGCGAGGCGTGGTCGCTCGACTTCGTGGTCGTCAACGCGGAGAACGCGACCAGTGGGGCAGGGCTCTCGGCCGCTCACGCGAAATCCCTGCTCGAAGCCGGCGCCGATTGCCTCACGCTCGGGGATCACGCTTTCGATCAGAAGGAGATGCTGAGCTTCATCACCGAAGAGCCGCGCATCATACGGCCCCTCAACTTCGCAAAAGGCGCGCCGGGTGCGGGCGCGCGCGTGTTCGATGCTACGCGCGGGCGCAAGGTGCTGGTGACCCAGGTGCTGGGCCAGGTCTTTATGAAACGCGCTTTCGAGGACCCGTTCGGCCAGATTGAGCAGGTCCTGAAAACCCATATCCTGGGCGGCGCGGTCCATGCGTCCATTGTCGATATGCATTGCGAAGCCACGTCGGAGAAAATGGCCATGGGTCATTGGTGCGACGGGCGCGCCTCGATGGTTGCGGGCACCCATACGCATGTCGCGACAGCTGATGCGATGGTGCTTGATGGCGGCACGGCCTATCTGACCGATGCCGGTATGTGCGGCGACTACAATTCGGTCATCGGAATGGAAAAGGCCGAGCCGATGCGCCGCTTTGTGACCGGCATGGTCAAGGGCCGCTTCACGCCTGCATTGGAAGAGGCCACCCTGAGCGGGCTGTATGTCGAAACAGATGACCGAACCGGAAAAGCGCTCAAAGCGATCCCTGTACGCCAAGGCGGGCGGCTACAGCCCTCCGGCCCAAGCCCGGTCTAAGTCCCATGCTTGAGAAGGGGTTCCTTTTCGCAGCGCTCATCGCGTTCGGGGCAGGGTGGGGCTTTAGCCACCCGCTGACCAAAATCGCTGTCAGTGAAGGGTATCGCCACTTTGGCCTGATCTTTTGGCAGCTGGTTCTGACAAGCATGTTGATGGCGCTGATTGCACTCGCGACCCGTCGCAAACTGGTGCTGAGCAGGCCCGCTTTGCGCCTCTATCTCGTCATCGCAATCATCGGCACCGTGCTGCCCAATGCGGCCACCTATCAGGCAGCCGTCTATCTCCCCTCGGGCATCTTGTCGATTTTGCTGTCCTTGGTGCCAATGCTCGCGCTGCCGATAGCGCTTCTGCTGGGCAATGAGCGATTTGAGCCACGCCGCCTGTTGGGCCTTATGTTCGGCCTCGTTGCGGTCTTGATGATTGCGCTGCCTGAAGCAAGCCTGCCAGAGCGCGCGATGCTGGCCTTCATCCCGCTGGCTATGATTGCTCCGCTCTTCTACGCGTTTGAGGGCAACTACGTGGCACGTTGGGGCACTGCGGGGCTGGATGCGGTGCAGGTCCTTCTTGGTGGGTCTCTGGTCGGCGTGGTCGTGGCGTTGCCGCTGGCACTTGGTTCGGGCCAATGGATCGACCCGCGCCCGCCTTGGGGCGCACCTGACTATGCGTTGATGGCCAGCGCAGTCATCCACGGGCTGGTCTATACCGGATATGTCTGGATCATCGGACGTGCTGGCGCTGTCTTCGCCGCGCAGGTTTCGTATCTGGTCATGGGCTTTGGCGTGGTCTGGGCCATGCTCTTTCTGGGGGAGCGCTATTCCCTCTGGGTTTGGGCGGCATTTGCTGTCATGCTGATAGGGCTGGCGCTGGTGCAACCACGCGCCCGTGAAAGTGTAACCGCTCAAACGCATTAGATTTCATGGACTTGCTTTCCTTCGATCAAACGACCCAAGCTGTCATTGCGCTCTGTACGGTGGCGGGCATGTTCGCGCTGTTTCTGCGGGAGGTCTACCCGACCGAAGTCGTGGCCCTCGGTGGCGTCGCGGTGCTTTTGATCACCGGGGTATTGCCCTATGCGGATGCGTTAGCGGTCCTGTCCAACCCCGCGCCCTGGACCATTGCAGCCATGTTCATCGTGATGGGCGCGCTCGTGCGCACCGGTGCGCTTGACTGGTTCACCCAAATCGCGGACCGCAACGCGGCGACCCGTCCCGCGCTGGCCATAGGCGCTTTGATGGCCTTTGTTGTGGTCTCCTCCGCCATTGTCTCAAACACGCCCGTCGTGGTGGTGATGATCCCGGTCTTTGTGCAATTGGCCAAAACCATGGGAGTGTCGTCCTCGAAGCTATTGATCCCGCTCAGCTACGGCGCGATTCTTGGCGGCACGTTGACGCTGATCGGTACCTCCACCAACCTGCTGGTCGACGGGGTTGCGCGGGAAGGCGGGCTTGAGCCTTTCTCGATTTTCGAAGTCACTCCCCTCGGGCTGATCCTCGTGGTCTGGGGCATGGTTTATCTGCGCTTCATCGGGCCAAAGCTTTTGCCAGACCGCACCTCTATGGCGCAGCTTCTCTCTGACAACAGCCGCAAGAAGTTCTTTACCGAGGCCGCGGTGCCCCCTGAAAGCAACCTGATCGGGCGGGAGGCGATGGATGTGCAGCTCTTCAAACGCCCCGGCGTGCGCCTCATCGACGTTGTGCGCGGCGATCTGTCGCTCAGGCGCAACCTGAAAGACGTTGTGCTAGAGGTCGGTGACCGCGTGATTTTGCGTACAGAGATGACCGAACTGCTGTCCCTTCAAGCCGACAAGCAGCTCAAACGC
>JAPORH010000038.1 GCA_026710325.1 Litoreibacter sp. | reverse complement strand
CCACTAACAAATTCAGGGCGTTTGGCCGATCACAAATCATTCATACCCCCTCCTTGCTCAATCGCTGGGGATGCGCCCTGAGGCCTGAACTGCGCGACAGCACCAAACGCGCACGTATATGCCGTGTCCCTTCGGCCAGGTTGAGGATCGGCGATGCGATGTCGAGCCCCATGCGCACCGGATGCCTTGCGCCTGCGCCAAAAACGCCAACGCTTTGCTCATCCGGCAACCCATGTCCCGCCCAGATGGACGTGATCCCGTTGAATGCCGCGTTGAAGGAATTGCGCGGGTCGGCGTCATACCGGAATGTAGCCATTTGTGCGACTTTGGCCGGGTTCAAGTGAACTGCGGCATCCGTTTCAAACCGCTGCACCACGTTGTCTGGTAGTCTTGCCTCCAGCCCCGTGCCTTGCGGGAGGTATAGCTGAGTACCAGCGACATTCAGATCCAGCAGAACCAGCTCCGGCCCGGCTTTGCGCGGCGATTGGCCAATAATGTCTTCATAGAAAAAGCGTGTGTGACGGTCGAGGAAACCGTTGATACGCGTCTCAACATGCTCCGCAGCGCGCAGCTCCGACAGAAGCAATCCAAGGCTTGGCTCAATTTCTTCCGACGCAATGCGCGCCTCAAACGCCACGCGCGCTTGCTGTTGCAAAGAGGCCGCGGCATTGCGCAACACCCGGTGTGCTGTCTTCAAAGCTTCCGCTTGCGCGCGCGCGCGCAAAAGCGCGTTTTCCGGCTGCGCGGTGCGCCGTAAAAGCTTGGACTGGTTCATCACGCACGGAACAAGGCCCGAAAGGCCCGCATGGGTCAGATCATCGAGCATCTGCTCCAACGCGACTTCATGGTTCAATTGTTTGAGCTGTTTCGAAAACTGGGTCGGCGCCAGAACCTTGATCCGCGACAGCCAGAATTGCAGCTGACGGCAAAGGGCCAGGATTTGTGCTCTGGCCTCGCTTGGGTCCTCCTGCAAGGCACGTTCGAAGCTGAAGGCAGCATCCTGCGGGTTAAAGGCCAAAATCTGCGAGAACAGATAGGCAGGTTCCGCGTCAAAGAGCCGGTGCCACATGTCGCGCGACCGCGCGCCCTCATCCGCGCCCGATTGCACCCCAAGTCGCTTTGCCGCCAGACAGAAACGCGCGGCTAAGTCATCGGGACGCACCTTAAAGCGGCCGTCACCCAGTACGACAGGCAAGCGGTCATCCGCCAAAGTGCCTGGGGAGACATTTATGTCGCGCCAGCCCGTCATTCCGCCGCCTTCACTTCTTCTGAGAGGAAAACCGCGCTCAACGTGCCAACATCGCTTTCCAACACAAACACGCCACCAAGTGAGGTCGGGGGGCCGGGCCTGTCAGGTGGCGCAAATTGCGTGGCCTCAAATGTGGCCCGCAACGGAACCGGCTCGCGACCGGTCTGGAAGGGAGCGAGCACGGGCCCGTCATCTGGTGTTTGCGCTTTCAAACTGCCTTGACCGCTGCTCACAAACCGGGTGCCACAGAGAAAAAGCTGGTCCCAGGTGAGCTGGATGAACCCCAGATCGGATGCGCCTTCGCCGGTGATGCCCGCCACATCCATCACGCCGCGCTTTGAGCCGTAGCCTGCGGTAAAGGTGAATTGCCCCAGGAGCGGTTGTGCCTCCCCCCCGGGTCGGGTCAGCTCCATTTCAACCCGGCCAGAAAAGACCTGCGAACCTGAAGTGGGCACTTCGAACCCGGCCGCGCTGCGACCCAGAACCAACGGCCCTTCATAGTCAATTTTACGGGTGCTGTAGGTCAGGTCGTAGACCTTGGGCAGGTCCGCCCGCATTCCAAAACTGGCGCGCGCGACAGCTATGGAGGAGCGTGAGCCCTCGAACCCATCCTCGTCCTGCAAAGGACGGAGCCGGCGGATCGCGCGGTCATCAAAGGCCACGTTGCGCGTCAGACCTTTCCGGGTAATCCGTCCCGTCACAAAAATTGGGTCATAACCTTTGGCCGCCACGGGTTGGCGCAGGTAGGCCCCCGCCAAGCGGCGCCCCTCCCGCGCGGTAAGTACGCAAGGCTGGTTCTTCACAAGCCCCACAAGCTGCGCCGTCGGGCTGGCTTTCACATCATCGACAACACCTTCACAGCTGGCCAGCGCCACGCTCACAACGGCAAGGACACTCCCTTTGAAAACGGTATATGCGCCCACCCAAGCCACTTTAGAACACCGGTTGCGGTGTGTCTGAAACCAGCGTGCCCTCGCTGGTGTAGAACGGAAACACCATGTTGGAGCGCGAATTCGTCTGGTCGACCGTATAAACGAGCGAGACCGAGAAACGCCCCTCCAGCCAATCAACAGTCTCGGCCGTGATCTCGAGCAAGGTGATACGCGGTTCGAAATACAGGATCGCCTGACTGATCGCGGTTTCGATCGCAGCATCTGTGTCGTCGTTCATCGGCTCGAACACATAGTCCTGAAGCCTGCAGCCATAGGCTGGCTGCATGATGCGCTCGCCCGGACGGGTCATCATGAGAATGCGCAGGCTCTCGACGATATCCTCCTCAGCCTCAACCATCTCGGCGCGGCCAGTTTTTGCGTCTAGGTTGAGCGGAAATTTCCATCCCCTCCCCAAGAACCCCGGGTCGTCTCGCTCCGCCATCCGCTCAGCCCCCGATCATGACAGTCGGCGCACCAACGACGATGGAGCCACCATGAGAGGTCGTGTCGCCCATACGGGCAGCGGGCTTGCCACCGATCATCACCGTGGCGGAGCCTTTCACAATGGTCGCTGGCGGACCGACACAAGTGCAATTGTCGCCCAGCACCGCCGCTGGCATGCCCGCGATAAACACCGTGGGCACGCCCGGCCCGATGATTGGCCCACCCACATGGGGCACGACGCCCGTCACCATCGGGCAGCTATGCATATCGGTCAGTCTTGCGGCTGGCGGCATAGTAATCTTCCCCTCTAATTGATGTTCACGACAGCGCCGGTGACCTTAGTCTGCCCACCACCCGCCAACTCAGCAGATGCTCCGCCGCTCCCTTTGAAGGTTGCGCTCGCGTCGCAGGTCACGTTCACGCCTTTCACCGTGGCGTCGCTGGTGGCCTCAATGTCGACGGTCGAGCTGGCTTTGATGGTCACGCTTCCTGCGCTGTCGATGGTGATCCCGCTACTTTCCATCTTGATCGAGTTGCCGTTGCTGTCCTCGAGCGAGATCGCGGTTTCTTCATCATCCAACACCACCGAATGCCCGCCCGGCGTTTTGAGCGTGATGATCTTCTTGTCGTCGTCGAACTCCACCCGCAGGTCGGAGCGGGTGACGATCACCTTGGTGTTGTTCTCCTCCTCCGGCGTGATCGGCTGCGCAGCCTTGCCGTTATGGACAGAGCCCACGACGACCGGCGCCTGCGGGTCGCCTGCGAGAAAGACCACAATCACCTCATCGCCGATCTCCGGCATGAACTGGATGCCCGCATTATTGCTCGAATAGGGTTGAGCAAAGCGAGCCCAAACCTCTGACCCTTCCTCGCCTATCATCACCAGATTGACCTTGATACGCAGCTTGCCATCCGGGTCTTCGGTCAGCTTAGTGACGGTCCCAATCTGCGCGCCATGAATCGGCGTGGCGAGACTTTTCGCAGGAGGTGCACCAAAGCCGGGCATGTCGCTCGCCCAGTTTTGATCGAGGCCCAGCATCGCCTCCGTCTCCCACGACCCGTCTTTCAACGCGTGAGTGATCCCGCCAATAAACGCGGTGCCACCAAACCGCTCGCCCACGCCCTTGATCTCCAGCATCGCGCCCGTCTTGGCCTTGGCCGAGCCGCGAAACGTGCAGGAGCCCTGCATCGCGGAAAGCGCCGATTGCAGCGCGCGGGCCTTGGCGTAGGTGGTCAGGTCATCGGCCTCCACCTCCCGCGGGGTGGCGACATGGTGGTCGCGCTCTGCCAAGGCCTTGGCCATTTTGTCGGACGTTTTGTCACCCCATGTCGCTTTGGGCAGCGTCCCGCCTTCTCCGGTGACGCGCTCCTGCGTGACCGACGACCAGGCCGCGCCGCTGGCACTAGCGATCAGTGATTGCGCATCCACTCGGGCGTCGAAATCGAGCATATCCGCGCCAAGCGTTACGACCAGATCGGCAGAGGCAGAGGTGTAGGGCTCTTTGGCCATCAGCTTACCCGCATCCGCCCAGAGCACATATCCGTTGCGGTTGGCCAGAAGGCGCAGGAAATCCCAATCGGTCACATCATTCTGGATCTGATCGCCCTGAGACGAGGTTGCCTCCACATCCGCGCTCAGACCTGCGTCCGACGCGATGCCAGAAATCACATCGCTGTCTTTCTTCTTTTCAAAGAACGCGGTCTTGCGGGCGCGGGTCAGCGCAATCGCCTTGTCGCGCGCCATGACTTCCAGCAGTGGGCCCTTGGTGCTGTTGACCCGCATCCGTTTGGCGACGATGACACCTTTGAAGATCGTCTCGTTCTTATGGTCGTAGCCCGCCTTGATCTCGATCTCCGCGCCGGGCTCGAAAGCGTCGCTATCCGCCTCCGGGTAATCCGCCTCGGCCACATTACCAGACGCCATGATGACAACCGCTTCGGGAATTTGCCCAATAGCCGAGCGTGTCCTGACTGAGACAACCCCAATTTTGTCGTCAATTTCCGTGCCGTTGGTCCGCAAATCGAGGGTCACAATGCCGTCCGCGCCGCTTTCAGGGCTATCCGCCATAACGCGCCTCCTCAGACTTTTTGAGCGTTTCCAGCGGCGGGAAGCGCAGCAGCGTGTCGGGCACGAGTTCACTGACCGTGTCGAGCGCGTTGTAGGCGGCAACCGCCAAATAGGTGTTCGCATCCTTATAAATCCGGTCGCACAACACCGGCAGCGTATCGCCCTCGCGCACCTGCACGATATGGGTCAGGTCCGGCGAGCGTCGCTTGGCTTCCAATGCCTCCTGCGCCTCGGTCCGTGCCTCGATGAAATCCATCTTGATCTTGGCGCGCAGAGCCTCCCCGTTGGGATGAAACAGGGTGTAGTCCATCGACATCGAGGTCAACCGGCCAAAGAAGCTCTTCAGCCCTTTGCCCCACATAATCTTGACCGCAGTGGGCTCGTGCTCCTGCCCGTCATAATCGTAGACAATCTTGCGCAGCTTCTCGATCTGCTGGGCAACGGTCTGCTTTTTCTTGTCCGGTACCACGCCGGTCCCGTCCACGGTGATCGAGAAGCTCACCTTCTCCGGGTCGGCCATGGCGTATTTGGGGATCGGCCCAAGCTTGCCAATCGCGTTGTCGCCGCGCCCCATGGTGCCGGTGTATTTGAGCCCGAAACTATGGGAGTAGCTTTCGGGGTTGATAACGGCCTCGAAGATATTGTCGTTACCCTTCTTGGGCTCGATCTTAGAGGCCTTCATGGCGCAGCGTTGTATCCGCAGCTTGGCCATGCCCTAACGCTCCCGCGCACGGCGGTCGGCGTCGGCCAACATGTCGCGCACTTCTTCGAGGATTTCACGGCGCAGAAGCAACAGTTCTTCCTCTGACAGGCCCGGCCGTTCAGGGGCGGCTGCAGGCGCGCCAAAGCTGCCTTTCACCACCAGCGATCCAATCTCAATTGTCATCACTCTTTCCTTTTGATCGTGTTGTAGGCGAGCTCAATCGTTTCCACGGCCAGCTCGTTTTTCATCGCGTCAAAACCGCCAACTTCCCAGGACACCGGATAGGCATTGGTCACCGACCAACTGGCCAATGGGTCCCCGTCGGCATCTAACAAAGTCACTGTCAAATCCTTCGGCTCAATCCGCTTTGCCAGATCCCGCTCCAACGTGGCCTGGCACCATTTCACAAGGTCGCTGTTCTTCTCGGTCACCGCGCGCTTGAGCTTCAGGTTCGGATTCTTCGCGGGCTTGGGAAGCTGGTGAACGAAGCGGTTTTCGCCGCCCTCCACCACGCTTTCCACGTCAAATCCCGCCTTCAGCCCGGACACTTCCTGAAACGCCACGTCGGAGATGCGCGGCCCACCCCCGGTGAAAGCCACCGAGAAATGGAACGCCACCGGGGGCTCGAAATCTGCCATCAATTAAGCCGCTCAGGCGTTCTCGATGACGATGCCCTCATGGGCGATCTCGATGGTTTCAACCGCGACCTCATTGCCCTCGGCCTTCAGGTCGGTGCCCTGAACCTTGGTGGGAAACGCGTTCTGCACTTTCCAAACCATCGTGGGCGACTGGCTTTCATCGAGAAGCGAAATGGTGAGCGCCTTGCGGGTGATCGTGTTCATCTTGATCTCGTTGAACCAATCGAAAATCGCGTTGTCCTTGACGAAGACGCCCTTCTTCATGGTGATGTTTCCGGACTTGATCATTCCGGGCATTTTCACCTTCGTGAACGCCGGGCTGTTGCCTGCGCGGTATTCGATCACTTCAGTCTCGATATCGAGGCCTGAAACCTCCTGAAATGCGAGTTCAGTGTCGTCCCATTTCACCTGGAAATGGAACTTGGGAAGCGGCCAAACGGCCTGTGTTTGGGCGGAGCCATCATCTGCCATGTCAAAATTCCTTTTAATAAATCGCTATAATTATGATTTCTGCATCTGCTGCTGGAACGTAATCTCGATGAACTCGGCGGGCCGCGTGACGGCGACCAGCACTGTGATCCGCAAGATGCCTTCTAAAATGTCCTCAGGCGTCATCGTCTCGCCCAGGCCCACATGCACGCTGAACGCATCTGTCGGTACAGCACCCGCAAGGCCGCCAGCCTTCCACACGCCATTAAGGAAATTCTCGATCATCGAGCGCATGGTGACCCATGTATTGGCGGTGTTTGGCTCGAACACGTAAGCCTTGGAGGCCAGCCGGATCGATTCCTCGATCATGATCATGGTGCGTCGCACGCTGACATAACGCCAATCGAGTGAGTTCCCATCGAGCGTGCGCGCGCCCCAAACAAGCGTCCCCTCCCCCACGAAAGGCCGGATCGCGTTGATCGATTTGCCCGTGGTTGAGACGTTCAGGTTTTCCTGTTGCGCATGGTCGATATTGACCGTGGGCGAAATCACCGAATTGACCGATACATTGGCAGGCGCTTTCCAGACCCCACGGCTGTTATCCACGGCGGTATAGATCCCCGCCATCGCAGCGGACGGCGCCATGGTGTTCACATATTTGGCCATCGCATCCATGATGTCTTTGTAAAGCGGGGCCACGACGCGCATCGTCTTATCGATAGTCACGGCAGGGTCCTCATCCTCGCCCGGATCGGCCACATAAGGCGCGCCGTCGAGCAGGAATTTCAGATCCTGCGGCTCGACTTCGCCATCGGGCCCGTCATAGGTGAACCGGATCGACACTTCGGCCCCCTGGAACTCCTTTTCTGGGGTGAAGATGACCTCGTCCTTCTCGTCATTGACGGTCCAGACGCCCGTCTTGGGCACAGTCAGGGTTTTGCCCTCCGATTTGGCCAATGCCGCCGCCTTGGCCGTTTCAACCGCGGGCAGTTTGCTGTCATCCTCGGCCGCATCCCTCACCGCTTTTTCGACAGCGGGGTCGGCGTCGATCTGCTCGTCGCTGACCGCATCCGCGCCCACGATCTTGACTGACTTTTTCTTGGCTCCGGTGACGCCTTTCAGAACCTCGTCTCCGATTGACGTTTCCTTGCCGCTGACGACATCGGGCAGCGCCAGAACGCGTGCCCCAAAGACGATTTTGACCGTCTGGCGCGCGCTCGTCACCTTGTCTTCATCGGTGACGGTGAAGGTGAAATACCCCTCGCCATTCTGGCCTTTTGTGGGATCATGCTCAAAAGTGACCTTGCCATCTTCCAGCTGCTTCTGGGTGAACGCTTTCAGCGGGTTCTCCGCATCCGCCTCGCCGTCAAGCTTCAGCACGCCGGGCATATGCTCGTCCTTGTAGTCGAGCGTGTAGTCCAGCTCGGTCGCGGGTGAGCTTTCATCGGCGGCGGAGAAATCCATTGTCTTCAACGTGGCGGTGCCACCTTTCTCGACCGAGATAGTGAAATCACCTGAAAGCATCGGCGTGCCGACCCGTTCAATCTCAGGCACAATGGCCTCGTCCGATTTGACGCTGCGCTTGAGCAGCGAGATGAGCTTCTTGCGGTTCTCGAATTTGATATTCTCAAAAGTGAAATCGGCCGATTGGAACACGGACGTGTTGAGCCACGGATAGTAGGCCGCACCAAAGTCCAGGTTGTTGGTACCAAGCGCATCGCGGAACCGCTGCACCGGTTTACCGCGTTCAGAATTTTCATCGAGATAGCCACCCGGAATATCAAGGATCGCAAAGCGGCTCTTCATCTCCGCGCCGCAATGCTTCAGCACTTGCTGTTGCACGCTGATTGCATCCGCAAACGGCAACCGAGTCAGGTCCGGGATCACGATCATTGTTGGCTCAGGCTCTTTCTTCAAAAGCGCCAGCGCATCGGTCATCGGCTTGGGCTCAATCGCGTCCTCGTAGGTCCCGATAGAGGTGACGTAGCAGGCACCACCACCATTTTGGAAAAACAGCCGCATCGCGCCATAAAGCGCATAGGCCGGGTTGGTCTGGACCAGCTCAAACTTGGTGGTGTTACCATCCACCGTCATGTTGAAAATGGCCTCCGGTAGCTCCGGCGGCAGGGTTGCGCCGTCTATGCTCAAGGGGGAAACACCTTCGCGCGGGGCGTGGGAGACAATCTCAAACTCAGGGCTCGGGGCGCCGCCAAAGTAGTTGTGGAACTCGACCATCGAGGTCAGCCGCGTCGGCACATTCGGGATCGCCAGATTGCCGTTCATGGCCTTCTCGGTGTAGCCGATAAAGGCTGGCACCGCTGTCGCCACCTGGACGACCGAATTGGGAAATGCGTTCTTTTCGACGATATAGACGCCGGGGGTCTTCATGACAGCCATGGTTGGGGTCTCCCTGTTAATTGAGATTTATGTAGATATTTGTTTGAAAAGGATGCGCGGGTCGCAGCCCCGTCGCTGATCGAAAAGAAATCCCGCCTGCAGGCAGCACGGGGATGAGAGTTTTGAGCCCAAATGGTCCGGGCTCCTGGAGTGAAAATCTATGGGTTGGTCTCGCGCGCGCAGCGAGGGGCGTAGTGCTGCGCAAAACATGCGCAATACGTCCATCGGGAAGCGTTTCAAAATCCAGAGGTTCGAACGAGACCGCACCTTCCGGGTCAAAAATTGAAAATTCAGCGGTCTCAGCAGAGCCGATCACGTGATAGGCCCAAAGCGCTTCGACGGCGTTGAATGCCACCGTAACTTCCCGGGTGCCCAAAGGGGCAAGCGAAACAGAGAGCTGGCAAAGGATAGGTTTCCGCGGTTGCGCTGGAGCGTTTTCCGCTACGGCGTCATCGAGCGTTATGCGCTCCATATCCAAAGGCACTTGCAACTGCGGCACGGCATGCCAATCCGCGCCAAGGGTCGCCTCTAGAACGTCAGGCCCTGCTGGGATCACGAGAAGTTCCACGCGCTCGGGCTGTCCGGCGCCACCACTTTCACCAATCACAGAGACTGTTTTGCCTTGCTGACGCAAAAGCAAGCCTGCGCGCGCAAAGCCCTGCGGATCCGCTGGCTTCACCTCCATCGGAAAGGCCTCAGCGCCGAAATAAGCGTGTTCGAGCGTAAGCCGCAAAAGCTCCTCATACCGTGTCATGCGCTACCCTCCGGCCTGAGGTCAGTCCCCGGCGCGCGCACAAGCGGCTCGACATCACGAATAACAGCGCCATCGACCACGACCGAGCGCATCTTGTACATGACCGATGGCACGTAGCGCCCGCCCAAATTACCCCAAAGTTGGCCGAGCTCTTCGGACTTCAAGTTGCTGAGTTCGAAAGAAAGCTGGGTTACCCCAACCGGCATCTCTGGGGTGTTCTTCAACGAAAACACCGGGAAACTTTGGAAAAAGGTGATGCCAGCGGATAGCAGCTTCAAGCCCTCCTCATAAAGGTCCGCATCATGGGCCGAGGCCAGCATGAAATAGATGTCCAAGTGCAAAGGCTGGGATTGCACAAGCCCAGTTGGCACCGCACCGCTAGGGCCCCGTGGCACCGCATCCTGCGCGACATTCACCAAAAACATCACCAACCGGTTGCGCGCCTCAGGCGCTTGTTTGCCTTCGATATCGGTCAATGGCGACAGAACAGTAGAGTCAGGGAGAGGCGCGCCCTGCTGTAGGTGCGGGGAGTTGCTGTTTTCCGGTGGCTTTCGCCCTTTACCGGTGCCTCAATCCTCACCTTGGCCAC
>JAPORH010000148.1 GCA_026710325.1 Litoreibacter sp. | reverse complement strand
CGGGCGCTTTCAAGCCCAAAATCGAAGGCTATTTCGCCGTGAGTCGTGTACCGTGCAGATTTACCCAAGATTGATGTCAGGATTGCAGAGGAAGACCTGATTACGCTTTTCGAGGCACTTATCGACAACGCGGTTGCGCATCATCACAAATCAACCGGCAAGATAGAAGTTTTGGCCCGGCGCGACGAGCAAAGGCTGATGATCCAAATCACAGATGATGGCCCCGGAATAGATAGCAACCAGCGCGACACAGCCCTAAAAGTTATGACTGGATTAAACCGAAAGTGCGAGTTGTCTGGAAGCGGTATGGGCCTGCCCATCTGTAAAAAAATCGCGGAGCGGTACTCCGGTGTTTTATCTCTAAACACTGCAAAAACCGGCTCGGGCCTTAGAGTCGACATCGAGCTCTGTGAGCTACCCAATGCTTCTCACAAAAAGTGCGAAGCCTTTTAAGCAAAAAGCCAGAAACAAAACCGCACTTGTTTACGCAGTGTTTCTTGGCACGCCTTAAAGATCGCCGAAACAAAGGATTTGATCGATGCAAAGCACTCTCCCAGTTGAACGAATAAGGCCAACTCAATTTCAACCACAGGTGATCCACGCGCTTTTGGTCGATGACAACGAATTCGATAGAAAACATATCAAACGCATGAGCTTGAGGTCTGATCTGAACCTGCAGGTGACCGAAGCCCGTTCGATCCGAGAAATGGAGGTCGCGCTACAAAGTAAGCGCTTTGACCTCGTGCTTCTCGACTACAATCTAGAGGACGGCAACGGGCTTGAAGGGCTCAATTTGCTGCGGCAAAACCAACTTAACACCCAAACCGGGATAGTTATGATTACAGGGGAAACTCAAACCGAGATCGCTGTGAGTTCATTCCGCGGCGGATGTCACGATTTCGTATCGAAAAACGGTTTGTCCTCAGAAAAAATGAAAGATGCCATTCTTCGATCTTTGACAGGCGCAAGGGCGCAGTTGGATGCGGATCTGAAGTCTTTCATCGCCGAAACGATCGAAGGAAGCTTGCGAAATGCCAATCTAATCAATCAGATTTTCGAAGCGACGCACCGCAGCAAGCAGCACCAGGTCATTGACGGGTCTGCCCAGTTCATCGAATACCTTGAAGCGCTTGAGCATGACGAAGATGATCCGTTTCAGTTCGGAAACTGAAACTACAATTCGCGCCCTCTGACACCACCATTGGCGACATCTAGAACGTAGTTGCCTGTATTACCCCACGGACAGGCGTCTTTGAGGGTCACAGACACGCGTGTTGAACATCCGGGCCAAAGCCACTATCCCCGAAGCCGCTGACGCAGGATGGATGAAATGACAAACCACCTTCACATTGGTGATCTACCAGATGACCTTGTATTAGGCCCAATCGTTGCAATTGATTGCGAAACGATGGGACTTAACCCACACCGCGATCGCCTTTGTTTGGTGCAACTGTCAGACGGGAACGGCCATGCCCATCTCGTTCAAGTAAAGCAGGGGCAAGACAGCGCCCCAAACCTTCGCCGAATGCTCGAAGACCCGGACGTCTTGAAGCTTTTTCATTTTGGCCGCTTCGACATCGCGGCGCTCTTTCACGCTTTTGGAGCGCTCACTGCGCCGGTCTATTGCACAAAAATCGCGTCAAAACTGGTGCGAACCTACACAGATCGCCACGGCTTGAAAAACCTCCTTCAGGAGCTTCTGAACATTGATATTTCCAAGCAACAGCAATCCAGTGACTGGGGCTCAACCAGTTTGTCAGAGGCGCAGATGAATTATGCGGCCTCTGATGTGCTTTACCTGCATGAGCTTCGCGAGAAACTAGAAGTGATGCTCGCGCGGGAGGGTCGATCCGAAATGGCGCAGGCATGTTTCGAGTTCCTGCCAATGCGCGCGAAGCTCGATCTGGCAGGCTGGCCTGACACCGATATTTTCGCCCATTGATGGGCCCGTCGATGGGGGCGCAAACATGACATATTCCGAACTTACGGCAACAGGTCGGCGTGTTGTCTCGCGCGAGGCGGATGCGCTTGAGATGCTCGCGAGTACGCTCGATGAAAGCTTCGCGCGTGCCGCGCAACTGCTGATGGACGCCAAAGGACGGATCATCGTGAGCGGAATGGGGAAATCCGGCCACATTGCGCGAAAGATCGCGGCGACTTTCGCATCAACCGGAACACCTGCACATTTTGTTCACCCAGCTGAGGCGAGCCACGGCGATCTTGGCATGATGGCTGTGGGCGACGTCGTTTTGTTGCTCTCCAATTCAGGGGAAACGCCCGAACTGGCAGATGTCATCGCCTATACCCGCCGTTTCGACATCCCCCTTATCGCAATAGCCAGCCGTGCAGGGTCGACACTAATGAGGCAAGCCGATATTGCGCTTCTTCTCCCACCTGCGGAGGAGGCATGCGGTACCGGGATCGTACCAACGACATCAACGACTATGACCCTCGCACTTGGCGACGCTTTAGCCATAGCTATGATGGAATCGCGCAAGTTTACGCCTGCAAATTTCCGCGAATTCCACCCGGGCGGCAAACTCGGCGCAAAACTCGCGAAAGTGGAAGACATCATGCATACCGGCGAGGCTTTGCCGACATGCGCCCGCGACGCGGCCATGGCTGACGCACTTCTCGAAATCAGTCAAAAAGGGTTTGGCGTTGTCGCAGTGTTGGAAAAGGATGGTACGCTGGCTGGGATTATAACAGACGGCGATTTGCGCAGGCATATGCAAGGACTGTTGGACCAAGACGCCCAAACCGTTATGAGCCGCGACCCTAAAACCATTTCTGGCAGTGTCTTGGCAGAGGAGGCCGTTCGGATCATGGACCAGAACAGTATCACCTCACTCTTTGTCGTTGACCCGAGTGCCGAGAAAAAGTCACCAATCGGTTTGATCAAGCTGCAAGATTGCCTGCGCGCCGGGGTGATCTGATGGCCGTCGCGGATAACAGCTACTCACGCTTTGTCCAAATCGCGAAAATCATCTTACCCTTGCTTGCGCTGGCTTTGCTTTCAACGCTTTTTCTCTTCTCTCGTTCCATTGATCCTGAAGACGCGATTCCCTTCGTAGAGGGAGACATCGAAAGCATCGCGGAAAACCAAAGGATCGCCACCCCAAGATTTAACGGTGTCACCACGGATGGGGACAAAGTCACTGTCACTGCCGCTTTCGCGACGCCGGATCCGTCAAATTCCAGTCGGCTTACAATCGAGGCCGCGCAAGCGCGTATTGAGGGTCTGGACGGCGGTGCCGTAAACGTCACGGCAAATCGCGCCATCTATGAAGGGGAGGAAGAAAGCCTCGTTTTGCATGGCCAGGTCGAGATCGAAACATCTACAGGATACACGCTTTTGTCGGATGAATTGCGTACCTCGCTTGCCCAGACCGAGCTTCTTTCACCGGGCCCCGTCACCGGAACCGGCGCTGGCGGGGTCTTAACTGCCGGGCGCATGGAGCTGCTGACCAGAGATGGCACGCAGCTTCTGGTTTTCAATCAGGGTGTAAAACTGGTATACCAACCGGGAAATTAGAGGGTGTGATGTCCATAAAACAAGCAATAGCCTTTTTTTGTGCAGCGCTTCTGCTCTGTTCGACGAGCGCCCTGGCGCAAGGCGCCAATGTTGCATTTGGCGGGCTGAAGCATGACGCATCCCTTCCGGTCGAAATCACGGCGGATGAGTTGACTGTCGATCAGGCAACGGGTCAAGCGGTGTTCATCGGAAATGTCGTAGCCGGTCAGGGCGCGATGCGTCTCAGCGCGGGGCAGGTCGAAGTCCAATATGCCACCTCAAACGGCGAGACCACCGGGCGCATCGCGCAATTGGTAGCAACCCAGGGCGTCACCTTGGTCAATGGTGCCGAGGCCGCCGAAGCGCAACGTGCGGTTTATAACGTCGAACAAGCTGAAATCGTCATGACCGGTGACGTCATTCTGACCCAAGGACAAAATGCACTGTCAGGCGAGCAACTCACGGTCGATCTGACAAGCGGAAATGGCCGCATGACAGGCAGGGTGAAGACCATTTTTCGAACAGGCGATAGCGAGTGATCGAAGAGCAGCCCAAGTTTAGTGTCACCCAAGGCTCTTCGGGCCTAAAAGTGCTGGGGTTACGCAAAAACTACAAGCGCCGCCCTGTGATACGTGACGTATCGCTCGAATTGGCACGCGGCGAAGTTGTGGCGCTTCTCGGGCCAAACGGATCGGGCAAAACCACCTGTTTTTACTCCATCGCAGGCCTTGTGACCCCGGAAGCAGGGACGGTGACGATTGACGGGCGCGATGTTACGTTATTGCCCATGTATCGCCGCGCGAAGTTGGGCATCGGCTATTTGCCACAGGAGATGTCGATCTTCAGAGGGCTCAGCGTCGAGGACAACATCCTCGCCATCCTTGAAATTGCAATCAAGGACCGCAGCAAACGACGGGAGCGGTTGGAAGAACTGCTCAACGAATTCTCAATCGGCCACTTGCGCCGCGCACCCGCGCTTTCGCTGTCCGGCGGCGAACGCAGACGCGCCGAAATTGCCCGGTGCCTGGCCGCCAACCCAAAATACCTGCTGCTTGATGAACCATTCGCCGGGGTCGATCCGATTGCCGTGGGTGAAATACGCGGGCTCGTTGCCGATCTGAAAAAACGCGGGATCGGCGTTTTGATCACTGATCACAATGTCCGCGAAACCCTCGAAATCGTGGACCGCGCCTACATTCTGCATGACGGGCATGTATTGATGAGCGGTACAACGGAAGAGGTCATCTCGGACGAAAATGTGCGCCGTGTATACCTCGGTCAGAATTTTAAGATTACTTAATCAGACCTTAATTTGAGCGCGAATAGCTCAGAATCATCAACGACTCAGTTGACAGACCGGCCATTCCTGCCGCCAAATATCGTTAATGACATCGCGAACCACTTTGGTTTTGGCCACACCTTCTTTTGACGGCCCAGCGGAACCGCCCAAACTTCGGGCGCATGTCATTGATCAACTAAGACCTTCCCCCAATGCATTGCGCAATACGCGCGACTGCCAACAATAAAGGAGACGCCATGCGCTACCAAATAAGCGGCAAACAAATCGATATCGGGGAAGCCCTTCAAACCCACGTGCAGCAAGAACTGTCTGAGATGCTTGGGAAATATGCCGGCCGACCAACAGATGCCACTGTGGTTTTTTCGAAGCACGCGCATGAATACATGTGTGAGGCGACCGTCCATCTCAGCACCGGCCTTACCACGCAGGCGAAAGCGCACGAAACCGAAATCTATGCGGCTTTCGACAGTTGTTCCGAAAAGATGGACAAACAGCTGCGCCGCTACAAGCGCCGCCTAAAAGATCACCACAAAGAACGCTCACAACCTGTTGAACTTTTCGAGGCTTCCTCCTATATCCTCGCCGGAAATACTGAGTCGGAAGACAGCGAACCCGAGACCCTGCAACCCATGATTGTTGCGGAAATGGAAACTAAGATTCCATCGCTTTCTGTCGGCGAAGCTGTTATGCAGATGGAGATCGCGGGCGCTCCGGTTTTAGTGTTCCGCAATGAGGGAAATAAAGGGATCAACGTCGTATATCGACGCGATGACGGTAATGTCGGCTGGATCGATCCTACCAGCAATAACTAGCGGCTTCGGGCCGTAAATAGAGAGCGGTCATGAAAATTAACGACATTCTGCAACCCGGCTCAGTTCGGAGCGTGTCTTCTATTTCCAGCAAGAAGCGTCTGTTTCAGGAACTCTCTGAAGTAGCCGCATCTTGCTATAGCCTTTCTCAACCGCTCGTTTTCGAAGCCCTTCAGGAACGTGAAAATCTCGGCCCAACCGGCGTCGGGCAGGGCGTTGCTCTGCCTCATGCGCGTATCGACAATCTAGATAAGGTTGTCGCGGTGTTTCTTCGTCTTGATAAGCCGGTCGATTTTGATTCCGCTGATCGCCAACCGGTCGATCTGTTTTTTTGCCTGCTCGCTCCGACGGATGCCGGTGTTGAACATCTCAAAGCATTGGCGCTCGTTTCTCGCACGCTGCGCCAACAGCAAGTTTGCGCAAAACTGCGCGCAAATGATGATGCTACGACGCTTCTCACGATCTTGACCGACTCCCAGAACAGCCAAGCCGCTTAACCGAGACTCCATTCAGAGAACCCGAAGGCGAAGTAGTCTTTGCGGTAGGCTTGAAAGCACGCCTTTTCGAGCCTCTCGTCGTAGATATCGGCCAATGCGATCGTAGCGCCCGAGGCGCTTTGAGGTAGATTGGGTGGGGTACGGTCAAAATCAACGACCAAACGGGTCAGATCCCGCGACATCTGCTCTTCCCGAAAAACAAAGTCAGGCGCTTGAACTGATGAAATGCCATCAAGTAAGGCTGTCTGGCTGGCCCAGCAAGGCTCCACCCGCAAACTGGTTTGGCCCGCGAGATTGCCTTTCAAAAACGACAGAAACTGCGAAAAACTATCTTTCACGGACGCAGAGTCATTCTGATCAGGCTGAACCACATTATACCTTTTGCACAAAAGATCGCTGAGCTCTTCCAACCGCGCATCGGCGGGTGTCAAAACACAGTCGCAATAGGCCTGATACGCGCGCGGCAGGGGATGACGAAGGACGGTAAAGCTGCGAAATCCAGGGTTCTGCTTTTTCCAGTGTCGCAGGGATTTTTGCGAAAACTCCGTTTGCAAAGCATCGTCAGACAAGTCCGCAAGCCATTCGGTCAAACGGCCCTCCAAGCCATTGGCAACCGGCATATAGAGAAGCGGCGGCGCTGAGGCTGCGACATAGTTTGGAACCCCACCACCACGTTGCGGCTCAAAATCGTAGGAACGATGTGTGCCGAACCGGTCGAACGTAGAAAGCACTTCCACCATCTCGGCAAAATTGGTGACCTTCTCTGACAGCGAGCTCGGGTTTTGCTTTCTTGTCTTTTTAGAGACTGTTTTGATCTCTTCTTCGGACCCAAGGTAGCGCGCCAATCCGTTCAACACATCGATCTCGCCAACGTCCGAATACCCAAGGTAAAACCCCGTTTGGCCGGTGCGTTGCAACACAGTGCGAATTTCTGAAAGAAACCCGTTTCGCGTTTCAAGATGCCGCTGAAAATTGTCCAGGTTAAACGTGACCTTGGCCTCTTTTCGTTTGCTGATGTCGGAAAGTTTCCACTGCCCCGTTTCTCGCGCAATCTCGAGCGAGACGTAGCTCTCCAAAGGATCCCGCGTCAGCACGATCTTCGCGCAGCTACGGTCTTGAAGGACATAGTCCAACACCCGCGCGTCATGATCGAAAAACAAGCGGAACCCCGGTAAGCCAGCAGCGTCTTTCTTGATCGCTCCGAGCAGCGAAAACGGATCGGCTTCGCGTTGATCAAGCGTGATCCCGAACGCCGCGTCCTTATTGTGCCGCCCCACAAAATGCGGATTGAACAGCTCTCCATAGCTTTGGAGGCTCTCAAAGCAATTGAGATTGGCCTCCAAATAATTGGACCCGGTCCGCATCCCTGCCAGTATCACGAAGGAAGAGAACGCCATCTACTTCACCAAAAATGGGCGCGGATCATCCTGCCGCTCCGCCTGAGTGACCTCATCGAACATCGGGAAATCCCCCATCAAATAGGGGCTCATTCCCTGGTTCTTGAGTTTTTGCAAGAATGCGCCAAAACCAGACAGATCAGCCATCTTTGGCACCTCGGACAATCGACGTTGAACGCCACCGCCCAACTCATCCAAGATCATCTGCAATCGTTCCATCGGGTCTTCGATAAACTCGGCGAGGCTCCACATTTTAACACGGGCCTTAACAGGGCTCTGCCTCAAAGCTGAAAGCTGCTTTGCTTCGACACGCTGCAGAAACGCCGCCTCCTTCCGAATTTCGGTAAAAGGTCGATCTGAATGAAACAATGGGATCGCCCAGGCGCCGCTGATGATCGACAGCTGCGCATTTTGATCGGCGGAAATGAACGGCATCACCTCTTGTGCGTCGGAAGGTCCAAACATGAAACACTGATGCTCGCCCCGCGTGTTCCAGATTAAATTGCTCAAAAACGCCTGCGGATTATAGTCGCGCAACGCGGCACTGTCCGACAAACATCCGTTAAAAAGCTGCGCACCGCCCGCAAAAGCGACGCGCTCCCTGGAAAACAGGTGGCCATGGACGCGATTGCCCGTACGTCGGCTCAACCAATCTTCAAATTCCTCAAACAGAAAGTCGAACCCCTGAAATACAGAGTATCGATTGGCTGTCGGGTAAATATCGTTTTCGGGTTTGGGATACCGTCCCTGCATCAGCAGCCCAGCACGACCACGCATCCGCCGCTCCGTCGCCCTCGAGAAGAGTTTGTCAATCTTCAGCGGATTGGGCTCGACCCGTTTGGCCTCAGAAGGCTCGGCCACAAGAAATGCATCATAAAGCCCTTGCGCCTCTGGCCATATCTTGCGCGCGACAAAGCAGTCAGACCGGCGCAACAGCTGCAAATGGTCATCATAGAAAACATGCGGTTTCCCCTGAAAATCGAACTTGGAGAGGGTCAGGGACCTGCTTTCAATTGCGCTTGAGTAGCGTCGGGCCAGTGTTTGAAAGAAACTTTCATCAGGGATCCACACTTGCCTGAAATACCGCTCATAGAGTTCCCGATCAGAGCTCCCAAGAATTGCGGATAAGGTCGCGCGGCTCAGACACCACCATTGCGATCCAAGGTGGGGGGTGATCCCATCGGGTATCTTACGCTTTAACCCAAGGCGCCGTTGAAGCTCTACATAGGCATCAAAGAGGCGCCTTTGCCGTTTCCAAGAGAACGGAAAGCGCATCGTGAACCGTTCCTGATCCAGCCCACCCATGGTCCAATCGACCTCATCGATTGTCACAGATTCTATAAAATCCGTTTCCGCGCGCGCATCCACATAAGCTTGCAGCTCATCAATGGGCCGTAAAGGCAGGCATGACCCGCTCGCCAGGTAAACATGTTTCACCCGATCGAACCGATCCAGCATGAGCTTGCTGGCAATCTGGGTGGCTTCAACGATGCTCCAACTGCCCCAATCGCAACGCTTGCGATCCGAGAAAATAATATCCTCACAATCGCTCAGCTTCCGTTTCAGCCAAGAAAAATCCGTGTCGGACACGCGTAAATCTGCGTGGATCACAACTGGTTTGCCTGCCTGATGAAGGTGGCGTGCGACGTCAGCCGCTCGGTCCAACGCCTCATGCACCAACATAACAAACCCAAGACTCATGCCCAATTCCCCTTGGACATGAGGCCCAGAATTTCAAGCTGTCGCCAATTGATATAACGCTCCGACCATTCGCACCAGAGGTCGGGTTGTTCGTCCAGTTGTCTGTTATAGACACTATATTCTCGGCTATTGGCGTAGTGCTGCTGGCGTTTCATCTCTTCCGAAGACTTGTCGCTAAACGTGTCGAGAAACTTCGCATGCAACAAGCAACCAGAGGTCTTTTCGCCCCCTTTGTCGTCATAGACCAGATTCAATCCACGCGGCAGCAGCATATGTGTCGAGCTGATATAGACGTAATTTCGATGCCATTTGACCAACGGGATTTTGTTCATCGCTGGCGCATGCCGCGCGCTTTCGCCGAAAAACTGTCGCGCGCGCGGACCGCCCTGAATCCACAAATTCCAATAGTAGGGGTTCCGCTCGATCGTATAGTTTCCACTGTCAAACCACGGAGCGACCTCGATTGGATTTTGCCCTTCCTCATAAACAACCGAGTTGATTGGACCTTTCGGGTAAAGATCCAGCATCAGACATCCAAAAGACCGAACGGATGATGCATCAAGCCAATCTGTCAGCGCCCGAATTGGCCGTGTATCGCAAAACGCGTATACAAAAAACTCGTCTGCATCGACGGTCAGGCACCAATGCCCATGGCCATAAAGCCGCTGCAGCCATTGCGTCCAATCCACCCCGTAGCGCGCTTTTTTGTAGCTATGCATCGTTGTAAAGATCGAAACATCCGCCTGCGCTTGCAGATACTCAGTCGTCCCGTCATCAGAACCGTTATCGACAAAGAAGAAATGGTCGATGCCCAGTTCACGATAGTATTGCAGGAAGAAAGGCAGCCGGCGGCGCTCGTTGCGCAATGTGCAAAACAGCAAAACGTCCTTGGGGCCAATCTGCGCCGTGCGATCGGCAAGCGCGCTCACCTCGCGACGCTTCCGGAATGCGCGCAGCTTGTAGCGCAACCTTTGGCGCCGCAACCGATGTTTTTCCAGTAAACGCAACTCTGCCGCTCTGTCCTCTGATACGCGCATGGTCCCGTAGTGTTACGAAACAATGTGCCCCAATTATCACGGTACACGACTCACGGCGAAATAGCCTTCGATTTTGGGCTTGAAAGCGCCCG
>JAPORH010000240.1 GCA_026710325.1 Litoreibacter sp. | reverse complement strand
TACCGAATTTAAAATCAAACAAAATCAATGTCCTGCTGGACAATCATCATAGGAGAAAACACAATGGCAATGAAAATCCGTCTGGCCCGTGGTGGGTCCAAAAAACGCCCCTTCTACCGCGTTGTCGCTGCTGACAGCCGCATGCCGCGTGACGGCCGTTACGTCGAGAAACTGGGCACCTACAACCCGCTGCTGCCAAAAGACAGCGAAGAGCGCGTGAAGCTCGACATGGAGCGCGTGCAACACTGGCTCGACAAGGGCGCGCAGCCGACCGACCGTGTATCTCGTTTCCTGGAAGCCGCTGGCGTCTTGGAAAAGAAAGAGCGCGCGAACATGAAGAAGGCCGAGCCTGGCAAGAAAGCTCAGGACCGCGCCGAAGAGAAAGCTGCCAAAGCTCAGGCCGCTAAAGAAGCTGCTGAAGAAGCCGCCGCTGCCCCTGCAGAGGAAGCACCAGCAGAAGAAGCAGCTGCAGAGTAAATGCGCGGTTTCTCCCGGGATTTTCGGGACGAACTGTTTGAGTTGATGAAATGGCGCCGCGACGTGCGCCATTTCAAAACGGCTGCGATAGAAGAGGCGGCGCTCGCGCGCTGCCTTCACGCGTTTTCGCTGGCACCGTCCGTGGGATTGTCCGAGCCCTGGCGCATTTTGCGGGTCGACAGCCAAGCGGCCCGCGCAAAGGCCCGCGCCAATTTCGCGGAGACCAACGCGGAGGCGCTGGCGCAATATGCCGGTGACACTGCGGAGAATTACGCCAGTTTGAAATTGGCAGGGATGGATGATGCGCCGGTGCATCTGGCCATCTTCTGCGACGATGGAACGACTAAGGGAAAAGGCCTGGGCGCAGGAACCATGCCGGAGATGCGCCGCTACTCGGTCGTCTCGGCGGTGACTTTGTTTTGGCTGGCCTGCCGGGCAGAGGGACTAGGATTGGGTTGGGTCTCGATCCTTGATGCGGACCGGCTGTCGAGCGATCTGGGAGTGTCCGCGGATTGGTCACTCATCGGCTATTTCTGCCTCGGCTATCCAACGCAAGAGGACGACACACCAGAGCTGGAGCGCGCGGGCTGGGAGACGCGCGCCGAGGCCCTGGAGCTGCAAAAGGTATGAGCATATGCGCAAATTGATCACGCTGGTTCTGATGGGTGTGTCCTTCTACGCAGGCCTGCAGCTGGAACGGCTGCGCGCTTCCGACCTGTGCCTTGATGCGGGCGGCAGCGTCGGTGCAAGGGGCCTGTGTGTGGGGGCGAGCCAATGACTGACAAGGTTGTGGTTGGCGTGGTCGCGGGCGCTTTTGGTGTCAAAGGCGAAGTCCGGCTGAAAAGCTTCTGCGCAGAGCCGGAGGATATCGCTGCCTACTCGCCTTTGGAAACTGAAGCGGGTGAGAGCTTCACCGTGAAGCTCACGCGCGCCGTCAAAGGCGGGTTTGCCGCCCGTCTTTCGGGCATTCGGTTCAAGGATGAGGCGGATAAGCTGAAAGGCGTGAAGCTTTACGCGGACCGCGCGCTGCTGCCTGCCCTGCCGGATGATGAATTTTACTATACCGATCTGATTGGACTGGAAGTCGTCGACACAGGCGGGGAGCGGATCGGCAAGGTTGCAGCGGTTCAAAACCATGGCGCGGGCGACATTCTGGAAATTCGCGGGCCTGGCTTGAAACAGGACCTGCTTTTGCCCTTCACGCAGGAGATTGTTCCGACCGTCGATCTGTCTGCGGGCCGAGTGATCATTGACCCACCCGAAGATGCGCCCGATGCGGGCGACACGGACGCAACGGAGTGAGGTTTTGAACTAATCTGAAAAATATGCTAAATTACGCGGATTGATTTAGTTATTTTTCGGAGTGTTTTCATGCGTTTTTTCGACGCCTATCCCACCATTTTTTCCATTATTCTCATCGCTGTTGTCGCCACGATCTTCCTTGGTTTCTCGGAAATTTCTTTAACCGGTCTGGAAGCCACTGATCTCGGCACGAAATTCCTCACCCTGATTTTCATGGCTTTGGTCATTGAGCGCGCCGTGGAGATCTACCTCAAGAACCGCTTCTCGGAGGAGGAATCCCGTCTAAAACAAGCCTCCCGCGTCGCGGCCTCTGCTGTCAAGACCTACAAGGAAGCGCTGGAGGCAACGGCCGCGACCGTCTTGCCAAATATCGGGCCGGATGCTGATGTTCAGGCCGCCATTGAGGCAAAATACGACCATGTCGCCCAGCTGAAAGAACGGCTGGAGGAGTCGCGCCTGACGCTGCTTGACGCCAAATCCAAGGCCGAACCCAAGCTGCGTGCCCTCGCCGCGCGCAAAAAACGCGCCGCCACGATTGCAGCGCTTGCGCTCAGCCTCGCCGTGGCCATTGTCGGCATCCGGATCCTGACGCAATTTGTGCCCACGGGAACCCTACCGATCGCCGAGACGGTGAAGGGCGCCTATCAGGCGCAGGCTTTTCAGGCGATTGACATCATTCTGACGGCGCTTCTTTTGTCAGGTGGCGCCGATGGCATTCACCAGCTGGTTAAGGATTTCTTGTCAGACCGCGACGAGCTGCTGGCCGCCTCGTGATTGCAAATCTGGCCCGCGCGGCGTATCGCGGGGGCCATGACGCAGACGCCCCGAAAATCTCACGGCCGCAAATCGATCAGCGCCTCCCTGCAGCCGCGCGACCTGATGGCGGAGACCAAGCTGAAGGGGGCCTGGACGGCCAAGATTATCACGCTTTTCCCAGAAGTTTTCCCCGGCGTGCTTGGTGCCTCGCTCACGGGGAAAGCCCTTAAGCAAGGGCTTTGGGCGCTCGACACGATCGATCTGCGCATCTTTGGCGAGGGCAAACATCGCAACGTCGATGACACGCCTTATGGCGGCGGGGCGGGGATGGTTCTGCGGGCCGATGTCGTCGCCAAAGCGCTGGATTTTGCGTCGCGCGGCACGCCGCAAGACCGCGCCAAATGGCCGATCGTCTACCTCTCTCCGCGCGGCGCGCCGTTTACACAGGCCAAGGCGCGAGCGTGGTCTGAGGCGGATGGGATGACGCTGCTCTGCGGACGGTTCGAAGGCGTCGACCAGCGGGTGCTCGACGCATACGACATCGAAGAGGTCTCGCTCGGTGATTTCGTCCTGACCGGGGGCGAGATTGCGGCCCAAGCCATGCTCGACGCCACAATCAGGCTGCGCGACGGCGTCCTGGGCAATGAGGCAAGCACTGAGGAAGAAAGCTACTCAAACGGGCTTTTGGAGCACCCACACTACACCCGCCCGGCGGAGTGGCGCGGCATGGGCGTACCGGAGGTGCTAACCTCCGGCGATCATGGCAAAGTAGCCAAATGGCGTAACGCCCAGTCTGAGGCGTTGACGCAAGACAGGCGGCCCGATTTGTGGGCGCGCAAAGAAGATTACGAAGACTAGGGCTGTACCTCTAGCGCAATGCACTTATCTGGATGCCAGCAAAGAGCGTTTGCAGCTCTTGCTCCGAGGCTTTGCCTTGCAACGTCACCAGTGCCCGCGGGGCAAGCCCTGCGCGCAAGTCCAGCTCTTTCACAGCCGTTGGATCGACAGCAATGGGCTCTTGCACAGCCTCTTCTGCCTCTTCCCAAGTCGCGTTGATTGCGATGGTGCCGGAGAGCTCAAGGCGCTCAACCTCCTGCCCCCTTTGTAGGCTGCGCGACGTTTCAAATTCCAGCTGGTCGGCCCAGGCTTCAATGTCGCCTGGCGCGCCCAAAGCCTCATCCTTGGGGCGTGCAACCAATGAAAGCTGAACGTAACTACCTGAATTTGAGAGATAAAGCGCGGATGTATCGTGCATACGCGCGGCGTCTTCTGCAAATGTATCCAATTCCGCGTAGCCATAATTATCTGCGAGTGCCACGCCGCCAGCTGGCCAATTCTGCGCGACCCTGTCCATCACGTCACGCGCCTGCGCATCTTCGGTCGTGACGCGCACCCAGCCTTCGGGGGCCGATGGCAAAGCCTCCGTCGGCAGCGGTTTCACTTTCGGGACGACCGGCGGCAGGGCCGCTGTTGTCTCCAACTGGGCGTCAATGACGTCAACAAGCGCACTGCGCGTCGTGTCGTAAACACCTGCGAATTGCGGAACGACCATCACGGCGCCCACGACCAAAGCGCCCAGCCCAAGCACCCCGCCAATCAGCATAGGGTTCACTTGTCTGCGCGGGCGGCGCTTTACGCCAAGCGAACGACGCATATCATCATCCGAGCCCGATACGCCGGGACCGCCCGCCATCGCAGGCTCCGCCGTGGCGCCGCTGCCTGAAATACGGTTCAGACGCGATTCAAAACTGTCATTTGCCATGTGCTGCCACCATGCAAGGTTCCAATCGCCCCTATTGGGCCCGGCAATTGTGGCCCGAGCGCGGCGCGAATGCGAAAAAACCTCGAATATGGCGGGGCAACCTAGTGGCGTGGACCATCAAGGGCACTGGCACAAACCCACAAGACTGATCATAGCAGTCGGTGTATTGGTGACCTTGCTTAAGGCAGCCTATTGGCGTCGACCCCAGCTACGAATGGCTCCAAATCTTGTCCAGCGGCCCAGCCTTGCAGGGAAATCAGCGCGCGCGCGGAAAACGCTGCTCGGAGTTGAAAGCGCGTGGGCTCTGCCATGTCCTGTATGAGTGGCCGTTCGCGAGCGTCCGCCCCGGCCTCCCGCGTGATGTTGATCGCTGGGATGCCCACGAGCGTTAAACGTTCGACTACTTGCTGCGGCTGTTTTTTGCTTTGGGCCTCAGCCTCAAGCTGATCCGCCCACCCCTGCGGGTCTTGCGCACCGCCCAGCAAGTGGTCACGCCCGCGATAGATCATTGCGGCATTCAGGTAGCTGCCGGAATGCGAGAGATAGAGGCCAACGGCTTTGCGATTGGCGGTGAGGCGGGTCTCCCAATCTTCTTTTGCGTAGATTGCAGCAAAACTCGTGAGCCGTCGAAACCCTTTGTGGCTCTCGAGCGGTACAGCATCCTCGGGCCAGCTTGCGCTGACGCGCGCCACCAGATCGCCGGCCTCCGCGTCCCGTCGCGTGATCTTTACCCAACCAGCAGGGGCGCGCGGCAACGCGTCCAATGGGGCAAGCGGCCCGGTCTCGGAGGGCTGAAGCGGATCGTCAGCTTTGCGTATCTGGCCGTCAACGCTCAAAACATGCGACCCGGTCATGATGCCAAAAAACCCAGAGATCTGATTGGTCAGCGTCAGCACGACGAATGCTGCCATGGTGAAACCTGCAAGGCTCAGGAGGAAGATAGACCTCACATGCCCCGACGTTCTTCGCACGCGGGGTGAAGACTGAGGCTGGGGTTGATCTGCGCTTGATGCGCCGGAGGCCCCCCTCATCGCAGTTTGCGCCGCGCCTTTGGCTGCTGAAATTCGATTCAATCGCGCTTCAAAACTGTCATTCGCCATAATCGGCCACCAAGTCTGGATTCTTTCAATCCTACTGGGCCCGCAAATTGTGGCCCCAGCGCGGCGCACACGGGAAAAACCTCGAATATAGGGGCAGCCCAGTGTGCCGGGCCACCCCTTTGCCTTAGGCGTTTTGCGCGCGGAACCAGCCCAAACGGCGGAACAGCAGCCAATCGAGGACGAGTGCCAATATGAGCGATGCGCCCATCAGCGGAAACACGATCGCAAGGCCGATGACGAGTACGATCATACCCGTTCCGAGCGCTGCCTCCGGCGCCGCAGGCACCCCGAGTGAGCCCGCCGGTTTTCGCATCCACCAAGCCACGAACCCCGACACGGACAGCACCACCGCCAGAAGCGCCGCCAATGTGTTTTGCAGGATATTGGCCCATCCATAAAGCTCCCCCTGATGGAAGGAAATTCCCCAAGACACGGTGCGCGCCAAGGCAGGGTTGTCGCCAAACTCATGCCGTTTCAAAAGCTCACCGGTATATTGATCAATGATTAGCTCCGTCTGATCGGCCCGGTGCACGCTGGCGGAACGCAACCAAAACGCAGCCTCCCCATCTTTGGGCGGGCGCATTTCATACGGTGCAACCAAGCCTTGCGCCTCCGCGATCTCGAAAACCTGAGCGTAAGGGATCGTTGTGCCCTCGGATGCAGTCGATTGCGGCACGTCGCGGCTGAAACGCAAGCTTTTGGACTTCTGCCCCGTCTGCTCTTGGACATAGCTCAAACCGCCGCCCCAAACGTCGGTCCAAGGCAATCCGCTCACGATGATCGGGACCACTAAAACCGTGGCCAGCATGCCGGTGAATAAATGCGTCTCACGCCACCAACTGCGACCGGCTGTCTTGGGCGATCCCTTAGGCAGGCTGACCGCTTTGGCGAGGCTGCGCTGCCCGCGCGGCCACCAGAGGTAGGCCCCGGTGATGAACATCACGATAGCCCAAGGCGCGGCCAGCTCGACGAATTTGGTGCCGGTTTCGCCCAGCAAAAGCTCCCCATGGAACTTGCGCAGGACGCGCATCGCCATTTCATCGCGCGCAACAGTGCCCAAAACCTCGCCCGTATAGGGGTTCACCCAGGCGTAGGAACGGATTTTCTCGGCGTCGTTGAACTCGATCAGGGTCGAGCGGGTCGGGTCGCGGTAGTCCGTCACCCCGCGCATACGGGTGATGCCCATCTCAGCCTCGACGGCGGCGATTTGGTCTTCGATGCTCAAGGCAGTGCCGGTCACCTCTACATTCATCTGGTCGGCATAAAGCCAAGCCTCGATCTGCGGTTTGTAAAGGTAGATGCCCCCGGTGATGGCCAGCATGGCCATGAAGGGCAAAACGTAGAGGGATGCAAGGAAATGCCATTTCCAAACAAGGCGATAGAAGGCCCCACCCGCCGTTTGTGACGTGGTGCGGGCCGATACGGATGTATCGGTCATAGGAAGGTCCTACTCTAGTAAATTGAAGGTGGTGTTGGGTGGGGTCAGGCCGCGCGCGGCGGTCCCTGCCCAGGGGGCAAAAGCCCCAAATGGGCGGCGGGCGCCCGGACACTTACACTGACAAATGCGGTTTCAAATTGGGGACGCAGCTTGACCCATGTCGGGGCGGGTGTCGACAGGGCCGCAACAACGTTATCAAGAACGCAATGCTCGACCGCCGGTTCTGGCAGCTCCACCGGGTCACCCTTGGCATCAAGGGTGATAACCACGATCTCGGATCCCGTGCAGATCACCGCTTGGGTAAAGCCCGGCATGAGCTCCAACAACACGCCACCCGCCTTTGGCAAAACGATGCCAAGGCTCACCGTCAAGGCGAGAAAGATGGAAAGAAGGCGGCGTCCCATATGGTGTCACTACCCGTTTAGGGTTAATTTTCTTTAACACCTAGCCGCTGGTCCGCGCGCCCGTCTACCCTTTTGGCAACGCCTGCGCGGCAAACCGCTTGATCCGCAACACGTTCCCGCCTATACCCCGCAAATCTGGAATCAGAATACTGACCAGCGCCGTTATTTTTATGGCCCGGACGCGTTTTCTTCGACGCAGCCACTAGGGCCAAAACCAGCGGCACCCAAAAGCAAAGACGACCTGACCTGCGGCGGGCGCTACGGCGGACCCGAAAGAAGACCGGCAGCTCTTGGGACGGCAGACACATTCTCCGGGCAAACCGGGATCATTATAAGGAGCGTTTCAGATGGACCTGATCGCACAGCTGGAGGCGGAACAAATCGCCGCCCTGGGGAAAGACATCCCCGACTTCAAAGCGGGTGACACCGTCCGCGTCGGTTACAAAGTGACCGAGGGTACGCGTACCCGTGTTCAGAATTACGAAGGCGTTTGCATCGCGCGCAACAACGGGAACGGCATCGCTGGCTCCTTCTGCGTGCGCAAAATCTCCTTCGGTGAGGGCGTTGAGCGGGTCTTCCCGCTGCACTCCACCAATATCGACAGCATCACCGTTGTGCGCCGTGGCCGCGTCCGCCGCGCCAAGCTGTACTACCTCCGCTCGCGCCGTGGTAAGTCCGCGCGTATCGTCGAGCAGACCAACTACAAGCCGCTCAAAAGCGGCGCAGACGCATAAAGGTTGGACCGATGAAAAAAGACACACATCCAGAATACCACATCATCGACGTCAAAATGACCGATGGCACCGTGGTGCAGATGAAATCCACTTGGGGCTCCGAGGGCGACCAGCTCGCGCTCGACATCGACCCCTCCTCGCACCCCGCCTGGACCGGCGGCAACCAGCGCCTGATGGACACCGGCGGCCGGGTTTCCAAGTTCAAGAACAAATACGAAGGTCTGGGCTTCTAAGACGCCTTACCTATCGAACAAGATCAGGGCGCTCCAAATGTGGAGCGCCTTTTTTTTGTGCTAAAGCGTCTGATCAATCTCGGATTGAAGCTGTTCCAGCTGGCCCATGATCGCGATGAATTTGCTGCCAAGCTCGGTCGCGCGATACTCGACGCGCGGCGGCACTTCGGCATGGGCCACACGTTCGAGGATGCCAAGATCAACATTCCGACGTAGGCAGTCATTCAGCACTTTCGTCGACAACCCGTCGACGGCTCGCACCATCGCGCCGGGGCGGTCAATGCCCTGCGACAGCAGCCAATACACGGTCAGCGACCATTTGCAGCCACAAATGGATTGCACCATATGCGCGGCTTCCGGTGGCACGGCACGGCGCGAAATTTTTTTATCTATTGAGTCCATCAAGATGTACCAAAAGGTGCCTACTGCACTGATTTGTGCGTGGTTTTCTTGTGGGTCGGGGTAGCACAAATGAGATGCCATGAAAACGCAATCGAAAGGATATCTCATGGCACATCACGCACTTGTTTTGGGCGGCGGATCAGGCATTGGTCTGGCAGCTGCGGAGACTTTTGCGGCTTCTGGCGCGAAGGTCACATTGAACGGCCGCAACGCGGGAAAGCTCGCAGCAGCGGCGGAAAAAATCGGGGCCTCTCAACTGGTGGCCGATCTCAGCACCGAGGCTGGGCGCAATTCCATTGCCGCCCATATCGCTGCGCAAGAGACACCCTATGACGCGCTGATTTGTGCGGCTGGTACCTTCGCCCCCAAGCCGTTTCTGGACCAAGACGGCTCGGATTTCGACAGCTACATGGACACCAATAAAGGCCATTTTTTCGCCGCTCAGGCCTTTGCCAAGGCCCTAGTAGCCGCGGAAAAGCCAGGCGCGGTAGTGAATGTGGGTTCCATGTGGGCCAAACAGGCGATCAAGGCCACGCCGTCATCGGCCTATTCGATGGCCAAAGCAGGACTGCACGCGCTCACACAGCACATGGCGATGGAGCTGGGCGAGCATAACATTCGGGTAAACGCCGTCTCCCCCGCCGTTGTCCGCACCCCAATTTACGAGGCCTTTATTCCGAAGGAGGAGGTCGACGCCGCGTTGACAGGGTTTGACGGCTTCCACCCGATTGGGCGCGTCGGAACCCCGGACGACGTCGCCGCAACCATCGCCTTCCTGCTCAGCGATCAGGCCGCATGGATCACAGGCGCTATTTGGGACGTCGACGGCGGCGTTATGGCTGGGCGCAATTAAGGCTAGCTTACAAATTTGAGGAGCTGGCCTTTTGAAAGCTTGCTTCAGATTTTCTAGACTGCAAAGCGCTCCCGTCTGGGGGCGCTTTTTTTAGGGGCGAAGCAGACCCCCATCTCACACCCTAGGTTAAGCCGCGCAGTGCCAGACCGCGGGATGGCGAAGTAACTTCGGTTCTGTGCGCTTTATGGTTGCCAAGCACATCTTCCCTCAGAAGGGCGCCAAAACCCACCAAATCGCCAGCCCGTCCGGGCGGTCTGGCAATGCGCGGCGGCTTCGCCTTGATTCCGCGCCAACGAGAAGGAGAACGTCCGCCTCTAGGACAGCACCGCCAAGCAGACCTGATTTGCTAGCGTCGGCTTTGGGCTGATTGGGCGACAGGAGTCTAATAAATTACTTTCGATGCAATTACTGAGCGTCAACTAGGTTTAGCCATCAAGATAGTTGTCGATCAGTGCCAAAACATACCCCTCTTTGTCGTAGATCACTGTAAAGGCGACAAGCCCTACAGAATAACTTATGATCTTGTTTTCAGGGTTAGAAATTAACTCCCGAAAAGGAGAGACAAACTGATAGCCTTTGAGAAAAGAGGGGTCTTCCTCTCGAGCTGTTAATAGGCCTTTCCGCATCTCAACCGATGCACGCGTTTCACCTTTGTCTATCTGATCATACTTGGGTTTCGCATAGTGATAGCTAATCAAGAATGCAGCAATCAAAGCGCCATAGAGCACTGTAAGTGTTCCAAGTGCTAGAGCTGACCACTTTAGAATTTTCACAAATGCGTTCATCTTCGGTGTCATTGTGTAGTTTGAACGCAAGTCTTAGCCAACTTTGGCTCAACTAACAGCTTCTTACTTTTTTGGTTTTAACCGACATTCCCCAAGTGGCCTTCCGTCCGACATCAAGATCGCCTGATTTTGTCCT
>JAPORH010000024.1 GCA_026710325.1 Litoreibacter sp. | reverse complement strand
AGAAGGGCCTCGCCACCCTCTGCATCGGCGGCGGAATGGGCGTCGCTATGTGCGTGGAACGGAATTGATCCAAGTCAAAGCGCGGAGCGAATCTCCGCGCTAAATATCTAAAAACACAAGGAATATAAATATGTCACGTATCGCTTTGGTCACCGGCGGCAGCCGGGGGATTGGGGAAGCTATATCCAAGCGACTGCAAGCCGATGGTTGCACAGTCGCAGCAACTTACGCCGGAAATGATGAAGCTGCGGCCAAATTCACAGCCGAGACTGGTATCAAAACTTACAAATGGAATGTGGCGGATTACGAAAGCTCTGCTGCTGGGATTGCGCAGGTCGAAGCTGACCTTGGCCCCATTGATATCGTGATTGCGAACGCAGGCATCACCCGCGACGCGCCTTTTCACAAGATGACGCCTGACCAATGGAACCAGGTGATCGACACCAACCTGACCGGCGTCTTCAACACCGTCCATCCCGTTTGGCCCGGCATGCGGTCGCGTAAGTTCGGGCGCGTTGTCGTGATCTCCTCGATCAACGGTCAGAAAGGCCAATTTGGCCAGGTGAACTATGCAGCGACCAAGGCGGGCGATCTGGGCATCATCAAATCTCTCGCGCAAGAAGGCGCGCGCGCCGGCATCACCGCCAACGCAGTTTGCCCGGGCTATATCGGCACGGAGATGGTGCGGGCCATCCCTGAAGAAGTTCTGAACAGCAAAATCATCCCACAGATCCCGGCGGGCCGTCTCGGCGAGCCGGAGGAAATCGCGCGCTGCGTCTCCTTCCTCGCCTCCGATGATGCCGGGTTCATCAACGGCTCAACGATCAGCGCCAACGGCGCGCAATTCTTCGTCTAAGTGACATCTAAGCCCGTTCCGAAAGGACCAAGATATGAAAGACCTCCCCTCAGATATCGATCCGGTCGAAAGCCAGGAATGGCAAGACGCGATCGAAGATGTGATCGAACGCGACGGCGCTGACCGTGCGCATTACCTTTTGGATAAAGCGGTGCAGACAGCCCGCGCGCATGGGGCCGCTTTGCCGTTTTCGGCGACGACGCCTTACCAAAACACCATCCCGGTTGACGATCAGGAGGAGTTTCCTGGCGATCTGGCGATGGAATGGCGCATCCGCACCATCAACCGTTGGAACGCGATGGCGACCGTGGTGCGCCGGAACAAGGTCAGCAGCGAATATGGCGGCCATATCGCCTCCTTCGCGTCATCGGCGGTGATGTATGACGTGGGCCTAAACCATTTCTGGCGGTCAAAATCTGCGATCCATGGCGGCGATCTGGTTTTCTTCCAGGGCCATGTGATCCCCGGCATCTACGCGCGCTCCTTTATGGAGGGCCGCCTGACCGAAGAGCAGATGGAAAACTTCCGTTCTGAGGTTGCGGGCAACGGTCTGTCCTCTTACCCGCACCCATGGCTGATGCCCGATTACTGGCAATTCCCCACTGTTTCCATGGGGTTAGGCCCGCTCATGGCGATCTATCAGGCACGGTTCATGAAATACATGCACAACCGCGGCCATATCGACATGGCCGACCGCAAAGTCTGGTGCTTCCTAGGCGACGGCGAAATGGACGAGCCTGAAAGCCGCGGCGCAATCGACCTGGCCGTGCGCGAGGGCCTCGACAACCTGATCTTCGTGATCAACTGCAATCTTCAGCGGCTTGACGGCCCAGTGCGCGGCAACGGCAAGATCGTACAAGAACTTGAGGGCGACTTCCGTGGGGCTGGTTGGAACGTCATCAAACTGCTCTGGGGCAAAGGCTGGGATCAGCTGTTGGAGAAAGACACCTCCGGCATGCTGCGCCAATTGATGGAAGAAACCGTCGATGGCGACTACCAAACCTTCAAATCCAAGGATGGCGCGTACATTCGGGAGCATTTCTTCGGCAAATACCCGGAGACCGCCGCTTTGGTCGCTGATTGGACGGATGAGCAAATCTTCGCGCTCAACCGCGGCGGGCACGACCCGGAGAAAGTCTACACTGTCTTCAAACGCGCGACCGAGACTAGGGGCGTCCCCTCATGCCTGCTGGTCAAGACGATCAAAGGCTACGGTATGGGCTCGGCTGGCGAAGGCCAGAACACCACCCACCAGCAAAAGAAAATGGCCGAGGATCAGCTTCGTGCTTTCCGAGATCGGTTCGACATCCCTGTCAGTGACGCAGACTTGCCAAAGGCACCGTTTGTTGCGCTGAACAACCAGCAAAAAGCCTATATCGAAGAGAAGCGCAAAGCTCTGGGCGGCGCCTTCCCGAAACGCGACAGCGCGTCACCCAAACTGACCATTCCTCCGTTGGAGACGTTCAAGACCCAGCTGCAAAGCATGGGCGAGCGCGAAATCTCTACGACCATGGCCTTTGTTCGGATCCTGACGACGCTTCTTCGTGACAAAAAGATTGGTAAGAACGTTGTTCCCATCGTGCCCGATGAAAGCCGCACCTTCGGGATGGAAGGGTTGTTCCGCTCCGTGGGCATCTACAACCCGATGGGCCAGAACTACACGCCTGAAGACGCTGATCAAATGATGTTCTATAAGGAAAGTGTCTCCGGTCAGGTGCTTCAAGAAGGCATCAATGAGGCTGGCGCTATGGCCGATTGGATCGCAGCGGCGACAGCCTATTCGAACCACGGCGTCCCGATGATCCCGTTTTTTATCTACTACTCGATGTTCGGGTTCCAACGGATTGGCGATCTGGCCTGGGCCGCGGGCGACAGCCGCGCGCGCGGCTTCATGCTGGGTGGTACGGCCGGACGAACGACGCTGAACGGCGAAGGTCTGCAGCATGAGGATGGGCACAGCCACATCCTGGCTGGTACCATTCCAAACTGCGTGACCTATGACCCGACCTTCCAGCACGAGGTGGCGGTGATCGTGCGCCACGGCCTCAAACGGATGTATGAGGATCAGGAAGACGTGTTCTTCTACCTCACGCTGATGAATGAGAACTATGCGCATCCTGACATGCCCGAAGGCGTCGAGGAGGACATCATCAAGGGCCTCTACCGGCTCAAGAAGGTCGCCAAGCCCGGCAAGAAACACGTGAACCTGATCGGCTCGGGCACGATTTTGGTACAGGCCATGAAAGCCGCTGAGCTGCTGAAGGAAGATTTCGGTGTGACGGCGGATATCTGGTCAGCCACCTCTTTCAACGAGCTGGGGCGCGACTGTGCGGATGCGGCGCGGTGGAATCGGCTCAACCCGCTGGAAGACCCGAAAACACCTTTCGTCGCTGAGAAATTGAAAGGCGCCAAAGGCCCGTTCATTGCGGCGACGGACTACATGAAGAGCTTCGCCGAGCAGATCCGGCCTTGTGTGCCCGGGCGCTACACGGTGCTGGGCACCGATGGCTTTGGCCGCTCAGACAGCCGCGAAAACCTGCGCCGCTTCTTCGAGGTGGATGCAAACCACATCGCCGCGGCCGCGATGGTGGACCTGTATCGCGACGGCGCAATCACCAAACCAGTGCTGGAGAAGGCATTGGCAAAATACCAAATCGAGGGCGACAAGCCCAACCCACGCAAAGTCTAAGGGGGAAGGAAACCTCATGTCATACGAAGTCAAAATCCCCGATATCGGCGATTTCACCGAAGTACCGATCGTCTCAATCCTCGTTGGCGTCGGCGATGTCATCGCTGAAGAAGACGCGTTGATGGAGCTTGAGAGCGACAAGGCCACGATGGAAGTGCCTTCCCCTGTTGCTGGAAAGATCACCGAGATCAAAGTCGTCGAAGGCGACACGGTCTCGGAAGGTTCCCTGGTCCTTCTCGTCGAGGCCGAAGGCGGCGCACCCGCACCGAAGCCGGAAGCTGAAAAGGCCCCGGCGGCAGCAGTCGAAACGGCCCCTACCCCGGTCGTCGCCGAAGCCCCGGCACCAGCGGTGGATACGGGCTTTGGCAAAGCGCATGCCAGCCCTTCGGTTCGGGCATTCGCACGACAGCTTGGGATCGACATCGTCAAGATCAATGGCAGCGGTCGCAAAGGTCGTATTCTGCGCGAAGACGTGACATCCTTCTTGAAAACAACGACAGCACCCGCCCCGGCGGCTGCGCAGACCGGCATGGGCATACCGCCAATCCCTGTCGTCGATTTCTCCAAATTCGGCCCCATCGAAGAGGTCGAAATGCCGCGGATCAAGAAGATTTCCGGCCCCGCGCTGCACCGGTCCTGGCTGAACGTGCCGCATGTCACCCATCAGGACGAGGCCGATATCACCGAGCTGGACAAGTACCGCAAAGAAATGGACACGATGGCCAAAGAAGACGGCTACCGCGTGACTTTGCTGTCCTTTGTCATCAAAGCCTCTGTCTCGGCCCTGAAGGAGCATTGGGAGTTCAATTCGTCCATTCACCCGGACGGGGACAAGCTGATCAAGAAGGACTTCTACAATATCGGGTTCGCCGCCGACACGCCTAACGGACTAATGGTGCCGGTCATAAAGGATGCCGACCGCAAGGGCCTTGTCGATGTCTCTAAAGAACTCATGGAGTTGAGCGCCAAAGCCCGTGCGGGCGAGTTGAAAGGCCCTGACATGCAGGGTGCGACCTTCACGATTTCCTCGCTCGGTGGGATTGGGGGCACGTCCTTCACGCCGATCGTAAACGCACCGGAGGTGGCCATCCTCGGCTTAACCCGGTCGAAAATGGCACCTGTCTGGAATGGTGAAGAGTTCAAGCCGCGCCTGATGCAGCCGCTGTCGCTGAGCTACGACCACCGCGCAGTGGATGGCGCTTTGGCCGCACGCTTCTGCGTCACGCTGAAGACGCTTCTGGGCGATATGCGCAAGTTGATGTGGTAGAGAAGGAGAATTCGAAATGGACGTCAAAGTACCTGATATCGGCGATTTCTCCGATGTACCTGTCATCAGCATCCTTGTGGCTGTCGGCGACACCGTGGCCGCAGAAGACCCGCTGATTGAGCTGGAAAGCGACAAGGCGACCATGGAGGTTCCTTGCCCTGCGGCTGGCAAAATCACAGCAATTTCGGTCGCGGAGGGCGACAAAGTCTCGGAAGGGTCAGTCATTATGAAGATGGAGGCCGCTGAAGAAACGAAACCGGTCTCGGAGGGCGTCGAGCCCTCCTCCCCCGCTGCAGCTGCGCCGCAGGCGCTCGCAGCCACCGGCACCGCCTCGGGTCCAGGCGACAAGCATGCCGAAGTGGTCGTCTTGCGCTCAGGCCCTGGCGGCTATACAGCGGCCTTCCGCGCGGCTGACCTGGGCAAAAAGGTCATTCTGATCGAGAAAAACCCAACCCTCGGCGGTGTCTGCCTGAACGTGGGCTGCATACCATCGAAGGCACTTCTACACGTCGCCAAGGTCATCACAGAGGCCGAAGAAATGGGCGCGCATGGCGTGAGCTTCGGCAAGCCAGACATCAACCTCGATGAGCTGCGCGCTTTCAAGGACGGCGTGGTGAAACAGCTGACGGGCGGTCTCGATGGCCTCTCGAAAGGCCGGAAAGTTGATGTGGTCCGCGGCACCGGTACTTTCATAGGGCCGAACATGATCGAGGTTGCAGGGGAAGATGGCGTCACGAAAGTGAGCTTTGATCAATGCATCATTGCAGCCGGGTCTGAGCCCGTGAACCTGCCCTTCATCCCAGAGGATGACCGGATCATCGACTCCACCGGCGCGTTGGAACTTAAAGACGTCCCCGATCGGATGTTGATCCTGGGCGGCGGCATCATCGGGCTGGAAATGGCCTGTGTGTATGATGCGCTTGGCGCCAAGATCAGCGTTGTCGAGCTGATGGACCAGATCATCCCCGGCGCAGACAAGGACATCGTCAAACCGCTGCACACACGGATAAAGGGGCGTTACGAGAACATCCTGCTCAAGACCAAGGTCACCGCTGTGGAGGCGCTGGAAGAAGGTCTGAAGGTCACCTTTGAAGACGACAAAGGCGAAGTGACGACGGACATGTTCGACAAAATCCTCGTCGCCGTCGGCCGCAAACCAAACGGGAAGCTGATTGGCGCTGAAGCGGCAGGCGTGGCCGTGGATGACCGCGGCTTTATCGCCGTCGACAGCCAGCAGCGCACCGGACAGATGCATATCTTCGCCATCGGGGACGTCGTCGGCCAGCCCATGTTGGCCCATAAGGCGGTGCATGAAGGTAAGGTGGCCGCCGAGGTCTGCGCCGGGAAAAACCGGCACTTCGATGCGCGCCTGATCCCATCCGTGGCCTATACCGACCCGGAGGTCGCCTGGTGCGGCCTGACGGAAACGGATGCGAAAGCCAAAGGCATTGCCTATGAAAAAGGCGTCTTTCCGTGGGCCGCGTCTGGAAAAGCACTTTCAAATGGCCGCTCAGAAGGCATGACAAAACTGCTCTTCGATCCGGATGATGAGCGCGTCATAGGCGCGTGCATCGTGGGCACAAATGCCGGGGACCTTTTGGCTGAAGCCTGTCTGGCTATCGAAATGGGCGCCGATGCCACCGATCTTGGGCACACGATCCACGCGCATCCAACCCTGTCGGAGACAGTGAACTTCGCAGCTGAAATGTTCGAAGGCACGATCACCGACCTCATGCCGCCCAAAAAGAAGAAGGTAGCATAACAACAACGCCGCCCCCTCCCGGTTCCCCCTCCCGGTTTGTTGGGGGGGGCGGCTCACATCCAAAGAAAGACCGATGATGCGTCCCCGCGACCTTAAAATTCCGGCCCAACGGCACCCCGAAAAAGCCAACCGCGCGGATAGTGCGCAACCCGCGAAACCAAACTGGATCCGCGTACGCGCCCCCGGCGGGGAAAAATACGAGACCACCAGGCAGATCATGCGCGACAATGCGCTTGTCACTGTCTGTGAGGAGGCCGGGTGCCCAAATGCAGGTGAGTGCTGGTCCCAAGGCCATGCCACCATGATGATCATGGGCGAGATTTGCACGCGCGGTTGCACCTTCTGCAACATCGCCACGGGGCGGCCGGATGCGCTCGACGCGTTCGAGCCAGGTCGGGTGGCGCATGCCGTCAAAAAACTGGGGTTGAACCATGTGGTGATCACCTCGGTGGATCGCGATGATTTGGGCGATGGCGGTGCAGCCCATTTTGCGCAGACCATCCGCGCGGTCCGGCATCAATCCCCTGAAACGACCATCGAAATCCTGACGCCGGACTTTTTGAAATGCGGGCCTGAGGCTTTGGAAACCGTCATCGAAGCGCGTCCTGATGTGTTTAACCACAATCTTGAAACTGTGCCCGGGCTCTATCCACAGGTGCGACCGGGCGCACGTTATTTTCATAGCTTACGGCTGCTGCAACGCGCCAAGGAGCTCGACCCGCGCATTTTCACCAAATCAGGCATTATGGTCGGTCTGGGCGAGGACCGTTCAACTGTTTTGCAAGTCATGGATGACATGCGCGCCGCAGATGTCGATTTCCTGACCATTGGCCAGTATCTGCAGCCAAGCCCAAAGCACCATCGCGTGGCGCGTTTCGTGACGCCAGATGAGTTCTCAACTTACGAAAAAGCGGCCTCTGGAAAAGGCTTTTTGATGGTCTCCGCAACGCCGCTCACACGCTCATCCTATCACGCAGGCGACGACTTTGTCCGCTTGCAAGCCGCGCGCATCACGCAAGCCAAGGCTGTCTAACACGCCACTTCAAAACAGGAGGCAGCAATGCCCAATGACCAAATCTCAATCGCTCCTATCATGGGCGACAGTGCGCAGCGTGTCGTGGATCGCGTCGCAAAGCTCGATGATTTGTCGCGCAGGTTTGTAAAGGTGGCCTCGCAAGGCAGCGCCGCTAACCCAGCTCTAAATGTGCCAAATCCCGAGCTCTTTCAAAAAGCAGCTTTGGCCTATTGGTCTAAGGCCATGCATGATCCAATCGACGCCGTGGCGCAGCAAATCGGATTTTGGAGCGCCACCGCCAACAACATGTTTGAAGCACAGTCTTTATTTGGGGTGGAAAGCGAGGAGACATCCGGCAAAGACCGCCGCTTTGCCAACCCGCTATGGGATTCAAACACCTTCTTTCACTTGATCAAGGAGCAATACCTGCTCAACGCCAGCACGCTGCAAAACGTCGTCGAAAACGCAGACGATATGGAGCCGAAGGATCGACAACGCCTGGCATATTTTGTCGAACAGATCGTCAACCTCATGGCACCAAACAACTTCATCGGCGCGAACCCGGATGCGTTCTTTGCCGCCCTCGAAAGTGAGGGCGACAGCCTGATCTCGGGCCTCGCCAATCTGGTCCAAGACCTTGAAGCCAATGACGGCGATCTGGTCGTGCGACTGGCCGATGAAACAGCGTTCAGTGTTGGTGAAAACATTGCGACGACCCCGGGTGAGGTCGTTTATCGAAACCGCATCATGGAGCTGATCCAATACCACCCCACCACAGAGACGGCGCACGAAACCCCGATTGTTTTGTTCCCGCCGTGGATCAACAAATTCTACATTCTCGACCTGAAAGAAAAGAACAGCCTGATCAAATGGATCACCGATCAGGGTTACACACTGTTTGTCGTCAGCTGGTTTAATCCGAGCGAGGAAGATGCAGATGTCGGATTGGAGCAATATATCGAGGATGGTTACCTCACGGCAATCCAGCAAGCCAAAACGATATGCGACGTGCCCCAGATCAATGCGGTCGGCTATTGCATCGCCGGGACCACGCTCAGCCTCACACTGTCACTTTTGAAGCAGCGCGGCGACACGTCCGTCAAATCCGCAACCTTCTTCACGACGCTAACCGATTTTTCCGAGCAGGGTGAGTTCACGCCTTTCCTGCAGGACGACTTCATCGACAATATCGAAGATGAGGTCGCGGAGCGTGGAGTACTGAGCTCGCACATCATGGGGCGCACATTCAGTTTCCTGCGTTCAAATGATCTGGTCTACGGACCGGCCATTCGGAACTACTATCTTGGCGAAACGCCCCCGGCCTTCGACCTGCTTTACTGGAATGGTGATGGCACAAACCTACCCGCCAAAATGGTGCACCAGTATCTGCGCAAAATCTGCCAGAAAAACGAGTTTGCCGAAAACGGGATCGACTTGTTGGGCCACACCCTTCGCCTAGAGGAGGTGGATATTCCACTGATGTCCATTGCCTGTGAGGCGGATCACATTGCCTGCTGGCGGGATTGCTATCGCGGCGTCCAAAAGATGGGGTCCAAGAACAAGTCCTTCATCGTCTCGCAATCCGGGCATATTGCCGGGATCGTAAATCCCCCGAGCAAGAAGAAATACGGCCATTACACCAATCGCGATTTGAAGAAGGAACCAACAGATTGGTTGGAGGTCGCCAAATTTGCCGAAGGGTCCTGGTGGCCAACTTGGGAGAAGTGGTTGCGCAAAAGATCAGGGGCGATGGTTGAAGCTCGTCATCCCGCTGAAAGCCTTGCAAAAGCGCCAGGTACATATGTCAGCAAGAAATAAATTGCTGCAATGCAGCATTTTCCCTTGATTATGCTGCATTGCAGCATTATAGTCTTTTCATAACCCGAAAGGATAAGACATGCCTAAAGCAAAGACACCACAAAACCCGTTCGCTGAGCTCTTCAAGGACCTTCCTGTTGATACGCAGGCCTTTGAGAATGCATTTAAATCCACCGCCGCTTTGAACGAGAAGCTGGCAACCGCCGCACTCGATGCGGCAGGTGCCGCGCAAGACCTCGGCAATAGCTGGACAAAAGACACGCTCGGTAAAATGCTGGAGCTTGCGAAAGCCAAGACGGAACCTGCGGACTATGTCAAAGCCATCGCAGATGTTGCGAAAGATCAGTCGGACGTCGCCGTCGCCAACCTGACGACGCTTGCCGACATTGCGAAATCCAGCCAGACCGAAGTGCTCGAACTTTTGGCCGCTGCCAGCAAAGACATGAACGAAGATGCAGCCAAGGCTTTGAAAGCTGCGTCCGAAAAAGCAACTGACGCGACCAAGAAACTGGCTGCTGCCGCATAAATTCGGCTGCTTTACATCAAAAACGTCTAGGGCGCTGAGGAAACTCAAGCGCCCTTTCGTTTTAATGTACAAAAACACTTCGTCGTGGGCGCAATCGTCCTAAACTGAACAGCAGACCTCACCATGCGACCCGGCGAAAGGATCACTAAAATGTCTGACCACTTCCACCTTTCCGCAGAGGCGCTGGCCGCCTTGCCGGGGGTTTTGAACATCCATCCGGTGAACCCAAAAGCGCGCCGCAAGATCTCATCGCCCGGCGATGCAACGGGCCTGACAACCCTGGGCATCAATATCTTCGAGATTGCTCCCGGTGACAAAAGCACTGAGTACCATGTGCACGCCTGCGAAGATGAGGCGGTCTACGTCATAAGTGGGACCGCGCTCGCGCGCACAGGTGGCGAAAGCCAGGGCAATCGCGCTTCAGAAGCCTTGTATGAGTTTGCGCAGGAAGTCGTTGTTCCAGCCAGCTTTCTTGAACTTCACGCGGTTTGAGCC
>JAPORH010000072.1 GCA_026710325.1 Litoreibacter sp. | reverse complement strand
CGTCCGTAGCGACAGCGGCCGAGAACACCCTCAAGCTCTTCTTCAAAAACCGCTTCGATCGTGGCGCGGATGTTCGCGCGAAGACGATCCTCAATCGGATCGTAGCCCTCCTCATGCGAGAGGAGCGAAACGGCAGATGTTGCTGTAGTCTTTGTCATGGTGTGATCTCCTATGGCGGCTTCTACCGCCAGGTTTGGGTGTTTTTGTTCACCCGGAGATTACGCCAACTTCAAATTTCCACCAAATTCGCGACACCACCCTTACCTAGGGCGACAGGCAGAGTTTAATTTGTCCCTCAAAAAACAACCTGATGGCGCAATTAGCGGCTTCTACGTTAGTGCTCGTTACCTGCCGCGTACCGCGTTCGGGCGTTTCGCTGCGAGCTTAGTTGTCGGGGCAAGCCGTGAACCGAAAACATCTACCACAATCTACACAGAGCTTCCCTCTCTGGGATTTGGGTGGTTCAACCCATGGCTGGTGGAAGAAGAAAGAAACTGACGCGAAAACGATCAGGTTACCCGGCTCCTCGTCATAAATTCCGGCTGATCCCAGGCACGGGTGCTCAGGATTTCCTCCAGAATATCGACGGCAGCCAGAACATCCCTCTCTTCCAAAAACAGCGGCGTAAACCCGAAGCGCATGACGTTTGGGGCGCGGAAGTCGCCGATGACGCCGCGGGCGATGAGGGCTTGCATGGCGGCGTAGCCGTGCTCGAAGGCGAAGGAGACTTGGCTGCCGCGCTGCAATGCATCGCGGGGGCTGATCAGCGTCAACTCAGGGCAGCGCGCCTCGACCTCCCTGATGAACGTTTCGCTCAAACTGATCGAGGCCGCGCGCACCTCAGACATCGACACGCCCTCCCAAACCGACAAAGCAGCTTCCAAGGCGCTCAGCTGCAACACAGGAGGCGTGCCGATACGCATCCGCTCGATCCCGTCTCCCGGGGCATAGCCCAGCTCAAACGCGAAGGGCGCACGGTGCCCGAGCCAACCCGAAAGCGCTGGTTGCACCGTATCGATCAAATCGGGCCGCACATAGATGAAGGCCGGCGCGCCGGGGCCGCCATTGAGGTATTTATAGGTGCAGCCGACCGCGAACTCGCAGCCGGCAGCTTCCAGATCGACCTCCACCGCGCCCGCGCTATGGGCCAAATCCCAGATCGAGACAGCGCCCGCCGCATGGATCGCCTCGGTCAATGCCACCATGTCATGCTTGCGCCCCGTGCGGTAATCGACCTCTGTCAGCATCACTGCGGCGACACTTTCGTCAATCGCCTCCGCCACTTTCTCGGGTTCAACAAGCCGCAGCTCATACCCCGCATCTTTCAAGGCAATCAGCCCTTCGGCCATGTAAAGATCAGTCGGGAAATTGCCGGTATCGGACAGGATCACTTTTCGTTCCGGCCGCATCTCCAGCGCCGCGCTGAGCGCCTGGAACACCTTGATCGACAGCGTGTCGCCCATGGTGACCGAGCCCTTGGGCGCCCCGATAAACCCTGCGACCCTGTCACCCACCCGCGCAGGCTGGCCCATCCAATCGCAGCTGTTCCAGCCTTTGATCAGCTCCCCCGCCCATTCCTGCTCTGCCACCTCTGCCAGTCGCGCGGGCACGCATTTAGGCATCGGGCCAAGGGAATTGCCGTCGAGATAGATCACGCCCTCGGGCAGGTCGAACAGCTCTTTGCGTGGCAGGCTCATCTGAGCAACTCCTTGGTCAGGTTACTGTCGGGGAGACGAAGCCCGTCGATCACGTCAAAATGGTTGCGGCCGCGTTCGTAATGCGAAGACATATCGGCGCCTTCGAGGGTCCAGGCTTCTGCCAGCAAACGGGTCTGGCGGATCAGCTCGGGCCGTTCCTCCGCGCCGACCCAGACAGTGACTGGCACATCGGTCAGCGGCTCGGCCAAGGCCGGGCTTTCCTCGCGCGCCTCCTCCTCGCTCATGCCAAGCGTGTCATTCATCGCCGACAATGTGATGGGCTCCAGCATGTGAAGCCCGCTGACGGAGACGACGCGTGCGATCCTCTCGGTCACATCGTCCGGCAGCACCTCCGCGCAAGCCATGCGCGACACCAAATGCCCGCCTGCAGAATGCCCAATCAGCCGCAGCGGCCCTTCTTGCGCCTTTGCGACAAAGCGCACCGCGCGGCTGATCGAGGTGGTGATCGCGCTGATGCTGGCCTCCGGCGCCAACGGGTAGCTGGGCATCGCCACTGCCCAACCTTTGGCGAGTGGCCCGGCGGCAAAATGGGAAAAATAGCTGCGGTCGAGCTTGTGCCAGTAGCCGCCATGCACAAACACGACCGTGCCCTTGGCCGCGCCTTCGGGCAAAAACAGATCGAGCCATTCGCGCGGATAGGCCCCATAGGCCAAACCAACTTGCGCGCGCTGGCCGAGCCCGGAGCGGAAGCTGGCCGCCTCCTTCGCCCAGAGATCTGGCAGTCGGTCCGAGCCCTGCACATAGCTGGAATTGTCGAAAGCATCGGTCCAGTCGATCATCTGCGGTCCTTTTCCTTACGCGCTCTGGCTACAGATAGAGAATTGCCGCATGATCGCAACGCAATTCCAAGCCAAGGCGAGCCCCCATGTCCAATACATCCTACGCGTTCATCATGATGCTGGCGGGCATCGGCATCCCTGTTCTGGCCGCTCTGAACGCGGCTTTGGGGCGGGCGATCTCGGCCCCTGCCGCGGCCTCGGTGGTGCTTTTCGTAGTCGCGTTTTTGACCGCGCTCGCGGTGGCGATCTTCACCGGGCCTCAGGCGATTGCAAAAGTGGCCAGCGCACCGAAGCACCTGCTTCTCGCGGGCAGTCTGATTGCCTTCTACGTGCTCTCAATCACCTATATCGCGCCGCATTTTGGTGTCGGCAATGCGGTGTTTTTCGTGCTGATCGGACAGCTGATCTCGGCCGCCGCGATCGACCATTTCGCGCTGTTCGGTGCTGCGCAAACGCCATTGACCGCGATGCGCGCGGCGGGCATCGGCGTGATGGGCTTGGGTGTGTTTCTGACGCAGGTGGCGGGGCGTTAGGTCAGCTCCGTCAGAGTCTCCCACAGCGCATCGGGAACGGCGACCAGATCCATCTCACGCCGCGTAGCACCGGGAACCCGTGCCCCCTCTTGCGCGTCAACGGCCTCCGCAACCCGCGCGAAACGGTCGAAAAACGCGTCGGAAAAGGTGGCGGGGTCCATCACTAGGTAAAACTGCCCCAGCCCATGCGGCGGGCCATCGGGCAGTTTTAACCCACCCACGTCGAGTGAGTTGACCGAGCCGGTCATGCCTGCGGCCAGAAGCTCGACCATCAGGCCGAGGCCCCAGCCCTTATAGCCCCCTGCAGAGACGAGCGCGCCGCCCAAAGCGGCCTCCGGGTCTGTCGTCGGCTTACCCTTTGCATCCACGGCCCAGCCGAGCGGGATGCTCTCGCCTGCCGCTTTCGCCATCGTGATCTTGCCCAAAGCGACGGCAGAAGTGGAGAAGTCGAAATGCATCGCAACGCCCCCGTCCTTGCCCGGCACAGACATGGCGAACGGGTTGGTGCCGATGGTTTTCTGATTGCCGCCCGGGGGTGCCACCACAGGCGAGGCATTGGTCATCCCAATGGCGATTAAGCCTTCATTCGCGAATTGCTCGGTGAAGAACCCGAGCGAAGTGCAAGTATGCGAATGCGCGACCGCATAGGAGATCGTGCCGTTCTCTCGCGCCGCGTTACAGGCGGTGTCAAACCCACGTGCAAAGGCAGGTTGCGCAAAGCCGAACTTCGCATCCGCCAGAACTGCGCCGGGGCGCGGGCGGGAAATTGCAGGCTCGATGGTGCCATTGACCCGGCCCGAGGCCAGCTGCGTGCAGTAGCTTTCCAGATAGTAGAGACCACAGATGATGTTGCCAGTCTGCTCCGCCCGGCGTATGGCTTTTGCAACTTCGCGCGCGACCCAGTCGGCGGCGCCGTGTTTCGTCAAAGCATTGAAAGACAGCTCTTCGATCTGATCCAGCGTGACCTCAGGCATTGGCTTTCTCCTCCAACATCAGCCATTCTTCCTCCGCCTCTTGCAGGGCGGTGTTGCGTTCGACCAGCGCGTCGCTGGCTTTCGCGAATTTCGTGGGTTCCTTGGTGAAAAGGTCGGGGTCTGACAGAAACTCAGTCAGCTTCGCGATCTCCGCCTCCAGCCGTTCCATCTCCGCAGGCAGCGCTTCCAAACGGTGCTTTTCGGTGAAGGACAGCCCCTCGTCCTTCTTGGCCTCCGCCGCCTCCCGCCCCTTTTCGCGGCGCGATTTGACGGGCTTGTCGGAGAGGACCGTGTCCTCCCCCGCCTCTGCCGCTTGGGTTTTGTAGTCCGTCCAGCCACCTGCATAGACCGTGGCCTTGCCGTCTTTCAACGCGATGGTCGTGGAGGCCACGCGGTCCAGAAAATCCCGGTCATGGCTGACAAGGATCACCGTGCCATCGTAATCAGAAATCAGCTCCTGCAGCAGGTCCAGGGTCTCGATGTCCAAATCGTTGGTCGGCTCGTCCAGGATCAGCAGATTGCTCTCACGCGCCATGATGCGGGCCAGCAGCAGACGCGCCTTTTCACCACCCGAAAGCGATTTGATCTGCGCGCGGGCCTGCGCTTCGTCGAACAGGAAGTCCTTCAGGTAGCCCACCACGTGCTTGGGCGTGCCGCGCACGTTGATATGATCGCCCATGCCGCGCACGCGGGTGGCCGAATCCTCGGTCAGCGCGCCCCAAAGCGTGTCCTCGGGGTTCAGGGCGGCGCGGTTTTGGTCGAACACAGCCATTTCCAGATTGGTACCGGTTTTGACGGTCCCGGCGTCTGGTTCGACCTCACCCGTCATCAGTTTGAGAAGCGTCGTCTTGCCTGCGCCATTGGGCCCCACAAGCGCGATGCGGTCGCCCCGGTTCACCTTGAGCGCGAAGTCTTTGACGATCTGCTTACCATCATAGGCTTTGGAAACGCCATCAACGATGAAGACCTGCCGCCCCGATTTTGGCCCCGCCGCCAGCTCCATCGCCGCCGTGCCTTGGCGTTTGATCTGGCTCGCGCGTTCGGCGCGCAGGTCCTGCAGCGCTCGGACACGGCCCATATTGCGCTTGCGCCGGGCGGAAATGCCTTCGACCGCCCATCTGGCTTCAGCCTTGATCTTACGGTTGAGCTTGTGGCGTTGGAGGTCCTCCTCCTCCCACAGCTTGTCGCGCCATTCCTCGAACCGGTCAAACCCTTGCTCCTGCCGGCGCACTTGGCCCCGGTCGATCCACAGCGTCGCGCGGGTGAGCGCGCGCAGGAAGGCGCGGTCGTGGGAGATCAGGATATAGGCGGCGCGGGTCGTGCTGAGGTGATGTTCGAGCCAGGCAATCGCCTCGATATCAAGGTGGTTGGTGGGCTCGTCCAAGAGCATCAGTTCGGGCGCCTCGCCCAAAAGCTTTGCCAATGCCGCGCGGCGCCGCTCCCCGCCCGAGGCGGCGTTCACATCGGCATCAAGGTTGAGCTTCAACCCCTCGGCAGCGCTGAGAATTTTATATTCCTCGCTCGGGTCCAGCTCGCTCAATGCAAAATCACCGAGGGTGGCAAAGCCGGTCAGATCCGGGTCCTGCTGCATGTAGCCGGTTGTTGTGCCAGGCGCGAGAATGCGCGCGCCCGTATCGGCCTCGACCAGCCCACCCATGACCTTCATCAGCGTCGATTTGCCCGAGCCGTTGCGGCCAACCAAAGCCACGCGGTCGCCGGGTTGAACGACGAGGGAGAGGTCGGCGAACACAGGGTCGCCGCCAAAGGTCAGGGAAATATCGGTGAGTTGTAAAAGAGGTGTGCGCGCCATGCCTGCCAGCTAGACGTGAGGTCGCGCGAGGTCAAGCCGCCAGCGCGCGCAACAGCCTTTTGCGGGCCGGTGGAATGGAAGCGATCTCCACCCCCGTGAAAACGTGCAGCGTGCCCAGATCACGGTCGACCACCGCGTGATCGCTGACCCACCCGCCCATCATCAGATAGGTGCGTAAGAGCGGGGGGAGTTGGTTTGAGCCGTTTTGTCCAGACAGATCCACCTTTTGCGCGAGCGGAATAGTTTCCACCGCTTTTTTCCCGGGACGCCATTGATCAGGGCCAAGATGGCCCGAATGAAGATGTGCGAAGGACGCCGCGTGAGGGACCGCATCGACGCCGTTGAAAGATGAGCAGCCAAACAGAAGCTGAACCTCCTCAGCATCCACATAGTTTGTCAGCGCCCCCCAAGCGACGCGCAAGATATCAGGGTCCTGCCAGTCGGGGTGGATACAAAAGCGGCCAAGCTCAAGGAGTTTGCCGTGATAAGCCGTGAGCGACGTCACATCATAGGACTGCGCGGCGTAGCTTTCAGTAATCGCGGCACCGCTCGCCAAGGGCAAAATCCGAAAACAACATACCAACACCCCGGAATTAACGTCTTCGACAAGCGCATGCAGGCATCTTGCGTCAAACACGTCGCGGTCTGACCGGGAGGCGTCGCCGCGAAACACAAGAGCCCGCAAGGCTTCCGCCGCGCGCAGGTCGGCAGGCATGCGGGACAACCGTACCACGTAGCGCCCTTTCACGAAAGCCTGATCGATTTTGCCCATGCGGCCCTCCAACGAGAGGAAAACAGGGCTTGGACAGCCCCCCCTTCAAACCTAACTATCTTTTTAAGGATGAAACACAACTCTAGCGTGACAGTTTTTGGAACGGCGCTGATGGCGAGGACGGGAATGGTTGAAAAGGTAATCAAGACGGATGAGGAATGGCGCGCGCAGCTGGAGCCAATGGCATACAAGGTATTGCGGAAACACGGCACCGAGCGCGCCTTCACCCATGACAATTTTCCCAAAGGCCCTGGCACCTACTTTTGCAAAGGCTGCGGCACCCCGGTGTTTGAGGGGGAAACCAAATTCGATTCAGGCACCGGCTGGCCCAGCTTTTACGCCCCTATCGACCCAGAGAATGTGGGCGAAAGCGTTGACAATAGCTGGTTTATGCGCCGGACGGAGGTCCATTGCAATGCTTGCGGCGGGCATTTGGGCCATGTGTTCCCGGACGGGCCGCAGCCCACGGGCTTGCGCTATTGCATCAATGGTGTGGCGCTGACTTACGAGCCTGCAGAATAGAGGTCTGACGAAAACTCTTAAAGAAGAGTTTTCTGCATTTTCTTCGACAAGAAAATGCGCCCCCGATCAACCGCCGAGCGCTTCGCCCAAGTCAATACGGCCAAAGTTGCGGATGATTTGCCGGATGAAGGTGACATCACGGACTGTCGTCTCGGTCACGCGACGAGACAGCACAACGACCTGCCCACGCTCAAGGCCGAAGCGCTCGATATTTTCTACCACCCCATCATCGGCAAAGGAAATGGCCAGCACCTGACGTTCTATCTCTTCGGGTTTGCGCGCGCCATAATGGCGTATGCGTGAGCCGACGTAATACCACGCGTCGTCGCGCAACACCCCGGACGTCGCGGGTCGCCCAACAGCCGCCTCGACGCTATCAATCGTATCAACACCGACGAGCAGCGCCTCAAGGTCTTCCTGCGGAGGGATGTAGCCGTGCTGCCGGATCACCTCCGAGCAGGCGCACAAAGACATAAACACAACGCCCAAGCACAGCATGCGCATCTTTGTTCGCCACTGATTGCCCGAACGCACCATACTCGCCGCCTCACACCTTGCTCTTTAGCTCGGCTTAGGCTTACAGAAGGACGCGACCCTGTTCAAGAAGATGCAGAACCGCCTGAAAGATATGTCTGACACCCTCCTCCCTTTTCGCGTGGCCGACTTGCCGCAAAAGCGCGACACCGAGATCAACTTTGCCGCACCTCCAGAGTTGCGCCGCGCTTTGGCGACCGAGCTGGGCGTCGACCATTTGCGCAAGCTGTCGTTCAAAGGCGCATTGCGCATAGCGGGCAAAAGCGACTGGACGTTGACCGGCCATCTGGGGGCCACTGTTGTGCAGCCCTGCGTCATCACGCTTGAGCCGGTCACAACACGCATCGAAGAGCCTGTGCTGCGTCACTACATTGCCGATTGGCATGAGCCGACGGAAGCTGAAATCGAGATGCCTGAAGATGACAGCTCGGAGCAGCTTGGCGCAGAGATCGACACAATGGCCGCGATCACCGAGGCGCTGTCGCTTGCGATCCCGGCCTATCCGAGAGAAGATGGTGCTGCGCTCGGGGCGTTGGTGCATGCCGAACCCGGCGTCGAGCCGCTGAACGAGGATACAGTCAAACCCTTTGCAGGCCTCGCAGATCTCAAAAAAAAGCTCGACAAAGGCGATGGTTAAACGTCGGTCTTAACGGGCGATCGAGAGGGTGAACGCTCAGAGAAACAGCAGGTGCCTTCACTTTTTTTGCATTTTGTTCCGATTTCGGGGTTTTCCGCGCATTTTACGCGAATTCATCTCAAAAAAGACACAATTTGATGTGGATTGGGCTGGAAGCATCCCGAATTGGGGAAGCAAGTGGGACAAAAGGAATGACCGCAGCCGCGTCAGACATTCAAGTCGCCAGCCACCCCGGTCTGCCGGATGGCACAGAGCTGGCAGGTGGCCTGTTCACAATAACCGGCGCTTTGGGCGCAGGTGGCTTTGGTATTACGTATAAGGCGACTGACAATGTGCTCGGACGTCCCGTGGTGATCAAAGAGTGCTTCCCGGACGACTTCTGCACCCGTGGGCCTGATGGACGATCAGTTGGGCTCAGATCTGCGGAAAAGGACAGCCAAGTCCGTTCCATCGTTCAAATGTTCATGAGCGAGGCCCGCGCGCTGGCCAAGCTGCGCCACCCGACAATCGTGGGTGTGCACAGCGCATTTGAAGAGAATAACACCGCCTATATGGCGCTAGACCTGCTCGACGGCACCGACCTGTTTAACCTGATTGTCGCGCAAAAGGACGGGTTTTCGCCAAAATGGGTAAAGGCTACACTTTTGCAATTGCTCGACGCGATCGAACAGGTGCATGCGGCCGACCTGCTCCACCGCGACATCTCACCCGACAACATTATGATCGAGCCATCGGGCAACCCGGTTTTGATCGATTTTGGTGCCGCGCGCGGCGACGCCAGCCGGCGGACCCGTGCGATCTCCTCGCTGTTGGTCGTGAAGGACGGCTACTCGCCGCATGAGTTCTATGCGCCCGGCAGCACCCAAACGCCAAGCAGCGACCTATATGCGCTTGCCGCAACCTTCTACCATGTCATCAGCGGCAAGGCTCCGGTGAACAGCCAAACGCGGGTCATGGAGATTGCCAACCAAAAGCCCGACCCGTTCGTGCCTTTGACGGGCCAAATCGAAGGGTATGAAGAGGTTTTCCTCAAAGCCATCGACAAAGCCATGAGCATCATGCCAAACGAGCGGATCGCGACAGCGGCCGATTGGCGCGACATGATCCAGACAGTACCGGAAGCAGACACACAAAAACCTCAGCAACCACAAAACGTGCTGCCAGATCCCAAACTGAAGCAAAAACTCACCGCTCTGGTTGAAAGCACAAACGCAGAAGTCCGCAAAAGCGCAGGTAAAAAGCCAAAGGCGGCACCGCCCCCACGCCCGGTCACAAAATCCAAACCGCCGGAATGGGTCGAAGAGTTCAACCGCGAAGGGCTCGCGATCCAGGAGGAGAAGGCGCGCAGCAGGTTGTTGGGCCTTGAAGAGGCCGAAACACTTGAGACCAGCGTGCCCCCCGATCTTGTGGACCGGGTCGGACGACCGATCAGCGACACCAACTGGGTCGAAAAAGCCAAAGAAAAGCAGAGCAGGCTGCGCGATGAGCGCGCACAAGATTGGGCGGCCTATCAGTCGGAACACCGTCCGCTCTCCCGCGCTGTCGCACCGGAAACGTCACCCGCGGCTTCTGAGCCGCTGGAGATGACCGCCGAGCCTGAGCCACAACAAGATGGCCTGACGCTGGGGCTGTTTCTCAAATACCTGGTCGCGGCCATCGTTATTGGTGGATGTGGCTTCGGCGCGGTGCTGCTCGCCGTTTGACACCCCGTTTGCGGCCAGTTTCTTCAATTCTTAGGTATTTTTTGCAAGCGCACGTTATCGGGTTTTAACCACCGATCGCTAAACCCGTTTTTATCGGGTGTTGTTTAAACGGGGCCTCGCGTGCGCAAACACTATTTACTTATTGTTTTACTTGGCGGTTTTGCCATTGCGCTCTCCGTCCTGGGAGGCTTGTTCGCGCTGAACCATTCGTTGGAACGCAAGGCCAATGTTCTTGGCATGGATTGGGGCCGCTATATCGAGAACAAGATTGAAAAACAGAACCTGTTTCGTCCCGGACATGGAGCCGATCAACCGCTCTCCGAGATTGAAAGGCGGTATGTTGTTCGCGCGTTCGAAAGCGTTCTGTCCGTTGGTCACATCTTTCAAATCGATCTCTACGGGGTGTCATGCGACTGCCATATTGGTCTAGATGCAATCGAAATGGCCAACTCCCCAAACTTCAAACTGCCCGCGCATCATTTAGAGAAGAATAGCTCGGCTCATAGCCATAATGTGTATCACGCCGAATTCAGAACGTTTGGTGGCATTCCGACCGACCTCGCAGCGTTGAACGCGATGGCGTTGGCTAACGCGCGTACGATTGAAATACTGCGCGAAAACGCCCCGTCGCTGCCGTCCACTTACGCGGCGATCCATCATACTGTGCTCACAGATGGCGCACCCGCCTACATTCTCAGGCTTATGGTGAATTTGGAGCGCCAGAACGCACAGTTCAGTACATTGATTTTTTTCGGTATGGCCACGGGCGGCTTGATCCTGGCACTTGGTATTGGCTTTCCGCTATGGCGATTGCTGCACTCGATGAAAACCGCGCGCGAAGCCGATGCGCGTGCGGCCTTCCTTGCAAAACATGATGTTTTGACGGGGCTTCACAACAGAAACAGCTTTCAGGAGCGTTTCCCGAAAATAGTGGATGCTGCCATTGCCGCGCGCCGATCTGGGCTGCTTTTTCTGTTCGACCTCAATGGCTTTAAGGAAGTGAATGACTTTTACGGCCACGACACGGGTGATGCGCTATTGGCCCATTTTGCGCAGGTCCTTTTGAAACACAGCCCCGAAGATGCCTATGTGGCGCGGCTTGGTGGCGATGAATTCGTCATCGTTTTGCCTGATGTCCCGGAAGACGTGAAGGACATAACCGGCCTTCTCGATATGCCGCAGAAACTGTCATTCCCGCTTGGCAGCGGCGATGAACAGGTCACTGCCGGTATCTGCGGCGGCGTTGTCCGCTTTCCGCAAGACGGCACCGTTGCCGCCGACCTCGTCCAAATGGCAGACCTCGCGCTCTACACCGCCAAGAGCAACCGCAGCGGCGAAATCAGAGCTTATGTCCCGGAGATGACCGAAATCTTCCAGGAACGCCTCAGCCAGAAGGAGGACTTCCGCAAGGCCTTGAAGCGCCAGGAAATCGTCCCGTATTTTCAACCCATCGTACATGCGCAAACCGGACGCGTCGAAGGGTTCGAAGCGCTTGCGCGCTGGCAGCATCCAAAACTCGGCCTGGTTGGCCCGAGCGCATTTTCCGAAGCCATCAAGGATGGTGAATTAAGTGGGAAACTCGGCGTGACAATGTTCATGCAGGTCGTGGAGCATATGGCAGATTGGAAAAAGCGGGGCATTCCGTTCAAGCGCGTCGCAATGAATGCGACCAATGGGGACCTCAAACGCCCGAATTTGGCGGAAGAAGTGCTCAATGTGCTCGAGGAAAACGGGCTATCACCCTCCCAACTCACCGTTGAGGTCACAGAAAACTGCCTCTTTGGTGATGACAAGCCTGCGTTTCTGGAACACTTGGAACGACTGAGACAGGCGGGATGCAATATCGCCCTCGACGATTTTGGCACCGGCTATTCATCCATCACCCAGCTCAAGGAATTACCGATCACCATCGTCAAAATCGACAAATCCTTTATCGACAACATCCTCGAAAACCCCGACGACCAATCCATCATCGACGCGCTGAATGCGCTGAGCCAGGCGATGGAGTTTGACCTTGTTCTCGAGGGCGTTGAGACGCCCGAACAGCTGGATTACCTACGCTCCTGCGGCTTCACCTTCATTCAGGGCTATTTCTTCAGCGAACCGATCCCGCCGAGCGAGGTGGGCCCTTTTGTTGCGTTCCAGAATAATCCCAAGGCTGATACCGCTTTCAATCCAATACCGCTCTTAAACCGGTCCAAAACGGCGCTTCGCTGAGATTGAAGGCTTGCAAAGAGGCCGAATCCGTCTATACCGCCCTCTCCCACCCAAAAACGGTCTGGACGCATGCGGTTTGACTCGTTAGATACTGCCCAAACCGCCCCTGAGGGTGCATCAGTTTAGAACGCGTGGCGCGAACCAGATTGCGCCCCCCAACCCGAGGACGACACGATGGCTGTCCAACAGAATAAAGTTTCCAAGTCGCGCCGCAACAACCGCCGCGCTCACGACGCACTTGTCGCCAGCACGCGCGATGAGTGCCCAAATTGCGGCGAGCTGAAACGCCCTCACCATGTCTGCGGCGCCTGCGGCTACTATGACGATCGCGAAGTTGTTGCCATGGTCGACGAAGTCGAACTGGACGAAGACGCCGCCTAAGGCTAATTTGCCTCAAAGACCGTAAGGGTATTGGCTTCTAGGTCAGGCAGGCAGTCCATTGGGCACAACCAAGACAGTTATTTCGATCGACGCCATGGGCGGCGATCGCGGCCCGGCGACCGTTGTCGCCGGCATCGCCAAATCGGCGGCCAAGAACCCCGATATTCGGTTCATCGTGCACGGCCCACGCGCCGAGCTTTCTCCGCTGATCTCCAAACGAAAACTCGATGCGCAATGCGAGCTGCGCGATGCGAGCGACGTGGTATCGATGGATGCCAAGCCGTCCCACGTGATGCGGCACGGCAAAAAGACCTCTATGTGGTCGGCTGTGGAAAGCGTACGCGCCGGAGAGGCGGATGTTTGTGTGTCTTGCGGCAACACGGGCGCGCTGATGGCAATCTCAATGATCCGGCTGCGCAAGATGGAAGGCGTCAACCGCCCTGCCATCGCCTGCCTCTGGCCCTCGCGCAATGAGACCGGGTTCAACATCATGCTCGACGTGGGCGCTGACATCCGCGCCGACCAGGACGACCTGCTGCAATATGCATTGATGGGCATGTCCTACGCGCGCAACGGCTTCGGGCTCGACCGGCCACGCGTGGGCCTATTGAATGTCGGCACCGAGGAGCACAAAGGCCGCGCCGAGTTGAAAGTCGCCAATGACATCATTTCCTCAGCGGCCGATGCCAACGCGTTTGACTATGTAGGCTTTGTCGAAGGGGTCGACATCCCGTCCGACCGAGTCGACGTCATCGTGACGGATGGGTTCACCGGAAATGTCGCATTGAAAACGGCGGAGGGGACAGCGTCGCTCATCTCCGAGTTCCTGCGTGAAGCCTTCAAATACACCCCGTTGTCGCGCATTGCGGCGCTCCTAGCCTTGACGTCGCTACGGCGATTGTCCAAGCGGATCGACCCACGCCGGGTCAATGGCGGCGTGTTTCTGGGGCTCAACGGGACCGTCGTCAAAAGCCACGGCTCAGCCGACGCCACCGGCGTCTCAGCGGCGATCAAGCTGGGCTTCAAGCTGGCCCAAACGGGTTTCGCCGAGAAACTGGCGGCCCGGGTTGCATCCAATGTCACGCCGGGCCAAGGTGCAGCAAGTCCGGACCATGATGATCCGACTGGGGACCACTCAACGACGGAAATCTCATGACCCGCAGAGCTGTTTTGCGTGGCATCGGCCACTACCTGCCCGCCCGTATCGTGCCCAATGCCGAGATGGAAACCATCGTAGAAACAAGCGATGAATGGATCAAAACGCGCTCTGGGATCGAACGCCGCCATTTTGCGGCTGACGGGGAACTGACTTCACATCTCGCGATCAAGGCGGCTGAAGCAGCGCTTTCCGATGCGGGCGTTGCGGCAAGCGGTATCGATGCCGTGATCGTCGCAACATCGACGCCAGACACAACCTTCCCTTCTGTGGCGACCCTCGTGCAAGGGGCGCTTGGCACAGCCGGTTTTGCGTTGGATGTGCAGGCGGTCTGCGCAGGGTTCGTCTACGCGATGTCGACGGCCGATGCCTTCATAGTCTCAGGCCAAGCCTCCCGCGTTCTGGTGATCGGGGCGGAGACCTTCTCCCGCATCATGAATTGGGAGGACCGGACGACCTGCGTCCTTTTTGGTGACGGTGCGGGCGCGGTGATCTTGGAAGCGCAGGAGAGGAAAGGCACCAATGCCGATGCGGGCATCCTGGCCACCGATCTCAACAGCGACGGGCGGTTCCGTGACATCCTTTATGTCGATGGCGGGGTATCCTCGACGCAAAGCTCGGGCGTCTTGGTGATGCAAGGAAAAGAAGTGTTCCGCCACGCCGTCGAAAAACTTGCTCAAACGGCTGAGACCGCGCTGGAGAAAGCCGGGCTCGAGGCGAGTGACGTGGATTGGATCGTGCCCCACCAGGCCAATGCGCGCATCATCACCCGGACCGCCCAGAAAATGGGCGTACCAATGAGCCGGGTCGTCATGACCGTGCAAGACCATGGCAACACCTCTGCCGCATCGATTCCCCTTGCCCTCTCTGTTGCGAAATCTGAGGGCAAATTCGCACCCGGCCAAGTCCTTGTGATGGAGGCCATCGGCGGTGGTTTGGCCTGGGGCGCGGTGGTTTTGCGCCTTTAAACCAGCCTGAGCGGCCCAAACTTGCGCTTTAACACTATGTTACAAGCCGGTGATATTGACTCTGAATTTGTCCCGCACGTATCGTGCCTCAATTATGAGGACACTTTACGGCTGGGGGACAGTATGGCTGGCAAGACATTGACGCGTATGGATTTAAGCGAAGCGGTGTTTCGAGAGGTCGGCTTGTCACGCAATGAATCCGCTGATCTGGTTGAGAGTGTTTTGCAGCATATGTCGGATGCGTTGGTGCGCGGGGAGCAGGTCAAAATCTCCTCCTTCGGGACGTTCAGCGTCCGTGAAAAATCCGCCCGGATCGGGCGCAACCCAAAGACCGGGGAAGAGGTGCCGATCCACCCCCGCCGGGTGCTCACCTTCCGCCCCTCCCATCTGATGAAAGACCGGGTCGCCGAAGGCAATAAATCCTGAACATCGCGTTAAGCGAGGAGTAAGAGGGTCATGGCAGAAAAGGCGCGCGACGCGTTCAGAACCATTTCTGAAGTGGCCAATTGGTTGGATGTCCCAGCCCATGTGCTGCGGTTCTGGGAAAGCAAATTTCCACAGATCAAACCCGTCAAACGCGCCGGCGGGCGGCGCTATTACCGCCCGGCCGATATGGAATTGATCGGCGGCATCAAGAAACTGTTGCATGACGATGGCCTGACCATCCGCGGCGTGCAAAAGATGATCAAGGAAGAGGGCGTCAAAACCATCAGCGCCCTGTCGCCACCGCTTGATATGCCATCCGAGGAAGAGGCGGCCGCGCGTCGCAAAGCCCGCCGTGCTCGCAGACAAGCCCGTCAGGAGGCCCGCCGCGAGGCAGAGCAATCGCCCAAACCGCTCGAAACCCCTGCGCCACCAAGCCCCCCCGAGGACGAGGCCCCCTTCACCCATGTCGAAGAGGCCGAAATTATCCCGGAGACAGACAATGTGGTGCAATTGCCCAGCCGGGAGGGTGCAGCAACCGAAGAGCCCGAGCTCGACCTCCTCGCTCCTGAGGGCGAGGCATCGGCTGAAACCGATACCGATCCCGAGGCAGATCTTGAAGCCGATGAGGTCACGGCAGAAGGCGCGCCCACCCTGCCCGGCCCGCCAGACCCTGAACCGCCGCTGATTGAAGATACAGAGCAGGTTGCCGAGACAGACGCCTCTGCGGCGCAAGACAGCTTTGCGTCGGAAGACGCGACACCTGATTTGCTCCAAGCCGAGAGCGATGCGACCGCCGCTCAGACAGAGCCGCTGGACGACATCGACGCGCCTGAAGCGGAGAGCGAGCCGGAGGTCACGACTGAAGCAGCAGAGCTGGCGCAGGACGAAACAACGACTGATGCGCCGGACATGTCACCCGACGCAGAGGCCGCACCGACCCGTCCCATCATCGCGACCGATCAGCTGGACCCGTCGACGATCACGGCAAGCGACGCACAGCGGTCGCGCATTGACGCGCTGCGCAAATACCGGCGGCTCGAGGTAGGTACTGTCCTTGCCAGCGGTTCGCAAAGCGAGTTGGCGCAGGCGCATGAGCGGCTCCAAATCCTGCGCGACCGGCTGGCCATCGACCTGGAGAGGCGCTGAGCCAGCATGGCCCGCGCGCGCCGCAGAAAAGCTGGGCACGCCTCTTGCCTTGGCGCACAAATGCCGTATGAAGGCCAAATCGTCGGGCTATGGCGCAGCCTGGTAGCGCGTCCGTCTGGGGGACGGAAGGTCGCAGGTTCGAGTCCTGCTAGCCCGACCAACACATCAAACGCCCGTAGCCCCTTAGGGCGCGGGCGTTTTGTATATTGAGCGAGGTCGCCGCCATGTCTGAGGTTGCAAACGGGGTTCTGTCTGACCGGCAGATGCGCGCCATGATTGCCGCTGGTCAGATCAGTGCCTCCACTACGATTGAAGACGGGCAAATTCAGCCGGCCTCCCTTGACCTGCGTTTGGGGCAAACTGCTACTCGCGTGCGCGCCTCCTTTCTAGCCGGGCGCGGTCAAAGCGTAGCCGAGCGGCTGGAGCAATTTGCGATGCACCAGATGGACCTGACCGGCGGCGCGGTGCTGGAAAAAGGCTGCGTCTATGTCGTGCCGTTGCAAGAACGCCTGGCGCTGCCTGCAGAGCTGTCAGGTGCTGCCTCGGCCAAATCCTCGATTGGCCGGCTGGACCTGCTGACCCGGGTCATTACGGATGACGGGGTCGAATTTGATCGGGTCCCTGCTGGGTATACCGGGCCGCTTTATGTCGAAATTTGCCCCCGCTCCTTCTCCGTCGTGGCCCGGACCGGACAGATGCTGAACCAGATCATCTTTCGACGGGGCGACACGCTGATCAGCGACACCGACCTGCGCGCCTTGCATGCTGAGACACCGATTGTAACGGGTGATGCCGTCATCGCTGGCGGCCTCGGCTTCTCGGTTGATCTGAAACCTGAAAGCGGCGATCTGGTCGGCTACCGCGCCAAGCCGCATACCGGCGTGATCGACCTTGCCAAGCTCGCCCATTACGACCCATCGGACTATTGGGAGGAGGTCCGCACAAGCGAGGGCCGCATCATCCTCGACCCAGGCGCGTTCTATATCTTGGTCAGCCGGGAGGCGATCACCATCCCCCCCAACTGCGCCGCGGAAATGGCCCCCTATCTCGCCATGGTCGGCGAATTCCGCGTCCATTACGCAGGCTTTTTCGATCCCGGTTTCGGCTATTCAAAAGAAGGCACCGGCTCGCGCGGTGTGCTTGAGGTACGCTGCCACGAAGCGCCCTTTGTGTTGGAACATGGCCAGGTCGTGGGGCGCCTTGTCTATGAACGCATGTCTGAAATCCCCGAACAGCTTTACGGCATCGACATCAAATCAAACTACCAGGGCCAGGGGCTCAAGCTCTCGAAACACTTCAAAACGGCCTGACAGCTTCTTCATTGTTTCAAAAATATTCCGGGGGTTTGGGGGCAGAGCCCCCAACTCGGTCGACGCGCGCAAGCGCGGCGAAAACCCTCGTTTACCGCCCGATCCGCCGCGTCATGCGGATCGCTTGTTTGGTGCGCTTCTGATTTTCTGCAGCGGCTTGTTTCTGCTCCGGCGTCAGCTCTTCGCTGCCGCCCCGGCGCTTGGCCATCGCGTCCACGCCCTTGTTGATCCCGGCATTGATCAGGCGGCGGACCACCATGCGGACGATCATGTTGATGATCTGGTTCATGCGAACCCTCCTATCCAAAGCCCCCCAAGCCCTGAGCATTTAGATAAGTAACGCAGCTAACATGTCACCTTTAATCTTCAAACAATTCGTTCTGTCCTTCGGGGCTTTCATCTTCATCGTCGTCATCAGGCAACGCATCCGCGCCGGGGGGCGGTCTATTGTCCAGAAGCCCCGCGGCGCGCAATTCCTTCAGCCCTGGCAGGTCGCGCGCGTTTTCCAGTCCGAAGTGATCCAGGAAATGCTGGGTCACGACATAGGTGACGGGCCGTCCCGGCGTCATGCGGCGGCGGCCAAAGCGAATCCATTCTAACTCGATCAGTTGGTCCACGGTGCCACGGCTTACGGAAACCCCGCGAATTTCCTCGATCTCCGCGCGCGTGACGGGCTGATGGTAGGCGACAATGGCCAAAGTCTCGATCGCGGCGCGGCTGAGCTTGCGGGTCTCGACCGTCTCTTTTTGCATCAAGAACCCCAGATCACCTGCCGTGCGAATGGCCCAGGCATCGCCAACTTTGACGACATGCACCCCACGCCCCTCATAGCGTTTGCGCAGATGCACCAGTGCCTCCGCCGGGTCCGAGCCATGCGGCATACGGCCCTCTAGCTCTTTGACCGTGATTGGCTCGGCAGAGGCGAACAAGATGGCCTCAACCATCCGCTCCTGCTCGCCCATGGGTGGGGCCTCGAACAGGCTTTCATTCTCTGGGGTGTCGGTATCAGTTGCGTCGGTCACTCTCGGTCCTTTTGCGGATTTGAATAGGCGCGAAGACCTCGCCCTGACGGAGTTCGATCTGACCCGCCTTTGCCAATTCAAGCGATGCGGCAAAGGTTGCAGCGGTGGCGGAGCGACGCTTGACGGGATCCGTCTCCCACCCCTCTGGCAGCCAGGAGGTCAGATCCGACCATTCGCCCGCAAAGCCGATGAGCCCGCGCATCCGCTCCAGCGCCTGCTCCATCGTGAAGACCTTTTCGCGGTCCATCACGAAGGGGCGGAATTCATCCTTGGTTTTGATCCGCGCATAGGCCTGCATCAGGTCTATCAGCGTCGCCGTGTAGGTCACTTTGCGAATGCGGGTGACATCTTCAGGGATGCCGCGCGCGAAGAAATCGCGGCCCAATTGGTCCCGCGCCATTAGCTTGGCCGAGGCTTCCCGCATCGCTGACAGGCGTTCCAGCTGGAAGGCCAGGTGCGCGGCGAGCTCTTCGCCCGACGGCCCTTCCTCCGCGGGGTCGGGCGGCAAGAGCAAGCGCGATTTGAGGAAAGCCAGCCAAGCGGCCATGACCAGATAATCCGCGGCCAATTCCAAGCGCAGCTCTTTGGCTTTCTCGATAAAGGCCAAATATTGCTCCGCCAGCTGCAAGACAGAGACTTTGCGCAAATCCACTTTCTGGGTGCGCGACAAGGTCAAAAGCAGATCGAGCGGGCCTTCGAAGCCGTCTACATCGACGATAAGCGCCTCGGCGGCCAGGCGCGCCTCAACGCCGCCTTCCTCCCAAGTCGTGTCGATCTCTGTGCTCGTTTCGTCCGACATTACGCGGCCGTGACCTCACCCTTTTATAAGGGCCTCAAACTCCGCTCTAGCGGCCGGAATGTCAATGTCGCTTGGGGTTTGCCCCTCAGCCAAAGCAGCCTTTGCGCGGCTTTGTGCGGCCTCGCTCATCGGGCCGCAACGCTCTGAGATTTTTGCCATCTCTTCCATCTTGCCATTGCAATGCAGCGCGAGGTCACAACCTGCCGCAAGCGCCGCCTCGCAACGCGCCTCGACCGAGCCAGACAATGCCTTCATCGAGATGTCATCCGTCATGATCAGGCCTTCGAACCCGATCTCTTTTCGAATAACCTGCATCGCCTTGGGGGAGGTCGTGGCGGGCGCATCGTCAATCACCGGAAAAACGATATGGGCCGTCATGCCCATCTTGATATCGTTGAGCGCCTTGAAGGGCGCAAAGTCTAGCGCGTCGAGCTCCGCGCGCGACACGTCCACGCGCGGCAAATCAAGGTGGCCATCCACCACCGCACGGCCATAGCCCGGGATATGTTTGAGCACCGGCAAGACGCCACCATCCAAGAACCCTTTTGCCGCCTCCCGACACATCGCAACCGCCGTCTCGACATCCTCGCTGTAACAGCGGTTCTTCATCACCGGATGCGTCTCGGGCTGCAGCACATCGGCGACGGGCGCGCAATTCACGTCAATACCCACCTCATGCAGATCAGACGCAATCAATCGGTTGCGCAAATACATGGCACGCGCCGGATCACTGGCGCTTTGCATCTGATCAAGGGCGGGCTGAAACTCTTGCCAGATGGGACCGCGCATCCGCTGAACGCGCCCACCTTCTTGGTCAATTAAGATTGGCGCTTGCCAGCCGACGGCATCTCGCAAGTCATCTGTGAGCCGTTTCAGCTGGGCTTTATCAGCGACATTTCGAGCAAACAGGATAAAGCCCCAAGGTTTCGCGCTTGCAAAAAACCGACTTTCGTCTGCTGTGAGTTGTTCGCCCGCACAGCCAAAAATATAAGCATTTGAGACCATTACGCGAAGACCTTTAAGCTCTAAGTCAATATCGCTTGTGGTTTTTCAACATTACCGCGACAGGATAGGGATACAGGCCGCGTCAGCCGCAACCAAAACCGCGCAGAAGCGCCGAGACGCGTTCAAGTCATCAAAGCCGAGCGCGCGGAGGCGGTAAAAGACCCGTTCCCCGCTCTTGGCCTGCAGGATCACGCGTTTCTTGTCATCCATATAATCGCTGAAGTTTGCGGCGATCTTGTCCCACTCCGCTTTCGCGGTTTCCAAATCGTCAAACGCCCCCAATTGGACCAACCTTGTGCCGCTGGGAAGGGTCGACGGGTCAACATCAAGACCAGTGACGGCGCTTACTCCGGAGGTGATCGCAGAGGTCTGCTGCAGGTTCTGCAAGTTGATTGCAGGGCGCAAGGCGGGGCGTTGAGAGCGATTGACGCCCGGGACCGAGATAGAAATGACATCGCTGCGGGCCCCCTCTTCCAGACGCTCCGTCACCCGCGCGCCGCGCTCCTCCGGCGTCAGGTTTTGCTCTTCCAGCGTGAGGGCGACCACCGTGCCAATGGCCTCGGCCAGCTCATCGGGACGCACGGCCCCTTCTTCCGGGGCGGTCAGCACGATATCGTCGCTGCGCAGATCAATCGGGTCCGGGGCGAGGATCACCTCCGGCGCGGGACCGGCAGCTTCCCCCTCGGCCTGCACGGCATTCACGGCGAGACCTGTATGTTGCGCCAACTGCCCGCCAGGGTCTTCTGGCTGAATGCGGGACGGGCCTTCGAGCGCGCGGATGACCGGGACATCCGTGACATCGCGCATCGTCAGCTCATAGCCCCAGATGCCCAGGCCCGCCACCAGTGCAATGGAGCTCAATGCGCCCACATAGCTCAAGGCTTTGGACATGAACCCAATTGGGGGGGATAGCTCGGAATACTCGTCTTGCGCGGCGCTTGCGCGCCCGTAATCAACGTCAGCCATGTTCGCCTCTCTGCCGCCGCGTTCAAGCGCAACGGTCGCTTATCTTCTGCTCGTCACCCTATGGTGCGAAAGGCCGCTGATCATTCGGCGTCAGCGCATCTCTTCCGCGGGTGTCACACCCAGAATACCAAGACCTGCGGAAATAACAATCGCCGTGGCACGTGCGAGCGCGATTTTTGGCAACCCGTCTGCGATATCATCCTGCAGGAAGCGCAGTTCGGTCGCATCATTGCCCCGGTTCCACAGCGCATGGAACTCGCCTGCGAGCTCATAGAGGTAGAAGGCGATGCGGTGCGGCTCGTTGGTGCGCGCCGCGATTTCGACCAGCCGAGGCCATTCAGCAAGCTTTGCAGCGAGCGCCAGCTCCGCCTCATGCGTGTTGCCCGATAGGTCTTGCGCAGCCAGGACAGCATCGGAGGCGTCAACCCCCGCCTCACCTGCTTTGCGCAGGACCGAGCGGACCCGAGCATGCGCGTATTGAACGTAGAAGACCGGGTTGTCTTTGGATTGCTCCAGCACCTTATCGAGGTCGAAATCCAGTGGCGCATCCTGCTTACGCGTCAACATGATGAAACGGGTCACATCCGGGCCGACCTCATCGACCACGTCGCGCAAGGTCACGAAGGTCCCCGCCCGCTTGGACATCTTGAACAGCTCACCATTCTTGGTCAGCTTCACAAGCTGCGTGAGCTTGATATCGAGCGGCACCTTGCCTTCGGACAGGGCCGAAACCGCGGCCTTCATCCGCTTGACATAGCCGCCGTGATCGGCGCCAAAGACGTCAATCAGCGCGTCAAACTCGCGCGTGATCTTGTCGTAGTGATAGGCGATATCCGGCGCGAAATAGGTCCAGGCGCCGTCAGATTTCTGCACCGGGCGGTCGACATCATCGCCATGCTCAGTCGATTTGAACAGAGTCTGCTCCCGCGGCTCCCAATCCTCGGGCTTTTTGCCCTTGGGCGGCTCGAGCACGCCTTCATAAATCAGGCCCTTCTCTTTCAACACGTCGATCGCCGCTTCGATCCGGCCTGTGCCGTAGAGCGATTTTTCGGAATAGAAGACATCCATCTCAACGCCGAGCGCTTTCAGGTCGGCTCGGATCAAATCCATCATGGCATCGGTTGCGAAATCGCGGATCTCTGACAACCAATACTGCTCGCCTTTATCGACGAATGCGTCGCCGACCTTGTCTTTCAACGCCTGGCCGACGGAGATAAGGTAATCGCCCGGGTAGGTGCCATCGGGAAACGCGACCTCCTGACCATGGGCCTCCAGGTAGCGCAAATAGACAGACCGCGCCAACACATCGACCTGCGCGCCGCCATCGTTGATATAGTATTCGCGCGTGACCTCATGACCCGCAAAATCCAGAAGCGAGGCCAGCGCGTCGCCAAAAACAGCCCCGCGCGTATGCCCGACATGCAAAGGCCCGGTCGGGTTGGCGGAGACATATTCGACATTGACGCGGCGCCCTGCCCCCATGTCGGAGCGGCCAAACTGCGCGCCCTGCTCAAGCGCAGCTTGAACGACCGCCGCCCAGACGGAGGCGTCCAGGCGCAGGTTCAAAAACCCCGGTCCCGCAACTTCAGCCAAAGTGATCCGCGCATCCGCTTGCAGCTTCGCCGCCAAACCCTCGGCAATATCGCGCGGCTTCAGCCCGGCGGGCTTGGCCAGGACCATCGCAGCGTTGGTGGCCATATCGCCATGGGCCGCATCGCGCGGTGGCTCGACCGCCACATTGTCAAAGCTCAAACCGTCAGGCAGCGCACCCTCTCGGACCATCGCCTCCAAAGACGCGATCACCAACTCCCGGATTTGTGCAAAAATATTCATGACGAGGCCCTTTTCATCCTGGCGCGCGGTTTATCATGCCCAGAGGCACGGTCCACCCTTCATTGTTTCAAAAATATTCTGGGAGTTTGAGGGCAAAGCACTCAAGCCCGCGCGGCGAGCGCAAAAGCACCATGGGCGGCGCAGCCGCGCCTTTAGGTCCTCGGAAGAACGTAGCTGTCGGCCGCTATCCCGCCGATCAGGCTTTCATGGGTCAAAAGCGCGAAACGGTCCGTCATGCCGGCAATGTAATCCGCAACAATCCGGGCCAGGGCCACCTCGCCCTGCGCCTCTTGTACGTCCTTTCGCCATTGCTTGGGCAACCTTTCGGGCTCGCGCATGAAGAGCGGGAAAAGCTCCTCGATCACCTGCGTCACTTGCACCCGCATCTCGACCACGGCGGGCGCGCGGTACATACGGGCAAAGAGGAACGCACGGATGACTTTCAACTGTTCCCAAATTTCAGTTGAGAATTGCACCATCGGGCGCCCTGCCCCGCGAATATCAGAAACGGATCCGGGCTCCAGCTCTGCCAGGCGCGCCCGGGCGACGGTGATCACGTCCTCGACCAATATCCCGAAAAACCTGCGCAACGCCTCGTGACGGCGGCGGTAGTAGTTCAGGCCCGGGTAAAGCTCATCGACCCGCGCGAAACAGGGGCCGACCAGGGGAAGCTCCGCCAGCTCGTCCGTGGAAAACAACTCAGCGCGTAGCCCATCATGCAAGTCATGATGGTTATAGGCAATGTCGTCGGCCAGAGCCGCGACCTGCGCCTCACCACTGGCATAGGTGCCAAGCTCCAGATCGTGCCGGGCAGAATATTCCGACAGTGCAAAGGGCAGCTCGCCCGTCACCGGGCCATTATGTTTGGCGATGCCTTCGAGGCTTTCCCAGGTCAGGTTCAACCCGTCCCACTCCGCGTAATGGCGCTCCAGCGAGGTCACGATTTTCAGCGCCTGCGCATTGTGATCAAAACCGCCATAAGGGGCCATCAACGTATCGAGCGCATCTTCGCCCGTGTGGCCAAAGGGCGGGTGGCCCAGATCATGCGCCAGTGCCACGGCCTCTGTCAGCTCGACATTCAAGCCCAACACGCCTGCAATCGTGCGCGCGACCTGGGCCACTTCGATGGAATGGGTCAGGCGCGTGCGGAAATAGTCGCCCTCATGCTCAATGAACACTTGCGTCTTGTGCCTGAGCCTGCGGAAGGCGGAGGCATGGATGATGCGGTCGCGATCCCGCTGAAAACAGCTGCGAAAGGTGCTTTCCTCCTCGGCATAGAGCCTGCCCCTGCTTTGCCCCGGGTCACATGCGTATTTGGCCAGCGTCATAGCGTGCGGCCCCTTCTTGTCCTTGTCCCAATCTGATCTTACATTGGAGGCGTAACAGTTGCGAGACGCGAAAATGAACCTTGCCCTGCCCCCAAAAGTCACCGATCGCGCTTTTGCGCGCCTGTCTGAAATTGGCGCGGGCGATGGCGGCCAGGCCTTACGGGTCGCGGTCGAAGGTGGCGGTTGTTCCGGGTTTCAATATGAAATCAAGCTCGACACGCCAGCAGAGGATGACCTGATCCTCGAGAAAGAGGGGGAGAAGGTTGTTGTCGACAGCGTCTCCCTACCCTTCTTGGAAAACGCAGTGATTGATTTCACAGAAGAGTTGATTGGCGCGCGGTTCGTCATCGACAACCCCAACGCCACCTCCTCCTGCGGATGCGGCACGTCTTTCTCGATGTAAAATTCACTCGTAGCTTGCGACGAGCTCCGCCCAGGCGGGCGATTGTTCGAGCGTTGCGGCATCCACCGGCACAATAAGCGCTCGGTTTAGCGGTTTAAACGCGTCCTAGGACACGTTGTCCTCCTCTGGCGGCACGCCACAGGCCACTAGCGCGCCAAAGGCGGCGGTTATCAAGATTTTCTGCATCGATCGGCCTCAAACCGTTTTGTTTTTTCTTAGCTATACAGAAATCAGCGGCTTTTTCAATTTCTCAGGCGAGCGCGTTGAAACTTCGGAAGAATATGTGCGATTTTGTCCCACCCCGTCGCCAGATGTGAACTGCGAACTATATCCACCACGTGTCGTCGAGGGCTCACGGGAACCATGAATACAGTTTTGATTTTAGGCAGTGCGCCGAACGCGGTGGAAGCGCGTGATTGGGATCGAGCGGGCATCGACCATATCATGGCGATTAACAACGCCTATGCTGTGCGCCCCGACTGGGACAGCCTAATCCATCCCGAGGATTTTCCGCAAGAAAACGTCCCAACCGACTTGACTGAGGGCCAGAGCATTGTGACGGCTGAGGCCTATGTCTCTGCGCAAAACCTCTATGGCGGCTTTGTTTATGCAGGTGGCACCATGGCATTTACGGCAGGTTACTGGGCCTTGCGTCACCACAAACCACGCGTCTTGGCCTATTTTGGCTGCGACATGGTCTACAAACCAACGGGCAACACGCATTTTTACGGCACCGGCGAGGCAGACCCGCTGCGCGCTGATGTGACGTTGCAATCGCTGGAAGCGAAATCGGCACGTCTGATGATTATGGCTGCCGAACAGGGCTGCGCCGTGGTGAACTTGTCGCAACAGGAGAGTCGCCTTGTCTTTCCACGCGCAGCCCAAGACAAGTTGGCATCATTGGACCCGCTACCCTTTGACCGCGGAGCAGCACAAGCCGCACTGCGCGCGGAGGAAAAGCTGGGTTATATAGTCCCCTCCGGCCGGTATTGGGAGGTCGAAGACCAGTTTGATGCCGCCGCGCTCGCCAAGATTGACGCGCTTTGGCTGCAAGCTGCTCTTGCCCCCGCTGCTTCTGCGGGCGATATCTGACGGGTCAATTGCAGCCCGGGGGCTCTCATGAAAATCGCCACCTTCAACATCAATGGCATCAAGGCCCGCATCAACGCCCTGCCGGATTGGCTGGATGAGGCGCAACCCGATGTGGCCGTGCTGCAGGAAATCAAATCCGTCGACGAGGCCTTTCCGCGCGAGCTGTTCGAGGAACGCGGCTACAACGTCGAAACCCATGGGCAGAAAAGCTTCAATGGTGTGGCAATCCTATCGAAGCTCCCCTTGGAAGACGTGCGCCGCGGCTTGCCTGGTGACGACAGCGACGAACAGGCCCGCTGGATCGAGGCGCTGGTGATGGGTGACGAAAAACCGGTGCGCGTATGCGGGCTGTATCTCCCCAACGGCAACCCTGCTCCTGGCCCGAAATTTGACTACAAATTGGCCTGGATGGAACGGCTTCGGACCCGCGCTGAAGAACTGCTTGCCGAGGAAATCCCAACGATGATGGCCGGCGACTACAACATCATTCCGCAGCCAGAGGACGCTAAGCGCCCTGAGGCCTGGGAAGGCGATGCGCTTTACCGCCCCGAGAGCCGCGCCGCCTTTCGCCGGATTTTGAACTTAGGGTTTACCGATGCTTTCCGCGCCCGCAACCAAGCGCCGGAGCAGTATTCTTTCTGGGACTACCAAGCGGGTGCGTGGAACCGCAATGACGGGATCCGGATTGATCATTTGTTGCTGTCCCCACAGGCGGCAGACTGTCTGATGGATTGCAAGATTGATCACGAGATCCGAGGACGGGAGAAGCCCTCGGATCATGTACCCGTCTGGGTGGAGTTGGCGCTTTAAGGGCTCTGTGCCATGGGTTTGGTCGAGGGAGCTCTGCCCCCGGGCTGCGCCCTCCCCAGGGATATTTTTGAAGCAATGAAGATCAGGGACGCGACGCCCATAGGGCGAGGCCGACCACGCCTATGAGCGCAAAAGCCATGAAGATATTGATGATGCGTTGCGTCTTCGGGGCAAGGTTCATCGCCTTGATGCGGGCGCCGATCCAGAGCCATAGGAAATGCAGCGCACACCATATTACATTTGTAATGAGAAATTTGAGCGCGACCTCAACCGTGTAGGACGCCGGGAAGAAAGCAAAGCCCGAGAACAGCGTTGTATTGACCACGTAAGCCTTTGGGTTGATCGCTTGGAGCATAAGCCCGTCTCGAATTCCGGGCTGGCGCGCGGCCGCACTGAAGCCGATTTGGCTGCCAGCGGTTGCGATCTTGTAGGCCATGAAGAGCAAATAGGCGGTTGAGGCCCCCATCAATACGGTGCGGATCACCGGGTTGGCCAGGATCAGCGCCGCCAGGCCCGTGACCACCGCAAGCGCCACCAGATTGGTTCCGATGAAAAGCCCGATGAAATAGCGAAGCCCCGCGCGAAACCCATAGGCCGCACCGACACCAGCGAGAGATAAGACCCCCGGCCCAGGCGTGATGATGAGAAGAAAAACAGCGGCGGCGAAGCTAAGCATTTGGGCAGCTTACAAATAAAAAAGCCGGGCGCTAGGCCCGGCGGTATTCACGGCTTTGGCGGGATCAATCGTCGCGATGTACTTTTTCGCGCCGCTCGTGGCGTTCCTGCGCTTCCAGGCTCAGCGTCGCGATTGGACGGGCGTCGAGGCGCTTGAGCGAGATCGGCTCGCCTGTGTCTTCGCAATAGCCATATTCGCCTTCGTCGATGCGGCGCAACGCGGAGTCGATCTTGGAGATTAGCTTGCGCTGGCGGTCGCGGGTGCGCAGCTCCAGCGCGCGGTCGGTCTCTTCCGAGGCACGGTCAGCGATGTCAGGGATGTTGCGGGTGCCTTCCTGCATGCCTTCAATGGTCAGATTGGTCTCGTCGAGGATGGACTGCTTCCAGTCGAGAAGCTTGCGGCGGAAATACTCCGTTTGGCGCTCATTCATGAATGGCTCGTCCTCAGCCGGCTTGTAATCCTCCGGCAGGAATACCTCTGCTTTCATCCCATAACTCCCTTAACTGCAAAGCCGTTTCGCCTGCCCGCTTTACAAGGTCGACTCGGGGTGGCGGCTTTGGGTCAAACCCTGCGGCAGGGTTTAGCGAATGCCTATGACCTTGTCACGCCCGAAAGCCGCGTTATGAAAGGAAATTGAACACGTGGTTAACCTTAACAAAATCGGCGCATAAAGGGTCAGGACTTCTATGAAATTCAACGGAACAGACAGCTATGTCGCGACCGACGACCTGACCATTGCGGTGAATGCCGCTGTGACACTAGAACGCCCGCTTCTTGTCAAAGGGGAGCCCGGCACCGGCAAGACCGAGCTCGCGCGCCAGGTTTCCGCCGCCATGGGGCTTGAGATGATCGAATGGCATGTCAAATCGACGACCAAGGCGCAGCAGGGTCTTCACGAATATGACGCGGTCTCCCGCCTGCGCGACAGCCAGCTAGGCGACGAAAAAGTCCATGACGTGAGCAATTACATTCGCAAGGGTAAGCTGTGGCAGGCCTTTGCGGCGGAAGAGCGCAAGGTTCTGCTGATCGATGAGGTCGACAAGGCCGATATCGAATTTCCCAACGATCTGCTGCAAGAGCTCGACCGGATGGAGTTCCATGTCTATGAGACCGGCGAGACGGTCACCGCAAAACAGCGCCCCATCGTGATCATCACCTCCAACAACGAAAAAGAACTGCCAGACGCGTTTTTGCGCCGCTGCTTCTTCCACTACATCAAATTCCCGGATGCGGAGACCTTGAAAAAGATCGTCGAGCTGCATCATCCGGGGATTAAACCTGCCCTGTTGGAAACGGCGTTGACCCAATTCTTCGAGGTGCGGGAGACCCCGGGGCTGAAGAAGAAACCGTCTACTTCCGAAGTGCTGGATTGGTTGAAATTGCTTCTGGCGGAAGACCTTGACCCGGCCGATTTGAAACGCGACGGCGCACAGGCACTGCCCAAGCTGCATGGCGCTTTGTTGAAAAACGAGCAGGACGTACACCTGTTTGAACGGCTGGCCTTTATGGCCCGGGCGCAAAGATGAGCTTGATTGTTCGCCCGTTAGAGCGGGCCGATAAACCCGAATGGGCGCGGCTTTGGAAGGCCTATTTAGCCTTTTACGAGACCACGCGTCCGCAAGAAATCTACGACATCTATTTCGAGCGCCTTTTGGGTGATGACCCTCAGGAATACAACGGGTTCATGGCTTTGAAAGACGGGCGAGCGATTGGGTTGACGCACTACCTGTTCCACCGCCACGGCTGGACCGTTGAGAACTGTTGCTACCTGCAAGACCTCTATGTCGACCCGGAAATCAGAGGCACTGGCGCCGGGCGCGCCCTGATTGAGGCTGTCTACAAAGCCGCAGATGAGGCGGGCACGCCGAGCGTCTACTGGACAACGCAAGACTTTAACGCAACAGCCCGCCAGCTTTACGACCGGATTGGGCAAAAAACACCGTTTATCAAATATAGCAGGCTATAAAGGCGCGATGTTTCGCCCTGCCCGTCTGATTCTGCCTCTTTTTCTGCTTGGAACTGCGCTCGCGCTGTCGGCTTGCGGTGTGCAGGCGCCTGAAACCGCGAGCCGGTCGGCCACCGCCCTACCCGAGCTGCCCCCGATAAAGCGCTTTAAGGCCAGCGCAGCGCAGCCCGCCTACCGCTCTAACGCAGAGATTGCGCGCGATTTCCTCGACCTGTCCTTTGAGATGGAAAGCGGTGTGGAGCTGCCGTTTCTGACGCGATTTGTTGGCCCCATTACGGTGTCGGTCAATGGCACTCCCTCCGCGCTCTTGGAGCGTGATCTGAATGATCTGATCAAGCGGCTGCGCGCGGAGGCCAAGATTGACATATCGCGCGCAAAACCGGGGGCGCGCGCCCAGATCAATATCGACGCGATCCCGATCAAACGGCTGCAAAGATCTATCCCACAAGCAGCCTGTTTCGTGGTTCCAAATGTTGAAAGCTTTGACGAGTACCGTGCAAGGCGCTCCGGTGCACAGACGGATTGGACCCGTCTCGCGAAGCGCGAACAGGTCACCGTCGTTCTGCCGTCAGACATGCCCCCTCAAGAGCAACGCGATTGCCTACATGAGGAGATTGCACAGGCTTTGGGCCCGCTGAATGACCTTTACCGGCTGCCCGACTCGATCTTCAACGATGACAATTTTCACAATGTGCTGACCGGCTTCGACATGCTGATCCTGCGCGCCTATTACGCGCCTGAGATGCGCAACGGGACGACGCGGGAGGAGGCGGCACGGCTGCTGCCAGGACTTTTGAAACGACTGAACCCAAGTGGTGGTTCGAATTTGAGCGGCCCACTTTCGGTGACCCCGCGCAGCTGGAATGTGCTGATCTCCCAAGCGCTCGCGCCTAGGATCAGCCAAACAGACCGCACGAAGTTTGCTCGCCAAGCCCTTGATATTGCGAAGTCTCGTGGCTGGCAGGACAACCGTCTGGCGCTGTCTTACTTCGTGAATGGTCGGGTTAACCTCAACACCCAACCGGCGATGGCGGTCGAGAATATCCTGAAAGCCAACACTCTATACCGACAACTTTTCGGCACCGCGTTGCATGCGGCACATATGGCCACGCAGATTGCTGCCTTCGCCATTTCGACGGGCCAGAACGAGACCGCAATCGCCGTCACGACCGAAGCATTGCCTGCCGCACGGGAGGGCGAGAACGCGGTGGTATTGGCAACACTTTTACTGCTTCAGGCGCAAGCATTGGAGAATATGGGACGCATAGACGCGGCACGCGCGGTGCGGCTGGACGCGCTTGGGTGGGGCCGGTATGGGTTCGGCTCGGAGAAAAACATTCGGGCCCGCGTCGCTGACATTCGCGCGCTGAGCCCGAAACAGGCGAAAGGCGCGGGCGGATGACCGGGTTTTTGATGGGCGCAGCCTTTGGCGCGCTCTTTGGGACGGCAGTGATGTGGCGCCGGGGCGGCAACAAGAAAGACATGGGCCAATATGCCGTGGGCTTCGGCATCTTCTTTGGCTTTGTCGCGCTATTCATCACGATTTTCATTGCCCGCCAAGGGGCTTGAGCGCCCATGTTCATGCGCCTGTTTGACAACTTACGGGCCGCGAAGGTTCCTGTCTCTTTGCGCGAATACCTTTCTTTCCTTGAAGGGTTGCGGGCAGGCCTCGTCACCTATGACATAGACGGGTTTTACTTTTTCGCGCGTACCGTGATGGTGAAGGACGAGCGCCATCTTGACCGATTTGACCGTGCCTTCGCTGCAACCTTCGAGGCGCTAGAGGCGGCTGATATCGGCGAGATGCTGGAAAGCGTTGAGATCCCCGAAGAGTGGCTGCGCAAGCTGGCCGAAAAACATCTCACTGAAGAAGAGCGCGCCGAAATTGAGGGCCTAGGTGGCTTCGACAAGCTGATGGAAACGCTGAAAGAGCGGCTCAAAGAGCAGGAAAAACGTCATCAGGGCGGTAACAAGTGGATCGGCACGGCAGGCACCTCCCCCTTTGGCGCTTATGGCTACAACCCCGAAGGCGTGCGGATCGGCCAGCATGAGAGTCGGCACCAACGCGCGGTCAAAGTCTGGGACAAGCGGGAGTTTCGCGACCTGGACGGCTCGGTCGAGCTGGGCACGCGAAATATCAAAGTCGCGCTAAAGCGGCTCAGACGGTGGGCCCGCGACGGAGCAGCCGATGAGCTGGATTTGAATGGTACCATCCGGGCGACTGCCGAAAACGGCTATCTCGACGTCAAAACCCGGCCGGAACGGCGAAACGCAGTCAAAGTGCTGCTGTTTCTTGATGTCGGCGGCTCAATGGACCCGCACATCAAGATCGTCGAGGAGCTCTTCTCTGCCGCCAAGACCGAGTTCAAGCACCTCAAACACTACTATTTCCACAACTGCCTCTATGAAGGCGTCTGGACAAATAACCGCCGTCGTTGGTCAGAACAGACAGAGACTTGGGAGCTTCTTCGCAGTTTCGGGCCAGACTACAAATGTATCTTTGTCGGCGACGCCTCGATGAGCCCTTATGAGATTGCGTATCCAGGCGGGGCAAATGAGCATTGGAACGCCGAAAGCGGCGAGACCTGGCTCGCCCGCGCCCGTGATCAATGGCCTTCTAATCTGTGGATCAACCCGCTTGATCAGCGTTACTGGCGCCACACTCAGTCGACACAGATGATCCAGGGCATTTTTGGCAAAGAGCGCATGGTGCCGATGACCTTGGATGGGATCGAGCGCGGTATGCGCATACTCACAAAGTAAAACGGCCTCCCCTGGGATGTGGGAGGCCGTTTAGGCGATGCGGGGGTGTGCCCCGTATCTTGGGGGTATTAGCGAACGATGCGCTCAGCTGCGGAGTCGTTGTCCAAAGCAAAGAATTGCTGCACCGCTTTGACGTCAACATTGCGCGCACGGTCGAAGTTCAGGTTCAGCTCAGCTGGACTGTCGTTGGTCAGCACGAAGCTTTTGGCTGCAGCGATTGGATCGCCGATAGATGTCTCAGAGACGATACGCTCGGCAGCTGAGTCGTTGCTAAGTGCGAAGAACTCTTGAGCCGTTTCAGCAGCAGCCGGAGCGGCCAGCGAAAGGGAAACGAGGGCGGTTGCGATGATGGTTTTCATTGTCTTTCTCCAGTTTGTCGGTGCCCCAGGTTGTGATGCGTGGGGCGTTTGTTTCTGAGGCGTTGTGCCTTTGATGGACCAAATATGCGCCCTCCCATCCGGCCTTTCAAAACACATCCGCTGTCATTTCCGTGTGCTGGGTGCGCAAATGCACAGCGTGTTCCGCACGGTGAGAGGCGGCATAACGGGGGCGTGAAAACCGCCAAAAACGGCGTGATGGGTGTGAAATAAGTGATCCAAAACGGGCGAAAGGTCTTTGGGAAACCCGCGACATTCCGTCAGGACGTGGCATTTGATATCGGCCTGCGCGCGCCCCATATCATGAACATGATCAAAATCATGCCTGTCCTGCTCGCCGCGGTCTACGCGTTTGTCATGTACCACTTCTCCGCGTGGAAAACGAAACGCATGCTCGACCAGAAATCGACTCGGCTCGCTGACCCGACGCTGGAGCAGATGAACCGCGACATGGCGCGCGCCCTCGATCTGGAACAAATCCGTGTCCATATATATGAGGTCGACCCGGTCAACGGGCTGGCCGCCCCTGACGGGCGCATCTTCATCACGCGTGGCTTCTACAACAAGTATAAAGCCGGTGATGTCTCAGCAGAGGAGCTCGCCTCCGTCATCGCCCATGAGCTGGGCCACGTGGCGCTTGGCCATTCGCGGCGCCGGATGATCGATTTTTCCGGCCAGAACGCCATCCGCGTCGTACTTGCCTCTATTCTAGGGCGCATCATCCCTTTTGCGGGTGTCTGGCTGGCCAACATACTGACTTCGATGCTGGCGGCCCGCCTGTCGCGCAATGATGAGTATGAGGCAGACGCCTATGCCTCAGCCCTGCTGACCAAGGCGGGTATAGGCACGGGGCCGCAAAAAACACTCTTCGCCAAACTTGAAAAACTCTCAGGCGGTATGGGCGGCGCAATGCCTGCCTGGATGATGAGCCATCCGAAGACCAAAGACCGGATCGCAGCGATCGAGGCGAATGAAGCCAAATGGGGCGTCGCCAACTCCTAAAGCGCGCCGCGCCCTCTTCATTGCTTTAGAAATATCCCGGGGGCGCGGGGGCTGGCCCCCGCCACCGCGACGTGGCGAAGCCACGGCGCAAAACCTCTAGGCCAAAGCCTTCCCCAAACGCGGCAATCGCGCCCGTTTTAAAAGCGCGCGCAGAGCGATCTCTTCCCCAATCATCTTTTGTGCGGTGGCGTACACCTCGTGTACCGCGGCCTCCACCATTTCGGACCGCTCCATCCAAATTCCCATTAGGAAAGCATCAGGTACTTCGAGCGCGACCCCCTCGAAAGACAGCGTTTGGCGCGGGAAATCCTTTATGTTGAGCGTCACAATCACATCGGCCGAGCCCGCAATAGCTGCGGCCAGCACGTGGATGTCGTTCTCATCTGGCAGATGCAGCCGCGCAAGATCACCGGCTTTTGGCACCACACTGGCTTTGGGAAACTTGGCACGTAGCAGCGCTACTTCGCCGCGCGCCTGCGCCTCGGCCGCTGGCCCCAGCTTGATTGTCGCGCGGGCCCATTCCTCCAAAATGCGGTCGGACCAGAGCGGGGTGAAGCCGCCCCGTGACGCGACGCCCAAAAGGATTTCGCGCAGCACGGTCGGAAAAAGAACACAGGCGTCCAGACAGGCGCGCATCAATCAAGCCTGAAGAACAGCGACTTGAGGTAGCCGCTTTCGACCAGCGCTTCATGCATCGGGTGATCGGGCCCGGCCCCGCCGGTATAGAGTAGCTGGGCCCGCCGCCCCGCCCGGTTGATGCCGCGCAGACACGCCGCGCGGAACCTTCCCAAATCGGCCGCATGCGAGCAGGAGCAGAGCACTAGATAACCGCCACGTTCAGTCAAACGTGCCGCTTGCGCTGCCACGCGGGAATAGGCCGTGAGCCCATTTTGAAGCGCCTTTTTCGACGGCGCAAAGGCGGGTGGGTCAGCGATGACCAAATCAAACGCCTGGCCCTCGACCTGCAGGCTTTCCATCACTTTGAACGCGTCGCCCTTTTTTGTGTCGAAACGATCGGCCACGCCCATGTCTTCCGCGCCCTGCCGGGCCAGTGTCAAAGCGGGTTCCGACCCATCAACGGCCAGCGCAGAGGCTGCACCACCTGCGAGCGCGGCCAGACCAAAGCCGCCAACATGCGAAAATACATCCAACACGCGCGCGTCTTTGGCGAGACGCGCCGCAAAGGCGTGATTGGGGCGTTGGTCATAAAAGAGACCTGTTTTTTGCCCGCCTGCGATGTCCGCCAGATAGGTGGCACCGTTCATTGCGACCTTGATGGGACCATCGAGCGTGCCGCAGATCAGTTTGCTTTCCGTGTCGAGGCCTTCCAACTCCCGCGTGCGGCCAGATGCACTCTTATATATACACTCGACGCCAGTGATTTTCTTCAATGCCGCGAAAAGCTCATCAAGCCGCGCTTCCAGCCACGCGGCATTGGGCTGGACCACACAGGTCTCACCAAAGCGATCAATAATCAGCCCCGGCAGCCCGTCGCCTTCCGCGTGCACCAGCCGGTAAAAACGCGCGTCGTACAAACGCGCGCGCAGCTCATGGGCGCCGGAAAGCTTGGCCTCAAACCACGCTTGATCAATCTGTGCCACTGGGTCGCGATCCAATATGCGCAGCATGATCTTGGAGGCGCCATTGACCGCCACAACGCCGATATTCTCGCGCCCAGCATCTTGCAAAAGTGCAAGCTTGCCAGCGGCTATTTTCTTGGTACGGCGGTCGGTGACGACATCGTCGGCATAGACCCAAGGCTGGCCCGCGCGGATACGGGAGGCGTCGGCCTTGGGCTTGAGGCGCACGATCGGATAGGCGGAGGGGGTAGATGGGGCTGTCATGCCCCACCCTTTACTCAGCTTTCAGGCGCGCGGAAAGCGCTAACCGTTCGCGCCCGCATCGTCTCGAGGCAGGTAAATCGGCTCGGCCAGGTCTGCATCGCTTGGCAAGGGCTTATAGGTGATCGGGTTGATTTTTCCTGCGCCAAACTGACGGCGCATTGTGTTGGTCAGATGGCTTTCAATACGTACTTTCTGGGTATGACCCCGCTGCATCGCCTGCAGTGCACGTGCGCCGCCATACGCTTTGAGGTCCAACTCAATCTCAACGGGGCCGTGCATTAGCGCGCCCGACACAGCGTCGCGCACCGAAAGATCAAAGATGATATTGTGCACCCCGCCCACAGAAACACGTGCCTTTTCAGTCAACGCGTGGAAGCGTTTGAGGGTGATGTCGACATTGACCGCGCGCGGCCCGTCAAGGTGATTGAGGCCACGTGTAAGGCCAAAATCGAGAATGCGTTCCACCTGTGCGTGGCGATTGCCGAACGGTTCACCGCGCCAGACGATATCGGCCCAAGGGTAGTACAGATTGGCCTCGGAGACTTTCAACGATTTGGGCGCCGTCACGCGCACGTCTTTCACGTTCCACGTCTTGCTCGCCTCGCGCATATCCGACTGGACCAGCGTTTCGGGGTTCAGACCTGAGCCCCGTGTCACCTGATCGGAGCCAGAGCAGGCCGTCAAAACTGCGCAACTGGCCAAAAAAACAGCTTGTTTCAAGATATTCATGCTGCACCTTTCCGGGAACAACCCCATCATATTCGATGCAGAAAATTTATCTAAAACTCTGTCCTAAATAAGAAAATCCCGGACCGCTTTATGGGCGATCCGGGATTTTTGCTAAAACCATGCCAAGGGGAGGAATGCGTGGTTTAGGCGGCTTTACCGTTGGAGAAACCTGCGCCAGAAAACAGGGACGCGACCGCTGCTTTGAGCGAGGCGAGACCCGATTTCATTGCGCGGGCGCGTTCGATACGGGCGCGCTTTTCGATTTCCATAAGGTCGATTTCTGTGATCTCGTATTTCATTGTCTTCACCATGTAAATTTGTGCGTTTCGTTGGAAAATAAATAGGATCGCTGCGCTGCGGCGACATCCCCCAAAAATCGAAAAACCGCTATGCACTATACGCATACCTTTGTCTTAACCTCATATTTTTAAAAAATTTTAATTGAATGCGATTGACTGAAAACGTTAACCAAACCATCCCCTCGCAATGGCTTCGATTTCGGCTAGTTTAGACCCATGGTGTTAACTTTTAAACCTGAAGGCATTTACTGCCCTGCCGGCGATTTTTACATCGATCCGTGGCGCCCGGTGGAGCGCGCGCTCATCACCCATGGCCATGCCGATCACTCCCGCTGGGGGATGAAACACTACCTGGCGACTGAGACAGCAGCGCCCGTGATGCGGCACCGCCTTGGCGATGTTTCCATCGAAACAACGACATATGGCGAAACGCGGCAAATTGGTGGCGCGCAGGTCAGTTTCCATCCGGCGGGCCATGTTCCGGGATCGGCGCAGATCAGGGTCGAGGTCGCGGGCGAGGTTTGGGTCGCCTCGGGCGATTACAAAACCGTCGATGACGGTCTGTCGGAAGCTTTTGAGCCCGTCCCCTGCCACGCCTTTATCACCGAAAGCACCTTTGGCCTGCCCGTTTTCAAATGGGACCGACAGGAGGAAGTGGTTGCGGGCATCAACAGCTGGTGGCAGTCAAACCGCGATCTGGGGCGGTTTTCGATCATCGGGGCCTATGCGCTTGGTAAGGCACAGCGCATCTTGGCGCATGTCGATACGTCAATCGGCCCGATCCTGACCCATGGCGCGATTGAGAACACCAATGAAGTGCTGCGCGCACAAGGCATCGCCTTGCCCGACACCATCCGCGTGAACCAGGAGATGAGCGTCAAAGACCACCCCGGCGCGCTGGTTATCGCCACGCCGTCCGCCATGAACGGGCCTTGGGCACGCAAGTTTGGGCAGGCGTCGACCGGGTTTGCGTCCGGCTGGATGGCAATGCGTGGGGTCCGGCGACGCAGGTCCGCCGACCGAGGTTTCGTGATGTCGGACCATGCCGATTGGGACGGGCTCAACAGCGCGATCAAAGCGACGGGGGCGGAGCGGATATTTGTGACGCATGGCTATACCTCCCAATTCACCAAATGGCTGAGCGACCAAGGCTATGACGCGTCAGTCGTGGAGACAGAGTTTGAGGGCGAAAGCCTGGACACACCCGAGACGGAGCCCGCCGCATGACCTCCAATGCGCAACGTTTTATGAATGGGTTTGCGCGTTACGTGCAAAAACCCACCTTGGCTATGGTCGCCCACCAGCCGACCCTGTCGCGCATTTTCGACGGGACCGCAGCGCTGCTGTACCGAAGACTTCCCGGCTGCGCGCAGCGGTTCACCTTTTTTGACACCTACCGCATCCGGCGGATGATCCCGAAAGGGGCGGGGGAGAACCTGCTGCTCTATTTCCACGGTGGCGGGTTTTGCATCGGGTCGAGCTTCACGCATCGCTGGCTTGCGGCCCGGCTGGCGGCGCAAATCGGCGCGCAGGCCTGGGTGGTGGATTACCGACTGGCCCCTGCGAACCCTTTCCCGGCCGCGCAGGAGGATTGTTTGGCGGCCTACCGCCATGCTTTGGATCATTACCCGGCGGAGCGGATTGTTGTCGCAGGCGACAGCGCTGGCGGCGGGCTGGGCTTGAGTCTTTGCGTCAGGTTACTGGCTGAAGGGCTACCGCTGCCTGCGGCGCTCGGGCTTCTGTCTCCGTTAGCCGATCTTTCTGGCCAATTTGAAAGCCGCAAGAGCTTCCGCGACACGGATATGATCTTGCCCGCTTCATGGGTGGATCGCGCTTTGGCGCATTACCTTGATGGGCACGATCCGAAGGATCCGAACATCTCCCCCGCATTTGCCGATCTCAGCGCAATGCCGCCTGTCGCCCTGCATTGGGCCACGGGGGAGATGGTGGCGGGTGACGCCGAGTTTCTGGCGCAGGTTTTGCCTGCCGTCGAATGCCATGAGGCGGAAGATGTTCCTCATGTCTGGCAATTGGCGGCCGGGTGGACGCCAGAGGCGGACCTTTCGGTTGAAAAAATGGCGACCTATCTGAGGACGCATCTGCCGTGAAACGATTTGCGGAACTCTTCACGGCGCTGGACCAGACCACCAAAACCAACGCCAAGGTGGCGGCATTGGCAGGGTATTTTCGCGACGCGCCTGATGACGACAAGCTCTGGACTATCGCGCTCTTGTCGGGGCGCAGGCCGAAGCGCGGCGTGACGACCACGTTGCTCAGGGAATGGGCGGCTGAGAAAGCCGGCATCCCGCTTTGGCTGTTTGAGGAATGCTACCCGGTGGTGGGCGATTTGTCGGAAACCATCGCCTTGGTATTGCCGGCGGCGCGCGGCACCTCGGATCGCAGCCTGACAGACTGGCTCGGCATTGTGCGCGATCTGGGCCAGCATGAGGTTGATGAGAAAAAGCGGATCATATTGGAGGCATGGGACAGCCTGCCGCCGATTGAGCGGTTCCTGTTCAACAAGCTGATCACCGGTGGTTTGCGCATCGGGGTGAGCCAGAAGCTGATGACCCGCGCGCTGGCGCAGGCAACAGAGATCGAAGAGACGACGCTGGCGCACCGATTAATGGGCGACTGGACCCCGGACAAAACCAGCTTCGAGGCCTTGATCCTAACCGAGGACCCGGAGGCAGATGCCTCCAAGCCCTACCCGTTTTATTTGGCCTATCAACTGGAAGACTTAGACGCGCTCGGAGCGCCTGCGGAGTGGCGGGCGGAGTGGAAATGGGACGGCATACGCGGTCAACTGGTGATCCGGGCGGGCACGCATTTCCTGTGGTCGCGGGGGGAGGAGCTTATCACAGACCGCTTCCCAGAATTTTCTATGCTGCCGGATTTTATCCCGGCTGGCACCGTGCTGGATGGGGAGATTTTGGCCTGGGACCATGCCGCCGATGCGCCGCAGAACTTCAATGCCCTGCAGCCAAGGATTGGGCGCAAAACGGTTCCGAAGAAGCTTTTGAAAGAGGCACCCGCGGTGCTCTATGCCTATGATTTGCTTGAGAAAGACGGGGTTGATTTGCGGGCGGACCGCTATGACACACGCCGCGCGCAACTTGCGGACCTAATCGAAGACCTGCCACCGGAAGCCCCGATCCGCCTATCCGCCAATGAACCTTTTGATAGTTGGGAGGGGCTGGCCGCGACACGCGAAACCTCCCGCGAGCGCTTCGCAGAAGGGCTGATGCTGAAACGCGGGGGCAGCCCCTATTTGTCGGGCCGCAAGAAGGGCGATTGGTGGAAATGGAAGGTTGACCCGCTGATGATCGACGCGGTGATGATTTATGCGCAGGCGGGGTCTGGCAGGCGCGCGGGGCTATTTACCGATTTCACCTTCGCGGTGTGGGACGGCAATGATCTGGTGCCCTTTACCAAAGCCTATTCCGGCCTGACAGATGCAGAGTTTCGCCAGATCACGGCTTGGGTGAAGAAGAACACGCTGCAACGCTTTGGCCCCGTGCGCCAGGTCACGCCGGAGCATGTGTTCGAGATCGCATTTGAGGGCATTCAGGCCTCCCCCAGGCACAAATCGGGCGTCGCACTGCGCTTCCCGCGCATGTCGCGCTGGCGACATGACAAACCCATTCAGGAGGCCAATACGCTCGCCGATCTCAATGAGATGTTGCAGCTTTTCGGGTGATGCGGCACTGCTGGTCCTATGAATTATTTCAAAGTCTTAATAACCATCATAGCAGTGCTTGCTTTGGGCGTTGTCGCGTTGTTCATGGCCGCAGGCCAGCTCGACACGGAAGAGCGCGCGGCCCCTGCGCAAAACCCCGGCTATCTTGTCGCCGAGGTTGAGGTGGCGCATCGGGAGGCCGAAGAAGCCCGCCTTCAGGCGTTCTTGTGGTATCCAGCCGCCGACCCGGGCGCGGAGCCCAGCCTTCATGCCCAAAACGCGCTGTTTTATGGGTTTCACGCCATTGAAAATGCGACGCCTGCCGAAGGGCCGTTGCCTGTCGTGCTCCTGTCTCATGGATCGGGTGGGAACGGACCGCAGCTAGGGTGGATCGCGCGCGATCTGGCTATGCGCGGCTTTATTGTTCTGTCTGTCAACCACCCCGGCACAACGTCGGGCGACAGCGACCCGCACCGCACGCCGCATATCTGGGAGCGGACGCAGGATTTCCGCGCCGCGCTCGATTGGTTGCTTGAAACGCCGCCCGCGGGCCTCGCGCCTGACCCTGCCCGCGTGGCCTCCGCCGGGTTTTCGCTTGGCGGGCATACCGCCCTTGCTCTGGGCGGCACGCGCGTTTCAAAACAAGCCTTTATCGATTATTGCGACGCGTTTTCGGACAAGATCGATTGCGGCTGGATGAATGCTGCGGGCGTCGATTTCAACGCCATTGATGCCGCCCGCTACGAAGCTGATCTGAGCGACCCGCGCATCATCGCAACTGTTGCCGTGGACCCGGCCCTGCCCCGTGCCATGACCTCCGAGAGCCTGAGTGCGATGTCCAAACCCAAGCTTTTGGTCACGCTTGGCGCGCTCGACGAGGTGCCAACTGCTATGAACCCGGGCCCGATTCTCGCCAGTTTGCCGAGCGCAAAACTGCATGAAACGCGCGCCGCCTGGCATTTCAGTTTTCTGGCCGAATGCAGCCCCTTGGGACGCATCATCATCGGGGCCGTTGAGGATGAGAATATTTGCGACGACCCAATCCTGCGCAGCCGGGGCGATGTGCATGAAGAATTGCGCCCCGTGATTGGGGATTTCTTATCGGAGGTTTTCGCGAAGTGACATTGCCTGTTTCCGCCCCACCACGCCCAGCGACTGCCCCCCAAAAAAAGGCCCCGGAGGGCGCTGTCGACACCCACATCCACATGCTGGCAGCCCCGGAAGAATTTGCCCCGTGGGAAAATCGGGTAGAGGACCCGGCGCCGATGGACATGGACGGGTTCCTCGCCGCCTACCGCGCGCAATGCGCCACGTTGGGAATACGCCGCACTGTGGTCGTGCATTCCATTGTCTATGGCGCAGATAATGCGGTGACATTGGAGGCGATCCGCCGTCTTGGCCCCGACGCGCGCGGCATCGGGCTGTTGAAAGACGGAGCATCAGAGGCCGAGCTGGACGTGCTGGCCGAGGCGGGCGTGCGCGGTTTGCGACTAAACTACGTCCATGGCGGCGTCTTGAGCTGGGAGGGGGCCAAGGCGCTTGCCCCGGCGCTCGCGGCGCGCGGCATGCATCTGCAAATGCTGGTGAATGCCGACAAGCACATGGAGGGGCTCGCCGACGAAATCCGCAACTTCCCCTGCCCCGTCGTCTTTGACCATATCGGCTGGCCGAATGTCGCTGCGGGCCCGTCCGAGCCCGGCTTTGCCGCGATGACCCGTCTCGTCGCCGAAGGCGCGGCCTACATTAAGCTTTCCGGCCTGTACCGAGTTTCAACCGAGCCATGGGGCGACACGGACCCGTTGGTCTCAGCGCTCGTGGGCGCAAATCCGGAGCGCTGCCTCTGGGGTTCAGACTTCCCGTACATCATGCTGGCCGATGCAAAAATGCCAGATGCGGGGACCGCGCTTGACGCGTTTCACCGGGTGGTGACGCGCACCGAGGACCGCCAGACCATTCTCGTCGACGCGCCGGTCGCCCTTTACGGGTTCGAGGACTGACGCAACGTCGCAGCTTTGCGGAAAGCGCTGTCTCTGACACAGTGACGTCAACGTCACACATGAAGGCCTATACGATGCCCAGCATTATAGAAGAATTCGTCGCCACCCTGCATCCAAAAGCCCTTGGTGCCATCAAGGGTACAGCCAAATTGGTCATCGGCGAGCATGGGTCTGTCATGCTGACTGAGGAAGGCGCCACCGCGGGCGACTACACGGCCGATGTCACGTTGAAAGCATCCCCCGAGACATTTCGCGCCATCCTGTCGGGCACTCAAAACCCGATCATGGCGGTCATGTCCGGCAAACTGAAGGTCGATGGCAACCAGATGCGTGCGCTGAAAGTCAGCGACATACTGACCGCTTAAGCGCTTTTGAGCACCTTTGGGCGTTCACCCGCCTGCCAACGCCGCGCGGCTTCCCCGAACGCTTCATAGAGCGGGCGGGACACTGGATCGTCAGCCGCGCGGTATTCCGGGTGCCACTGCACGGACAGGCAGAAGCCCGGCGCATCCTTGATGTAGATCGCCTCGGGCGTGCCATCAGGGGCGGTTCCGTCGATCACAACGCGCGGGCCCGGCTCTTTGATGCCCTGGCCATGCAACGTATTTGTCAGCACCTCGGTCTTTCCAAAGACTTTGTGAAACGGCCCGCCCTCGCTCACTTTTACGATATGACGTAGCGCAAATTTCTCGTCCAAGGTGCCGTCCGGCGGCATCCGGTGATTGTCACGTCCCGGCAGATCCCGAATTTCAGGGTAAAGCGAGCCACCCATGGCGACATTGACCTCCTGAAACCCACGGCAAATGCCCAGGATCGGCTGCCCAGCGGCCACGCAGGCGCGGATCAACGGTAGGGCTACTGCGTCGCGGCCGCGATCAAAGGTGCCATGTGCCTCGGTCTCGCCCTCGCCATATTCCTCCGGGTGCACGTTTTGCCGACCGCCTGTAAAGACAAACCCGTCACACACCTCCATCAGCTCGGCAATTGAGGCATAGCGCGGGTTCGAGGCAACGATAAACGGCATGCCACCTGCCGCATCGACCACCGCGTCACAACTCATTTCCCCCGTTGCGTAAGCGGGATATTCATCGTTGAGCATATAGTGGTTGCCAATCACACCAATCACTGGGCGGGTCATTTGCGTACCTTGGTTATTGTACCGTCCTCGTTACATAGCTCGACAGGCCGCTCAGGTCGACCCGCAGGGCAGCACATAGTTTGTGCACACTAAGAACGCGTTAAACCTCTGCTGTGAGCGCCGCCGCCTCGATGCCTGCAACGGCGGCTTCCGCGTCGTTGTCAGATGTGTCGCCGGTCACGCCCACCGCTCCCACGATCAGCCCGCGTTTGTCGCGTAGCAGAACGCCGCCAGGCACAGGCACCACTTGCCCACCAAAAAGCCCGTTTACAGCGGTCATAAAATAATGCTGCTGCTCCGCCCGCGCCATCTGCGCTTTGCCGGCCATCCCCAGCATCACCGCACCATATGCTTTGCCATGAGCAATCGCAAAGCGGCCCGGGGAGGCGCCATCCTCGCGTTCAAATGCTTTGACGTGACCGCCGCTGTCCAGCACCACAACTGAGAGCGGTTTGAGGTCCATCTCCCGCCCTTTGGCAAGTGTCTTGCGGATGATCGTACGGGCTTTGTTGAGCGAGATTTCGGCCATCAGGGCCTCCTGTTCTTCATTGCTTCAAAAATATCCTGGGTGGGGGTACGGGGGAGGGCAAAGCCTTCCCCCGCGGATCGGCGCGCGACAGCGTGTCGAAACCCCTAGCTTGCTTTCAGTTCCAAACGCCGGGCATGCAGAATTGGCTCGGTGTAACCCGCCGGCTGGTCGCGGCCCTTAAAGACCAAATCGCAGGCCGCCTGGAAGGCGATGCCGTCAAAATCGGGCGCCATTGGACGGTAGCCAGGATCGCCCGCATTTTGCTCATCGACCACGGCCGCCATCTTGCGCATGGCCCCCATCACCTGCTGGCCTTCCACCACACCGTGATGCAGCCAGTTTGCTAGCGCCTGGCTGGAAATCCGACATGTTGCGCGGTCCTCCATCAGGCCTATGTTGTTGATATTGGGCACTTTTGAACAGCCCACGCCCTGATCGATCCAGCGCACGACATAGCCCAGAATGCCTTGCGCGTTGTTCTCCACCTCGCGCATGATCTGGTCCTCTTTCCACATCTGGTAGGAGGCCAGCGGGATCTCCAAAATGGTTTCCACATAGCCGCGCCGCCCGCCTTTCAAAAGCTTCTCCTGCACCGCAAACACATCGATCTTGTGGTAATGCAGCGCGTGCAAGGTGGCAGCGGTCGGCGATGGAACCCAGGCGCAATTGGCACCGGATTTGGGGTGTTCGATCTTGTGCTCCAGCATCGCGGCCATCATGTCCGGCATGGCCCACATGCCCTTACCGATCTGCGCCTTGCCGGACAGCCCGCATTCCAGCCCGATATCGACGTTCTGGTTCTCATAGCCGCCGATCCAGGCTTTGCGCTTGATGAAGTCTTTGCGGCTAAAAGGTCCCGCCTCCATCGAGGTGTGGATTTCATCGCCAGTGCGGTCCAGGAACCCGGTGTTGATAAAGGCAACACGGCTTTTGGCCGCGCGAATACATTCCTTAAGATTGACAGTTGTGCGCCGCTCCTCATCCATGATGCCGATCTTCACGGTGTATTGCGGCAGGCCGAGCGCTGCTTCGACGACAGTGAAAATCTCGTCTGTGAAGGCCACTTCCTCGGGCCCGTGCATCTTGGGTTTCACCACATAGACGGACCCATGCGTGGAGTTGCCACCTTCGCGCTTCAGATCATGCATGGCGATGGCGACGGTGGTCAGCGCATCCATCAACCCTTCGAAAATCTCATCCCCGTCGCGGTCCAGCACAGCCGGGTTGGTCATCAGATGGCCGACATTGCGCACCAGCATCAGCGCGCGGCCCTTAAGGCTCGCATCAGACCCATCAGGCGCGTTGAAACGCATATCCGGGCTGAGCGCGCGGGTGATGGTTTTACCGCCCTTCTCCAAGGTCTCTTCCAGATCGCCTTTCATCAGGCCCAGCCAGTTGGAATAAGCCAGCACCTTGTCCTCGGCATCGACGCAGGCCACCGAATCCTCACAATCCATGATCACCGAGAGCGCGCTTTCGAGCCGCACATCCGCGAGCCCCGCCTGATCGCGGCTGCCGATCATGTCAGTGCGATCAAAGATCAGTTCCACATGCAGGCCATTGTTGCGCAGGATCACCGCGTCTGGCGCCTTCGGGTGACCCCGGTAGCCCAGGAATTTGTCAGGCTCAGCGAGCGGCATATCATCGACCAGCAGCGCGCCGTCACTTACATGATACCGGCGCGCATCGGCGTGGCTGGTGCCGTCAAGCGGGAAGGCCTCATCCAGAAAAACGCGCGCTTTTGCGACCACGCGCGCCCCGCGGCCCCGGTCATACCCCCCTTTCGGCGCAGGTGTCCCGATAGCGTCGGTCCCGTAGAACCCGTCATAAAGAGAGCCCCAGCGGGCATTGGCCGCATTCAGTGCGTAGCGCGCGTTGGTGATTGGCACCACGAGCTGCGGACCGGCGACAGAGGCGATTTCCGGGTCAACATTGGCCGTATCGATCTGAAACGCATCCCCCTCGGGGACCAGGTAGCCAATCTCCTGCAGAAAGGCTTTATAGGCCTTTTGGTCGTGGGTTTTGGCCCGATTTTCGAGATGCCAGGCGTCGATCTTGGCTTGGATTGTCTCTCGCTTCTCCAACAGCGCCCGGTTCTTTGGCCCAAGCTCATGGGTAAGCTTTGACAGGGCGGCCCAGAATGTCTCCGCGCTGATGCCCGTGCCCTCCAGAGCCCCCCTTTCGATGAAGTCGCAATAGATAGGGTCGATCTGAAGCTCGGATCGGGTCACTCGGTTCGTCATGTCGGGGGTCTCGCAGTTGCTTGATTTCGTTTCCTTTACGAAACGAAACAGGGCTTTGCAAGAAGTGGTCAGAAAATCTGACCAGAGCGTCAGGTTTTACTTTTCTCGCGCCGACACCGCTCCGAGCAATAGCGCACCTCGTCCCAGACCGCGGCCCATTTTTTGCGCCAAGTGAAGGGCTTGCCGCAGGTTGCGCAGGTCTTTTGCGGCAGGTCGGATTTCTTGCGCATCTTGGCCATCAGAGATCGAAGCTCAGCTGATCTTTGGGTGGTTTAGTACGCTTTGCGCGGCGCGGTCGCGGCTGACGATCATTGACAAAACGTGGGTCCTTGCGGGAGGCATGCTTGTCGACAATGCGCGCGGCCTCCGTCCGGAAGGCGTCGCCTTTGCGCACGGCCCATACCGCTTCTCGTGCGGCTTTTGCGGCGGCTTTAACATCGACGGTTGGCTCCGGGTAGCTGCGGCCAAGCACGGAGCCTGCGCCCTCCCACAACCATGGCTCTTGCAGGTAGCGGTCCGGCACCTCTGCAAGCTCCGGACACCAGCGGCGGGTGAAAATGCCGTCGGGGTCCTGATCGGTGCCCTGCTTGACCGGGTTGTAGATGCGCACCGTGTTCATGCCGGTCGTGCCCGATTGCATCTGCACCTGGGACCAGTGAATGCCGGGTTCGTAGTCCGTGAACATCCGCGCCAAACGCGGGCCATGGCTGCGCCAATCGAGCCATAGGTGGTAGGAGGCCACCGCCGTTACCATCGCACGCATCCGGAAATTGAGCCAACCCGTCGCCGCGCAAAACCGCATACAGGCATCGACAAAGGGCAGTCCGGTTTGGCCCGTTTCCCAGGCGTTTAGCCGCGAGGCATCGCTTTCGCGCGGGCGGAGATTTTCATAGGCGTGGTGCAGGCAGCGCGCCTCAATCTCTGGCTCGTCTTCCAGCTTTTGCATGAAATGATCCCGCCAGGCAAGGCGCGCCTCAAACGACCGCATGGAGCCCAGCCAACCGGTGCGCGTGCCCTTCACCTCCGCCTTGCGAGCGCGCCCGGCTTGCGCGGCTTCACGAACTGAAAGCGTGCCAATTGCCAGATGCGGCGAGAGGCGGGAGCAGGCCCATTCCCCCGCCAAGGGCGAAGACATGGCGCTGCGGTAGCTTTGCCCCCGCTCGGTCAGGAAGCCGCCCAGAAGCGACAACGCCTGGTCGCGCCCGCCTCTTTGGCGTTCGGGGCATGTGTCTGGTAGGTCGAGATCAGGGATTGCGCCGGGGTCGATGCCGTGAGGAGGAAGCGCCGCTGGCATAGAGAGCTGTGGCTGATACATGAACCCGTCACGTTGCTTTGCCCAGCCATTGCGCGACGGTAGGCGTCGCATGACGCCCGATTGCGGCAGCTCCTCCCACGCGACGCCCTTTTCGCGGGCCCATGCGGCCACGCGCTTGTCACGCGCGAAAGTCCAGAGGTTACCGGTCTCTTCATGGCTGATGAGGCGGGTTGCCTCGGTTTCGGCGCGAAGTTTTTCAAACTCTTCCACCACATCGCCCATTCGGATCACCAGCGGCGCACCAAGGTGAGCGAGCTGTCTTTGCAAGCTCTCCAGGCTTTCGCGCAGAAACGCCCATTGCCGCCCAGACGTGTCGGGCAGCGCCCAATAGTCAGGCTCAACGATATATACTGGGACAACAGGCCCGAGCTCCGCCGCACGGTTAAGCGCCGGATGGTCTTCCAAGCGCAGGTCGCGTTTGTACCAAAGAAGAGTTGGGCTCGACATATAGGGGATTTAGGTGGCACAGCTGGATCGACAACACCGCCCGGACCTCCCCAATGGGGAGAGCGCTTCGCACCCACCCCGAGGTCCCGACGCTGCCCTCGGTATCGACTTGAAGTTCTTGTATAACCAAGTCCAAGTAGGAATGCGAAAACCCAAGGAGCCCTCCCCCATGAAAGACGCAGCTGTCCCCGCCCCTTTGGAAATCTTCCTGAAAGACTACACGCCGCCCACGTATTTGGTGGACACGGTCGAGCTGACCTTCAAGCTGCATCCGACGCAAACGCGGGTCATCTCCAAGATCGCATTCCAGCCGAACCCGGAGGCTACGGACAAAACGTTCTATCTGCATGGCGAGCAGCTTGACCTGAAATGGGCTAAAATTGACGGCAGTGAGGTCGAGCCAAAAATCACCGAGCTGGGCCTGACCGCTCAGGTCCCCGATGCGCCGTTTACCTTCGAGGCAGAGGTGGAGATCAGCCCGGAGACGAACACGGCACTAGAAGGGCTCTACATGTCAAACGGGATGTATTGCACCCAATGCGAGGCGGAGGGGTTCCGCAAGATCACATATTACCCCGACCGGCCCGACGTGATGGGTGTGTTCAGCGTGACCATCGAGGGAGAGGAAAAGATCAAGCTGTCCAACGGGAATGACCTGGGCGGTGGAAAATGGCATGACCCTCACCCCAAACCTGCGTACCTATTCGCGCTGGTGGCGGGCGATCTGGTAAATCTGGCCGACACATTCACCACCAAATCGGGCCGCGAGGTCGCGCTGAATATTTGGGTCCGCGACGGCGATCTGCATAAGACGGCGTTTGGGATGGACGCGCTGAAACGCTCGATGAAGTGGGATGAGGAGGTTTACGGCCGCGAATACGACTTGGACTTATTCAACATTGTGGCCGTCGATGACTTCAATATGGGCGCAATGGAGAACAAGGGCTTGAACATTTTCAACTCTTCCGCCGTTTTGGCCTCCCCCGACACCTCGACCGACGGAAACTTCGCGCGGATCGAGACGATTATCGCGCATGAGTATTTTCACAACTGGACCGGCAACCGCATCACCTGCCGCGATTGGTTCCAGCTCTGCCTTAAAGAAGGGCTAACGGTTTACCGTGATCAGCAGTTTTCAGGCGACACGCGCGGACATGCGGTGGAGCGGATCAACGACGTTTTGATGCTGCGCGCGCGCCAGTTCCGCGAGGATAACGGCCCGCTGGCGCACCCCGTGCGACCCGAAAGCTTTGTCGAGATCCATAGTACACGACGCTACTTGAAACGAGGAGCGAAAAGGATTCGAATTGAAGCTT
>JAPORH010000170.1 GCA_026710325.1 Litoreibacter sp. | reverse complement strand
TCACCGCCAAGTCTTACCGCCACGCACGCGCCGACGCATTTCGGCTATGGCAGGATTATACCCGCGAGATGACCGCCTGAAATTCGCAACACACATAATCGCAACCTACGCCAAATAACTTGGCAATGCCGCGACGAACGATCTCTTTCGCACAACGCTTGGCATGCCCGAGAACATTCAAGGTCGCTTCGTCATCACCCGCTCGATTGCAGAGCTTGGTCCGTTCGTTCAACGCGACATCCTAAATGCACTCGTCGATTACCGCAATTTCCAAGACGACGATGAATGCCCTCGTCTCCATAGCTCCGGTCAATTCGACGTTCCGGCGAAATCAGAAGTAATTAGGGTCTTTTGGCGCATTGATCTTTTTGACCCGAGCTACACAGAGGCGCCGCACGATCCGAATGATACGGCAAACGTGCGCCGTGTTCTCACACTCATGCTGGCGCAAGACCTTTAACCGATCGAGCCGTCAACGCCACCGACCGTTCTGGACAAGAGCGGCGGTGGCCTTTTTCTTTTCAGGAGACCGGTCATGCAACAGACCAAAAAATTCAATTTGCGCCAGCACGTCACAGATCAGATCATCAAAGCCATGGAAGCAGGAACGCCTCCATGGCGCCAGCCCTGGACCGGCTCTACCGCCCTGCCCCGGCTTCCGCTTCGCCATAACGGCGAGGCCTACCGAGGCATCAATATCCTGGTCCTCTGGGCCTCCGCTCACGCCCAAGGGTTCGGTTCAGCCAAGTGGATGACGTACAGACAAGCCGCAGAGCTAGGCGGTCAGGTCCGCAAAGGCGAAAAGGCGACACGTTCAGCCTTCTACGGCACTTTCGAAGATAAGAACGGCGACGGTCACGAACGTATTCCGTTTCTGCGTTGTAACGCTGTCTTTAACGCCGACCAGATCGATGGACTGCCCGAGGCGTTTTACATCCGCCCTGCCCCGCCGCAGGATCTTGGAACCAAAACCGACGCGCGTCTGATGTCATTCTTCGACGCCACCGGGATCGCGCGCAAAACATCCTCCAACCCCCGCGCCTATTATGACACCGAGCGCGACTTCGTGCACATGCCGCCCGTTGAAACCTTCCATTCGACCGCAGCGTATTTCGCCACACTCGGCCATGAATGTGCGCATGCGACTGGCCATAGCTCGCGGCTTGACCGGTTCGCCAACAACGAAAGCAGAGAGGATTACGCGTTCGACGAACTGGTCGCCGAACTGGCGTCAGCTATGCTTGGCGATCATCTAGGCCTACCACCGGCATTCGATCAGAACGCTGCGTATATCGAGACCTGGATTAACGCCATGCGGGCGGATCAGTCGGTGATTTTCAAAGCCGCCGCTGAAGCTGAGCGGGCTTTTGATTTTTTGACGAACTGAGCCGCGGCTTTGTCAAACTTGAAGATGCAACCTTGGTACCGTCACTTATTGCTTGTCTGCGAGCTTAGTGATGTCGAAAACGCGGCGGTTAGGGAGCGCACGGAATTCCTGGGGTTTCGATCTCCCTAGTTTACAGCTGTAAACTTGTTAGCGCGAGCTAATCGTATATAGTCTCTTGGTATGAGATAGACACTAAATATGCGAAACATCTTGACTTAGGGGTGTGAATCATCGCTGATATCCCCAAGTAGCGCGAAAAAAGCTACATTTGAGGATTTTGGGCAACTTCATGATTTCCGTGACACCACTCGACACTGAGCGTCCTTCGTCGCTGGCGACCGATATTTCCGACCGGTTGAACGCTGCGATCCGCGAACACTTGCTCACCGCTTTTGCTCCAGACAACACAAAGTCACTTAGGAAGTTTCCTGCGCCTGAAGCAGCGGAGCTGTTAGGAGTGTCTGGGCAGTTCATGAGAAAGCTCCACGCTGAAGGGACGATCGCAGAACCTGAGGAGAACCGAGGAGGTCGGAGGTATTATTCGGCCGATGAGATTTTGCGAGCTCGAGAGATTCTTGAAGGATCATCTCGCAAGAAGGGCCGGTACATTCCAAGCCGCACCAGCGACGAGAAGTTGCAGATTTGGCAGCTTATGAACTTTAAGGGTGGGAGCAGCAAAAGTACGACGTCCATTCATCTTGCCCATTTCTTTGCTCTTAAAGGCTATCGAGTCTTAGTTGTAGACCTAGATCCACAAGGATCGCTAACTTCGATGTGTGGCATCAGTCCTGAAGTGGAGTTCGACGGCCTGACTGTCTACGATGCAATTCGGTACGACGATCCGGTAGCGATGCAGGACGTTATCGTCTCGACGTACTTTCCGGGTCTCTCGATTGCCCCGGCCCGACTAATTCTATCTGAGTTCGAGACAGAGTCTGCTGTTCAATCTAATCCGGAAAGCCCTTTCTTTTTGCGCATACGATCTGCTCTGGCGCAGGTGGAGAACGACTATGACATCGTCTTAATGGACAGTCCGCCCCAGCTTGGGTTTTTGACAATTTCGGGCATGGCGGCAGCCAGTTCACTTATAGTACCTCTGACGCCTTCTATGCTCGACGTTTCGTCCACCGCTCAATTTCTTGAGCTCGCTGGCGCCTATATGAGTATTATGGAGGACGCCGGCGCGTCTCTTCAGTACGATCACTTCAAGTTTTTGATCACTCGGGATGAACCCACGGACATTCCATCACAACAGTTGACCTCTTTCATGCGCGCGTTGTTTCAAGACAGAGTAATGTCCGCGACTGCACTGAAAAGCACTGCAATAAGTGATGCAACTCTCCTGAAACAATCGATTTACGAAGTTATACGCGCGGAGATGACCCGAGAGACGTATGACCGAGCGAAGAATTCTATGGATGCTATTGGGCGAGAAGTAGAGTTGATGATCCATCAGGCATGGGGGCGCAACTGATGGCGCGTAAAACTCTTGGAGACATGTCCGGCATCGCCAACACTATCGCCCGATCCGGAGCCACCCCTCGCGAAACTGGGACGCGGACCAGTGCGCCTGCACTTGGTGCGTTACAAGGGTCGCTGGCTGCGATCCGCGAGATCGCTCCTGAGCTTATTGATGATTGGGGTCCATCCGATCGATTGGACGGGTTTACAGCTGTAAACTCAACTGACGAAAGCGATGGTTTCGATGTTCTTAAGGAGAGTATCCGAGAAGGTGGGCAACAGGTTCCGATCCTTGTGCGGCGATCAAAAACTGATGGTCGTTTTGAAGTCATATACGGAAGACGCAGACTGCGAGCCTGCCTTGAACTGGGTATCAAAGTGCGGGCCAATGTACAGGATTTGGACGATGCAAATGCACTTTTGGCCAAGGGTCTAGAAAATGCAGCGAGACGAAATCTTTCTTTCTACGAGAAAGCAAGGTTTGCTCAGGAGATACACAATGCCGGGCACGACACCGCCGCAGTTAGGTCCGTCCTAAGTCTGACAGTTTCAGGGTTAAGCCATCTTACAAAAGTAACAAATCTCGTTCCGAGGTCTGTTGGCGACCTTATCGGCCCTGCTCCGAAATCGGGACGCCCGAAGTGGACTGAGCTTGCAGATCTGTTTCAATCTAAGCGACTGTCCGAACGTTCCGCCTTGTCAGTTCTTAAGGGCCTTGAGGGCTTCGGGTCCGACGATCGTCTTTCTGGTTTGATTGCGGAGACTCAAAAGAGAGAAGCACGCCCAACAAGCGTGGCAAAGGAGACTTCCCCATTAGAAGGTGTCACGATCAAAACTGGTGAGAAAGCGGTATCCGTTTCGGTTAAGCGAACGGGGAAGAATGCAGCGTTTGGAGACTGGCTCGATACGCACTTCTCTGAAATCATAAAAAAATCCTATGCCGAGTTTACAGCTGTAAACGGCATGGACGAACAATAACAATGAGCAGAAACAGAGGATGATACAGGCAAAAGAAAAGCCCCCAAGCTGAGGGCCTGAGAGCTAATCCAATAGGTTTGATCACTTACAAGGTAGTTCTCCAGCGAATCACTGTCAACAATGAACGCTCCTGAGCGGACGGATTTCTTTTGCCTTCCACTGACCAGAGGAGGCGAAAACACCCAATGCAAAATACAGGTTGGCGCAAGCCGACACCGGGTCTTGGCGTGGCTGAACAGCTCGCTCAAGCCGGTAAACAGATGAATATACCCAAAACACGCGCATTCGTGGCCGTTAAGCGGGTTGGGGCGCACATCAATCTTAAGGCCGGAGATATGATGCTGCTCGATACGCTTGGCGCTTTCACACAGCCTCAGGACTGGGAGGAGGGGCAGCGGCCAATCGTGTGGCCTTCAAATGCCTATCTGATGGAGCACACCGGCTTTTCCCTATCTGCTCTAAAGAGACACGCACGTCGTCTCGCGGAGGCAGGTATCATTGCCTTCAAAGACAGTTCCAATGGCAAACGCTGGGGCAAAAGAGACGAAAACGGAGTGATCCTAGAAGCATACGGCTTTGATTTGTCGCCGCTTGCAGCACGGGTCGAAGAATTCGAGGAGCTTCAGGCAGATCTTGCTGCCGAACGAGAGCTTTGCCAACTTCTCAGACGCAAGATCACAGTTTCGAGGCGCATGATCCGTGCGCGACTCGACGCGGCCATCAGTAGCGCTCTGAGCGGCCCCTGGAGCGACTTTCAGCAGTCGTTTGAGGCGCTCTTGGGCAAGCTGCCCAGGCGTCCTGTCGCGTCGTCGACGCTCGAACGCTTGCTTCGTTGGCTTGTGGAGTTACAGGAACAAGTGGAGGAGGCATTCCTCGTGGCGACGCGCGCTACTTCTGAGCAAATGGAGGTTGTGCACGTTGACAATCAAACACAAGAAATGAACCCCAAGCAGTTCAATAATGAACCTCATATACTAACTACAAATCATCTCACTCCTGTAATTAGTAACTGCTCTGAAAAAGAGCACGCGGCAGGCGTCGAGCGTGAACCCCAGACCGAAGAAAGGGTTGAGAAGACGGCGCAAGACGAACGATCCAGGCCCAACGGGGTCGCGATTGATGTTCCAACTATCATGCAAGCTTGTCCGGAGTTTGCGACCTGGGCGAGGGATCTTGGCGGCTATCTGAAGGATTGGGGCGATGTGTACCGCGTTGCTGGGGAGCTTAGGCCCATGATCGGTGTTTCCGAGCATGCGTGGCTGGCAGCACAAGAAAGCCTCGGCAAACAAGCGGCAGCGGCGGCTATGGTCCTTGTTTTTGACAAACATGCCAAAGGCGAAGTTGCTTCTCCAGGGGGATATCTGCGCGGTATGGTCGAGAAGGCTGGGGCAGGGGAGCTGCATCTCGAGCGGAGTATTTTCGGGCGCCTCGGGGCTCAGGCAGCGTGAGAAATGTGTATGTCTTTTGGTCTCAAAGCCCCGCCGCTTTGGTCAGGTTCACCCGGAACCTGTCCCGCCGGCGCTGGTATCGACGCGTCATTTCTGCGGAGGCATGGCCCAGTTGCTTTTGGACGTATCGCTCATCTACGTCTGCGGACGAGGCAAGACCGGCGCGGAGGGAGTGGCCTGAAAAAAGTGCGAGACGTTCGGCTTCGGGCAGGTCGGATCGAATGCCGCTTTTGAGAACCGTAGCCTTTATCAACCGGGCGACATGTTTGTCGGAGAGTCGCGCCTCGAGTGCGCGTTTGCCGTCCCGTGAAGTGCGTACAAAGATAGGTCCGAAGTCGATCTTCGCGAAGTGCAGCCATTGCTCCAGTGCGTGCACAGGACAGGTTTTGTCTGAGGACCCGCGCCCGATCTCCACTTCGCGCCAGCCTGTCTTGGCGCTAAGTGTCACGACCAAGCCGTCCTTCTCGATCTCGCTCCAACCCTTGCTGTCGATGGTGTCGTCTTTACCTACGTCGAGGCTCACGATTTCCGAGCGCCGGAACCCGCCCGCATATCCTACGAGTAGGATTGCCCGATCACGAAGTCCGCGCAGATCGAAGGGCAGGGTGGAGACCATAGCGAGGATGTCTTCGGCAAGGATAGCTTCCTTCTGAACGGGCGGTCGCGCGTGGCTGTTTTTGATACCGGCCAACACTGTGGCGATGTGCCGGTCTTTGCGATCCAGCGACATACCGCGTTGTTGGTAATTCCAAGTCAGCCCTGACAGTCGACGCTCGATCGTGGAAACCGATAGGGCAGGGGCCTTACCGTCGCCTGCTGCCAGATCCGCGATGTACAGCCCGACCATTTCGGCCGATGGGGGGAGGGGCTCTGTTCCCTTCAGCCTGCACCAGCGCGCAAAGTGCTTCCAATCGGCCGCATAGGCTTTGTTGGTGTTCTCGGCGGTCGCAGCTTTGGCGTAGTCGCGGGCTGTCTCAACAAGACGGTCGAGCGTACCGGAGCCAGCCACATGAGAGGGCAGGGCGATTGGAACTCTTGATTTAGCCATGATTATGACCTATATGTTGGTCAGTAATTGGAGATCGCATATGCAAGTCGCCATCGCGGAAGCAAAGGCCCAATTTGCCGAATTGATCCGCCGTGCGGAGGCTGGTGAGGCGATCGAGCTGACCCGCTATGGCAAACCTGTTGCGCGGCTCGTCGCGGCCGAGCGCCCTGTTAATCGCCCACTGATCGGCGCGATGGAAGGCGCCTTTACGTTGCCGGATGATATGTTCGACGGTGACGAAGAGATTGCTGAAGCTTTTGAGACAAGTGCCCAGTCCTAGATGCGTCTTTTGCTGGACACGCATATTCTGCTGTGGGCTGTCCTTGACGACCCTCGGCTGACCAAGGTTCAGAGCGCCGCCGTGGCGGATGGTGAACTCTACCTCTCGGCTGCAAGTGTTTGGGAGATCGGAATCAAGCGTTCTATTGGCAAACTCGATGTGCCTGAGGAAATATTTGATATCGCCGTAGATGCGGGGTGTCGCCCCTTGCCGATCTCCTGGGCGCACGCGCAGGCTGCGTCGCTGCTTCCTTTGCACCACACGGACCCGTTTGATCGCATGTTGATCGCACAGGCGCGGCACGAGGGGCTGTCTTTGGTGAGTGCCGATACCAAGATGCAAGCCTACGACGTCGATCTTGTGCGATAGCTGGGCGCATCGGAAACTTCCTCGATGAGAGAGGCAATTCGGGGCGTTTTTGCCCAGGAAATGGCGGCGACGCTTCATGACATTAAGCCTATCACATATATGTCCAATAAGGCAAACTTATTGGACATAGCGAGGATCAGCAGAGTGGGGCGTTTTGCACATCATATTATGGACGAAAGCGCCGCGACAAGATAGTCTTGCGGCATGACTTATGCCCGCCATGAGCTCGTCGACGACCTCAAGACCATACCCCTGATGCCGTCCTGGGTCACCTCGGCGCGGCCAGAAACCTCTGAAGATGTGGCGTTTTTGTCGGGCGCGGCTCTGAGCCATCTGCATCTTGTGGTGAACCGGGACGACGTCCCCCAGACCTTGCTGCGAGCACGGCTGGCGCTGCGCACGGCAGAGGCCTGCTTGACGCACCAGGGACGCCCGGAACGGGCTGCGGACCTGCGCGACGCGGTGGCGTTTTTGCAACTGGGCGACGGCCCGGGTCCCGCGGGTGAAATCTGTCTCTCATGGTTTCGAGCGGTGGAGCGGCCGGTCACGGTGGGAGCAATGCACCGGGCGCTTCCGGATCTGGATCCGGAGCTGATCGCAAACTGGCTGGATACGGGGCAGGGGCCCCCGGTGGCGCGGGCTGCGTCCGTGCTGCAGGCGGTTCTCGCGGATCGACCTCGCGATCCCGCGTCGGCGTTGATCTTGGCGGACGCGGCATTAGCGCAGGCCCTCGCGTGGAGCCATGTCTTGCCGCTCCTCGCACTCGGTCTCAAGCGGGCCGAACTGCGGAAGTTGGGTGAAGAGCTACGTTTGGCCTGCTATCAGGCGATCTCGGCGGGCGTGCTCGAGGCGATGCGGGAGGCCACTGATCTTGCCCGACGCGCGGCGCGGCTTTACGCGGTCGCGCCCAAACTCCGAGCGAAGGGATCCGATGAGGCTGTGGCGCTGTTCTTGAGCCGTGACGCTGTGGCTCCGTCGGCGCTGACGTCGCTGCGCTCCGACAGGGCCGCCCGGCGGTTCTGTGACCGGCTGGTCGAGCTCGGAGCTGTGCGCGAGCTGAGCGGTCGTGACACGTTCCGGCTTTACGGCGTCTAAGTGATGGCGAAGGATCACGCAGATCAGGGGCTGGATCGCGAGCTGGACGAGTTGCCTGCCGACCTGCGCTGGGGCGAATGGATGCGCCGGATTGAGGCCGTGCTCTTTGCCTCCGCCTCGCCCGTGCCGCGCGAGGACCTCGCGCGGGTGGTCGGGCAGGAGGCCTCGGTCGATCTGTTGATCGACGATCTTATGGCTGATCTCGAGGGGCGCTCCTTCGAAGTGGCGAAGGTTTCCGGCGGATGGATGCTGCGGACTCGTCCGGCCTATGCGGCGGCGATCCGGACGGCCGCGGATGTGGGTGACCAGGACCTCGGCTTGCGCGAATACGACGTCGCGGTGCTTGCTGCGATTGCCTATCATCAACCGATCACGCGCGACGGATTGAAGGACATTTTCGGGAAAGAAATTAGCCGCGACCTGATCGGCCGCCTGCATGCGCGCGGTCTCATTGGGACAGGGCCACGATCCCCACGGCGCGGGGCCCCTTACACCTATGTGACGACGGAACAGTTCCTCGTGGCGTTCGATTTGGAGTCGCTCCAAGACTTGCCGGATCGTGAGCAGCTGGTGGATGCGGGGGTTGCAGGTGAAGGACCACAAGTCGCTTTCGGCTAGCCCGTTGCCGGTCTTGTTGGGTGCAAAGGCTCCGTGAGAGCACTGTTTTCCTCATATGGTTTCGAATCTTGCCGTTTTCCGTTGTGGATGCCTGACGCACATTCGGCCGTTCTGCTTATCGTTTCATTCGCCGCGCAACGATTCATGTAGCGTAACAGAAATAGTATTAATTTCAATGTGATAATCGTTTCGGCAATTTCACGAAGGCGGCTTTTGCCTCCTGACCCAATAATCGTTTCAAAATCCGTGAAACGAAAACTTGCGCCGAGGAAAAATATAGGTGTACCAATATCCTAATCGTTTCACGCTTGCGGGATATCGTTTCATGGCCTTGTCGGATCAAGACGTTCTCGAATTTGTCGGCGAGAACCCGGGTGCCGGACGCGATGCCATCCGGAAGGGCGTTGCAAGGGATGTGAGCGAAACCACCGTATGGCGCCTCTTGAAGCGCATGGTGGAGGAGGGTCGCCTGGAGGTATCTGGCAAGGGCAGGGCGACGGGATACAGGATTGCCGGGAGCGCGGTCGTCCGGGCGCACTTGTCGACGCCATATAACAGGCGAGCGCTGGTTTCTTATCGACCGGAGTTTCTCGACGCATACGTCCCGGAAAAGACCTCGTACCTGTCTGCATCAGACCGCAAAAGGCTGTTGGAGGCCGGTAGCCCGCAGGGAGGCGCAATTCCAGCCGGAACATACGCACGTCGGATCCTTGAACAGCTTCTGGTCGATCTCAGTTGGGCATCGTCCAGGATGGAGGGGAACACCTACGACATTCTGCAGACTGAGCGACTGATCAGGTTTGGCGAAGAAGCTGCGGGAAAGGATCGAAAAGAAGCCCTGATGATCCTCAACCATAAGGAAGCCATCCAGTATGTCGTCGACAATCTCGATGAGATCGGGCTTCGGCGTCCTGATCTGTTCGCGATTCATGCGCTGCTCTCGGATGGTCTTCTGGCGGACCCTGCGATGTCGGGCCGATTGCGAGCGATGCCGGTCGGGATCTCGCACTCGAGCTATAGACCGCTAGACGATGCGGTCACGATCGCAGAGGAGTTCGACATCCTGCTGCACAAGGCCGCGCAGATCACTGATCCGTTCGAACAGTCCTTCTTCCTCCTAGTGCACATCCCGTATCTCCAGGCTTTTGCCGACGTTAACAAACGGACTTCGCGCGTGGCCTCGAACATCCCACTTCTGAAGTCCGATCTTGCGCCGATGTCGTTCACGACGATGGAGGACAGCGACTACATTGACGGGCTCATCGGGGTCTATGAACTGAACAACGTCGCGTTGCTGCGCGAGGTCTACATAGATGCGTATCTGGCTTCCGCCGAAAAGTACCGAATTCTCCGCGCTGAGGTGGAGAGCCCGGAAAAAGCGGCTCTGGCCTATCGGGATTTTGTTCGCGCAGCCGTCCGACGCTGCGTTCTCGAGTTCAAGGAGTTCCGAAACGATGCGGTTGATGAGATGGCTTTGGCTGCTGGCGTGCCCGATTCTGATCGAGCGGATGTTGTCGCATACGTCCGTGAGCAGATCGCAGGGCTCCATGAAGGCAACGTAATCCGCTATCGGCTGAAACCAGATGATCTGGAAGGAGTGAACCTCCGCTAGATCGTCGATCAAACCGGACCAAAGAACGTCAACGGGCATTGCCAAGTTATTTGGCGTAGGTTGCGATTATGTGTGTTGCGAATTTCAGGCGGTCATCTCGCGGGTATAGTCCTGCCATAGCCGAAATGCGTCGGCGCGTGCGTGGCGGTAAGACTTGGCGGTGA